>CAYXUT010000048.1:0-1638 GCA_964468005.1 uncultured Magnetovibrio sp. | reverse complement strand
GGAACTGAGCATAAGGCTAGTTTCGCCAACCAGGTACTCGGCCAGGTACCGGTACTGGGCGCGCTCGCCAACCTGAAAATTGAGTCGGATGGCGGCAATGCGACGGTCAATCGGGGCGCCATGAGACTCAACAATCAGGCCCAGCCGTTTGCCCATATCCATGGGCCCGGCTACCGCGCGGTCTACGATCTTAATGACTTGAAACGCTCGCGCTTCACCATCGCTACCGGACAATCAGGCAATCCCTTCTCAAGCCACTACCGCGACCAGATGGAACCCTGGCGCAATGGCCGCACATTCCGCATCACTGGCTCGCGGCGCGAGTTGAGCGAAGGTGTGGGCTTTGTATTGGCACCTGTCGGCGGGAAGTAGCGGCGGGCCACCTGCTACCCTCACATGGACCCATATTGTCAGCGTATACCGGTTCCGCCATCATACGAATTGGCCGGACCCAATTTGGCTGGCCGTGCAACATGACACCATAGGAAACAAGCGTCATGAATCCACACTATGAAGTCATCGATGACCGTTTCCGCGACCTTATCGAAGGCAACGCCGCCCTGATCAAAATCGCTGACGGCTGCTTGTGGACCGAGGGACCGGTTTACTTCCGCGATTCACAGATGTTGCTGTGGAGCGACATTCCGAACAACCGGATCATGCGTTGGATCGATGGTGTCGGTGTTTCTGTTTATCGTGCCGACTCGAACTTCGCCAATGGCAACACGCGTGACCGCGAGGGCAGGCTGGTCAGTTGTGAGCATGGCAGGCGGCGTGTCACTCGGACGGAGCTTGATGGTACCATCACCGTGATTGCCGACAACTACCAAGGCAAGCGCCTTAACTCACCCAATGACGTCGTTGTTAAATCCGATGGCACTATCTGGTTCAGTGACCCGACCTACGGCATCCTCAGTGACTATGAAGGATACAAGGCAGACCCCGAGCTGGACGACTGTTATGTGTTCCGCTGCGATCCCGCCAGTAGCGAGTTGGAGATCGTCGCCGACGATTTCGTTAAGCCTAACGGCCTAACCTTCTCACCGGACGAGAGCATTTTCTATGTTTCGGATTCTGGTGTTACTCATGACCCGGAGAACGGCCCCCATCACATACGGGCCTTCGACGTGAGGAACCGTCGCGAGCTCACCAATGGGCGTGTGTTCGCCGAGGTTAGCCCCGGATTATCGGACGGTTTTCGCCCTGACACGGATGGCAACATTTGGACTAGTGCTCAGGATGGTGTTCATTGCTACGACCCGGATGGCAGGTTGCTCGGTAAAATCCTAATTTCGGAGACGGTTTCCAACCTAACTTTCGGCGGGGCGAAAAGAAACCGGCTGTTCATCTCCGCGACCCAGTCGGTCTACGCTATTTACACCTCCGCTAATGGGGTGCAGGTCCCGTAGATCACTCTGACGAGCTTAGCTTGGCTATCAACAACATCACCATTTCGAACAGTGCGTGATTGGCCATGTAGCTGGTCATCTCTTGCACATCTTATGGCGGCGAGACTTCCGTGAGATCGCAACCAACGATATTCTGAAAAAATACAACCAAGTTCTATGTTTGCAAAAAAAGCCCCGCCACCTCAAGTGTGAGGTGACGGGGCTTTCTTTAATGATTCTAGGCTATTTA
>CAYXUT010000047.1:0-17965 GCA_964468005.1 uncultured Magnetovibrio sp. | reverse complement strand
GCGTGCTTTGCAAACGATCGGCGAGCCCCACAAGGTAAGCGTAGCCGCCATTGGCAACAAGGTCGAACAACTGCATATCCACATCGTTATACAGACCAAGGACGATCCAGCCTAGCCAAGCCCGGTCTGGGGCCACACGCAGGCTAAGCCATACAATGTGGACGCGCTCGCAAATGCGACCAAAGCCCTTCTGCAACGATTCGAGGGCGGATCGGCCTTCTAGCCTTTCTTCGCTGCGGCGCGAAGGCCTGAGAGCGTTGATGTCGGCGTGATCGCTTCGGGGTCGACCTTGAGCTCGATTATCGCCGGCTTGCCGCTTTCCCGTGCGCGCTCGAAGGCGGCCGGGAAGTCTTTCGTCCTACTCACCATCTCAGCGTGCGCGCCATAGGCTTGGGCCAATATTCGGAAATCCGGGTTGGCCAGTTGGGTGGCGATGATGCGACCCGGGAAATGCTTTTCCTGGTGCATGCGTATGGTGCCGAACATGCCGTTGTTGACGATGATGATGATGACGTTGATGCCGTGATGCGCGGCGGTGGCGAGTTCCTGGCTGGTCATCATGAAATCGCCATCGCCGGCGACTGTCACCACGCAGCGCTTCGGGAAGACGCGTTTGGCAGCAATGCCGGCTGGTACGCCGTACCCCATGGACCCGGATGTCGGTGCCAGCTGCGTGGTGAAATCGCGATAGCGGAAGAAGCGGTGCACGAAGGCAGCGAAGTTGCCCGCGCCATTGGTGATGATGCCGTCGTTGGGCATGGCGTTGCGGATCATGTGGATGATCTGGCCGACATTGACGTCGCCCGGTACGTCCGTGGGTTCACTCCAGGCTAGGTAATCGGCATGGGCCTTCTTGGTATCCTCGGCCCAGGGACCGTGCACCGGTGCCATATCTGTGCAAGCCTTGGCGAAGGCCGCCATGCCGGAATTGATGGCCAGTACCGGCCTGTAGACCCGACCTAGTTCCTCGGCGCCCGGATGGATGTGCACCAGATCCTGCTTCGGCATAGGGATATCGAGCAAGCTATAGCCGCCGGTGGTCATCTCGCCCAATCTCGGACCTACGGCGATCAGTAAGTCGGCACTCTTGACGCGATCTGCCAGCGATGGGTTGATGCCGATACCGACGTCACCGGCGTAGTTGAGGTGCTCGTTGTTAAAGAGGTGCTGGTAGCGGAACGCACATGAAATCGGCAGGTGATTGGCTTCAGCGAAAGCGCGGATGTCATCGATGCCAGCCTGCGTCCAGAAATTGCCGCCCAAGATGACCAGCGGCCGTTCGGCTCCGTCCAATCGTGTGCGAAAGTCTGTCATAGCCTCGACGCTCGGCGCGGCTTCCACGCGGTGCGCGGTGTTCAGGAGAATGCTTGGTGCGCGATCATCTTGCATGTCTTCGGGCAGCGCTAGCACGACGGGGCCGGGGCGTCCGGCCATCGCCGTGTGGTAGGCGCGGTTGATGTATTCCGGCACTCTCTCGGCCATATCGATTTCTGCTACCCATTTTGTCATCTGCCCGAACATGCGGCGGTAATCGACTTCCTGGAAGGCCTCCCTATCTCGCATGGAACGCCCGACCTGGCCGACGAGCAGAATCATTGGGACCGAATCTTGAAACGCTACATGCACGCCACTCGATGCATTGGTCGCGCCCGGGCCTCGCGTCACGAAACAAAGCCCCGGCCTGCCAGTCAGCTTGCCGTAGGCATCGGCCATCATTGCCGCCCCGCCTTCCTGGCGACAGGTGAGCAAATCGATCTCCGGTGCATCGTAGAGCGCGTCCAAGGCCGTCAGGTAGCTCTCGCCTGGCACGCAGAATGCCATGTCTGCGCCGTTGGCGAGAAGCGAGTCGACTAAAAGCTGGCCACCATTGCGAAGATTGTCCCCCACGGTCATGTCAAAACTCCTCCCGGACCCGGCTAAGAAGGCGGCAATGTATCGTCGCGAACCAGGCCTGTCACACGCCTTTGGAAAAAAGTTTGGGGAAGTGACATACATCACTGTGGCGTTTAGAGAATGGGTGTAACATTACGAGCTTATCCACTTTGTTCTCCTCATCTGCCCGGGGACGGTTGATGTTTCCTCTCGTTTTGCCGCTATAAGTGGATCATTTGGAACGCTGTTTTTTTGCGGACCAGGGGGCACGGTTAGGCAAACCAACACAACTTGAATACTGATGGAGCGTAACTGCATTTTACACCATACCCGTATTTCCTTTATTAGAAACGGAGTACAATGGCATTCGTATTGACCTTGAATTATCAGGTGAGAACCGACGCGAATGCACCAACCATATTGTTCACAACTTTAGGATCGTTAGCGCCAGTAACGATCGTCGCGTCATTATAATTGGTTCAATGAGATGGAAGCCAATGTAACGACTGATACGAGTTAATAACCGAAGTCTCTAGAACTGCAAAAGATGATCAGCATGCTGGGCTAAGGCAGAAATCAAAAAACGGTGGGGACAAAACGCCGGGGCAAGACCCGAAGACACGCTTGTGGTATGGTTTGAGCCGGGTCTTCCCCTCACCTTGCCACCCGCCCCCCCGCGCGATACCGTCTTCCTAACAAGTCTATGGGGAGGAAGCCACTATGTCCGACGACTATCAGGGACCGCTTAGCCGGTTTACCATTCTCGACCTGACCCGCGTGCGCTCGGGGCCGACGGCGGTTCGCCATCTGGCCGATTGGGGTGCCAACGTGATTAAGGTTGAAGCGCCGGCGGCGGTCGATAAATCCAAGGGCATGGGAGGTTCGCGCACCGGGCCGGATTACCAGAACATTCACAGGAACAAGCGCTCATTGTCGTTGAATTTGAAAGAGGCGGAGGGGCTTGAGATCTTCAAGAAGTTGGTCGCCGATGCCGATGTGGTAGTGGAAAATTACCGGCCCGATGTCAAGGTGCGCTTGGGGGTCAGTTACGAGAGCTTGAAGTCCGTCAATCCCGGTATTATCGTTGCTTCGATTTCCGGCTTTGGCCAGGACGGGCCCTACGCCAAACGTCCCGGCTTCGACCAGATCGCCCAGGGCATGGGCGGGCTGATGTCTATTACCGGGCTTCCGGGCCAGGGGCCGGTGCGCGTTGGTATTCCAATCGCCGATTTAAGTGCCGGCAACTACACTACCATTGCCATCCTAATCGCGCTCTTGGAGCGCGAGGCGTCCGGTGAGGGGCAGTGGGTGCATACTTCGCTGTTGGAGGCGATGATCGCTATGCTCGATTTCCAGGGGGCGCGCTGGCTGGTCGCCGGCGAGGTGGCACCGCAAGCCGGCAATAACCATCCGACTTCGATCCCGACCGGCGTCTTTAAGACCAGGGATGGGCATATGAACATTGCGGCAGCAGGCGACATCATGTGGGACCGACTTTGCGATGTTCTGGATGCGCCCGACATCCGCGACCATCCGGACTACGCCACTGGCGCGGCGCGCTCTGACAACCGCAATGCCGTCAACACAGAGATCGAAAAGTACACTGTGCAAAAGACCTCGGCTGAGTGGATCGAGGAGATGACCGAGGCCGGCGTGCCCTGTGGGCCAATTTACTCCATTGACGAGATGTTCGCCGACCCGCAGGTCGAGCACGTCAACATGAAGCATCCGGTGCACCATGCCGATCTTGGTGAGATGAAACTGTTGGGCCAGGCGATCAATCTCTCGCGCTATCAGCCACGCACCGGCATGCCGACGCCGAACTCGGGCGAGCATACGGAAGAGGTGCTGGAGGGCATTGGCTTTGATGCGGCAGCGATCGAGGACTTGCGTCAGCGCGGGATTATTTGAGGTAGGTGTGTAAATAGGTCTGGATAATGTTTAGAATCCCATCCTCTACTCCGTGAAGGTGGGGCAACTAAAGGCTCTCAACTCCGAACTCTGCACTATCGACTAGGTTCCCGCATTCGCAGGAATGACGAGGTCATAGGGTAGCGGTCTCGGCGATGGAGACTAACGAAGCGGATCGCTGGGTTCTGGATTCGGTTAACAGATTTTCTTGAGGTCCAACTCCAGGATGCCCTCCGCACCGGCCGCCTTGAGGCGCGGGATCAGAGTACGCACCGCATGCGTATCGACAACAGTTTCAACCGCTGACCAGCCGGTCTCGGCCAAGCGGTTGACGGTCGGCGCGTGCAAGCTCGGCAACAATCCGACGACGCTGTCTAAGTTTTTCTCGCCAACGTTCATCTTCAATAGCACTTTTTGGCGCGCATCGAGGGCGGCCTGGATCAACAGTGCGATCTGGTCGATCTTGCTTCGCTTCCAGTTGTCGGCCATGGCTTTCTTGTTGGCAAAGAAGACGGTGTGGGTTTCGAGCAAATCGCAAACAATCCTGAGGCCGTGTGCGCGGATGGTCGAACCGGTCTCGGTGATCTCGACAGCTGCGTCGGCCATGCCCTCGACCACTTTGGCTTCCGTCGCGCCCCATGAGAACTCAACCTTGGCGGTGATGCCGTGTTCCTTAAGATAGCGTTTGGTGTAATCGACTAATTCGGTGGCGATGGTCTTGCCTTCCAGGTCCTTGACCGACTGGATCGGGCTTTTGGCATCGACGACTAAAACCCAGCGGGCCTTTTTGTCGGATGTTTTGGAGTAGAACAGATCGGAGATGATTTCGAGGTCGTCCAGGGTTTGCGTTTCCATCAGCCAATCAATGCCGCAAAGCCCGGCATCCAGGTTGGTTTCGGCAACGTAGGGGCCCATTTCCTGGGAACGCACGAGGGCGCATTCGATCTCCGGGTCGTTGATGCTTGGAAAGTAGTTTCGCGAGCGCGGCGTGACCGTCCAGCCGGCCTGTTTGAACAGCTCGATGGTGGCAGCTTCCAGGCTGCCTTTTGGGATACCCAGCCGCAACTTGCTGCTCGGTTCGACGTCCATGCTCGTCTCCTGTCATTTCTCAATGCGAAGCGGGCCGCACCTTAACGGCGCGACGCGGTATTCGCAATCAATGGATGGTAAAAATCAGTTGTGTTTGTGCTGCATTTTCACGCCTTTCGGCATGGCCGTACCTTTCATGATCGGCATATGCACCATAACCGTGCCGGCCTTTTTGAAAGTCAGCTTGACCATCAGCATCTCACCTTCTCTCAAGGGCCCCTTCAGACCCATCATCATGACATGGTAGCTGCCGGGCTTGAGCACAGCCTGACCATGCGCGGGCACTTCAACGTGTGGCACGTGCCGCATGCGCATGATGCCGTTGTCGTTAATGTGGTTATGGAGCTCGGTCTTTTTGGCCATCTCGGTGCTGGCGGCGACGAGCTTGTCGGCGACCATGCCGTGGTTGGTGACGGTCAGGAAAGCGCCGCCGTTCTTGGCGCGAGGCGGTGTCGCGCGAGCCCATGCCCCGGTGATTTCAAGGTTGTCCACCTTGGTGCCGTGCGAGGCGGCATGGATCGTGCCCAGGGTGAATGGTAGTGCGAGAAATAGACCCGTTATGGCGAGTACTATATGTCTGGTAGTCATAGGTTTGTCCTTCGTTTGATTTTCGTTTCGGTCCGCCATACGGCGGGGGTAGGGTCAAACGAGGAATTTCGGCGGTGCGCGCGGCCCAAGATTCGGATTGGCGAGGCGTTCTATGAACGTACCTGAGGCACGGACATATGAAGTGGTTTCTCTGGCTTCGGCGGTGAACGGTTGCCAAGTCACTTCCGATGCTAATGCGGGGGTCGATAGGCACGAGCAGAGTAGACAGGAATCGACTGGAGTGGGAGCCTGTTGATCCGACGAACGCGGGCGTTTCTTGATGCCGCCCGGCGTGCATATAAAATTCAGAGCCGCTTCTAGGCTGCGCTCTATCGGTGCGGCTTGCGGCTTGGCGATTGGCATGATGCCGAGCGTTGCGATCGCAAGTACACCTACCAGTGCGATCAGATGCGGGAACAGCCGGGGTGAGCGAAATGCATGCACAACAGTCGGTCTCCCTCAAAAAGGCGCATCCTAGCGAAAGCGCGGCGAAAGTCTAGAACGATTGGAAAGTGCGAGGGATGACATGTGTTAAGTGAGTGATTAAATTTACGACCAATCACTTCAACACTGGCGTGTGCGACGCTGTCACTAACTGCGTTTGAATTCAAGAACACCAATCGAAGGGAAATTACGATGGAATTACGCATGGATGGCCGCAAGGCCTTGATCACCGGCGCCAGCCTGGGGCTTGGCAAGGCCATGGCCGAGCGCTTCGCTGGCGCTGGCGCCGAGGTGGCCATTGTAGCGCGTCGTGCCGAGGTGCTGGATGAGGCGAAGATCGAGATCGAACAAAAAACCAGCGCCAAGATCGTCTGTGTGCCGGGTGACGTCTCCACTGACGAGGGCTGCCAGGCGGCCTATGACGCGGCGGTCAAGGCCCTGGGACAGGTTGACGTGGTGGTCAACAATGCTGGCTCGTCCCAGCGTGGACCGTTCGCTGATATCAGCGATGAAATCTGGCAGGCCGATATCGATCTCAAGCTGTTCGCCGCTATCCGACTTTGCCGATTGGCTTTGCCGGAAATGCGTTTGCGCAAATGGGGGCGGGTGATCAACATCCTCAATACCGGAGCCAAGGCGCCGCCGGCGGAAGGCGCCCCGACCGCTGTTACTCGGGCGGCGGGCATGGCGCTGACCAAGGTGATAGCCAAGGAAGTGGTGGCCGACAACGTATTGGTCAATGCGTTGTTGGTCGGGCGCATTGAAAGCGACCAATGGGTGCGCCGCCACGCGGCCGAGGACAAGGGCCGTACGCTTGATGAATACTATGCGGAGATGAGCGCTACGCTGCCCATGGGTCGGCTTGGCACGGCAGAGGAATTCGCCAACGCTGCCTGTTTCCTGGCGTCCGAACAAGGCAGTTATATCTCCGGCGTGGCGCTGAACGTTGATGGCGGGCTCTGCCCGGTGGTGTGATGTCGAGAAAAACCAAAGGGCCCTTGGGCCCTTTGGTGGGCATGACGTGTTGCGCTAAGGACACCCCTTGCCTCCCAGGGGGCAAGGACCTAATGACCCGTAAGCCGAGCGTTTCGGAGAAGCGCGACCAAACCCTACTCTAGAAGTTGTAGTCCTGCTCACCGTGGTAGGCGAGGTCCATGCCTTCGGTGATTTCGTCGTCGTCGGCGCGCAGCCCCGTTACCGCGGCGGTAATTTTCAGGATTATGAAGCTGGCGATCACCGACCAAACCAGGACGGCAATAACGCCGGTTGCCTGGACGCCAAGCTGTGAGCCGACGCTGACACCTTCGGCGAGACCAACGCCGCCCAGCGATGGCAGCGCGAAGACCGCTACCATCAAGGTACCAAGAACGCCGCCTACACCGTGTACGGCGAAGACATCGAGCGAATCATCGAGGTTGAAACGCTGTTTGACGATATTGACCGCGAGATAGCAGACGCCGCCGCCGGCAAGGCCGATGCAAAGCCCGCCGAGCGGGCCGACGAAACCAGATGCCGGCGTGATAGTGGCGAGACCAGCGACCATGCCGGTAACTATGCCGACCAAAGACGGTTTGCCGAAGTTCTTCCATTCGATGACCACCCATACCAGCGACGCGGTGGCGGCGGAAATATGGGTAACGGTCATGGCCATGCCGGCGCTACTGCCGGCCGACAGTGCGCTGCCGGCATTGAAGCCGAACCAGCCGACCCAAAGCATAGCCGCACCCATCATCGTCAGGCCCGGGCTATGTGGCGGACGCAGATGCGTGGGAAAGTCTTTGCGGTTGCCGAGCAACTTGACCACGACCAATGCTGATGTCCCCGCTGTGGCGTGCACGACCAGACCGCCGGCAAAATCCATGACACCCATGTCTGCGAGCCAGCCGCCACCCCAGATCCAGTGGCAGACTGGCGCGTATACGATGAGCAACCAGAACGCGCTGAACAGCAGCACGGCAGGGAAGCGCATGCGCTCGGGGTAGGCGCCGACGATTAGTGCCGGGGTAATGATGGCGAAGGTCATCTGGAACATGAAAAAGACCGATTCAGGTATATCTCCGCTCAACGTATCGAAGCCGACGCCTGAAAGCATGGCCTTGCCCAAGCCGCCAACGAAAGCGTTGGCGGTGCCGCCGTCACCGAAGGCCAGGCTGTAGGCCGCGATCAGCCACAACAGCGACATCAGGCACGCGATGGCGAAGCAGTGCATCATCACTGACAGTACGTTCTTGGCCTGCACCAAGCCGGCATAAAAGAGCGCCAGACCAGGCAGTGTCATGAATAAAACCAACGCCGTCGAGGTCAAGATCCAGGCCGTATTGGCGCCGCTCAAGGTGCCTTCGGCGGCGTTCGCCACCGAAGGCAACGCCACCAGCGCCGATGCGATGATGTTCAGGATCGCGGCACGTCTCAAGGTCGTCTTCATCATGTTTATTCCCCTAATATCGCCCAACTTATGGGAAAAGCACCTATGTGCATAAAAATTAGGCATAAGAAAATCCATTTGCCTATTATTCATGCGCAAATGCGAATGAAACCGCCGCGCTTCCCATTATTACTAAATGTAAGGCAAGATTGGGGCCAGATTCCCGAAATGTGCGACGCTGACCTAGTAATTGTGCCAAACGGTCACGAAGTTGCAGAGGATGATGCTATTGGTGCGAAATATTCTTGTGAATTGCCTGTAATGTTTTGAACATTGGAGAATAACGATGTTGAAAGGTGCTGCCGCCCGTCTCGGGCGCATGCTGGTTTTTGCCTTGCTTATTATTCTACGTGGGTAGCGTCCGATGACACGGCCAAGAGAAAAGGCGGGGGCTTGGTATCCATAAATTTTCTCCCTGGTGGCAATTTTCTTGGCGTTGCGTCAGCCGAGACACTGGCCAGAGAAGTCGACCCATTACAATCCATACTTTGGCATGGAACCGCCACCGGCAAAAAACGTTTTTAATGTGGGTGGGCGTGATAGGTTTGGGCGCAAGGGAGACCATCATGACATCCAGACTATCGGGGAAAAGTCTGACGTGTTGACGCTGACTTCAGCCCTGCAGAATACCATCCGGCTCCATGGTACAAAGCCGGCGATGTTGGCCGACTGGACGCGGACGGTTTTCTGTATCTCGTGGATCGCAAGCGGGACATGATCATTTCGGGCGGTGAGAATATTTATACCCGCGAGGTAGAAGAGATAATTGGTCGTCACGATGGTGTCAGGGAGGTATCGGTGATTGGCGTACCCGATCGGAAGTTTGGCGAGGCATTGTTTGCCATCATCGTGCCGGCGCCTGATTGGCGGCCGTCGAGCGAAGAACTGATTGGCCTTTGTCGCGAGCACATCGGCAGTTACAAGATTCTTAGAAGCATGGTCTTTGTGGAGGAACTGCCGAAAAGCGCTATGGGCAAAGTCCTTAAACACGACCTTCTAAAAATCTATGCCTGCCAACCCAAACAGGAGATCGCATTATGAAAGACGGCCTTGAAGTCGGCATGAGCCGAACCAGACGCATTGATATCGACAAGGGCCGCACCATCGGCTTCATGGGCGAGGACCTACGGGTCTATGCGACGCCCGAGATGGTACGCGATATGGAACAGACTTGTCTCCAGTTCGTTAAAGAATTCTTGGACGATAACGAGAATTCCGTCGGCATCCGGGTCGAAATCGACCATATGGGGCCGACCCTAATCGGCATGTGGACGGATATCACCGCCACTGTGACCGAGGTTAAGGGACCTAAGATATCCTTCGATTTCGAGGTGCACGACCAAATCGACCAGGTCGGGCGTGGCAAGCACGCGCGTTTCGTCGTCGAACTGGGTCAACAGAAAAGCCGCCTTGAGGCCAAGCGAGCGAAGATGAGTGAGGCCAAAGGGATATGACACCGCCGGATGGGGATGCGGAAAAAGGCGCTTCGCGCCGCAAGGTTCCGGTCTACTGCAACCAATGCGTCTGCGGGCCTGATCTCTTCAAGGTTGAAGTTGAGGACGGTGTTGCACGCAGTATCGAACCTAACTTTGATGCCGTCGAACACCCAGCTCAAGGAAGGGTCTGCGTCAAGGCCTATGGGCTAATCCAGAAGACCTACAACCCCAACCGCATCACCCGTCCGATGAAGCGCACGAACCCTTTAAAGGGACGCAAACATGACCCGGGATTCGTCGAAATTTCCTGGGATCAGGCGCTCGATATGGTCGCGGCGCGGTTCAATAAGATCAAGGCCGAAGGGCTGCGCGACGAGGAGGGTTATCCTAAAGTTGCCGTCACATTTGGCGGCGGCGGTACGCCGGCGCGCTACATGGGGGCTTTTCCGGCATTCTTGTCGGCCTGGGGGACAGCTGATTTCGGTTTCGGCTCGGGGCAGGGCGCCAAGTGCTACCACTCGGAGCATCTCTATGGAGAGCTCTGGCATCGGGCCTTTACGGTGGTCGTTGATTCGCAAAATTGCGACTACATCCTGAATTTCGGCAACAACCAGGAAGCATCCGCCGGGGTTTGCGGTGTTTGGCGCGAAGCCAATGCACGTGGACGTGGCCTGAAGCGCGTGCAGATCGAGCCGCACATGTCGGTGACCGGCGCATTGTCAGCCGAGTGGGTACCGATCAAGCCGAAAAGCGATCCTGCCTTCCTATTCGCCATCATTTATCGCGTCCTGCACGAACGCAATTGGCGTGAGGTCTGCGATGTGCCGTTCCTCAGGACCGAAACCAATTCTCCCTATTTGGTCGGTCCCAACGGTTACTTCATGCGCGACGCCGAAAGCCACAAGCCGCTGATTTGGGACGCCGCTGACAACACCGCCAAGCCCTATGACGCCAAGATCTCCGAACCAGCACTGGAAGGCAGCTACAAGATTACAGGAATCGAACAGGGCCCCGACGACGAGGAGTGGCACCATGAGGGCGCCGAGGCTCGGCCGGCTTTCGAACTGTTGATCGAGCACATAGCGAAGTTCACGCCGGAATGGGCGGAATTGGAATGTGATGTGCCGGCTGAGACCATCCGTCGCATTGCGGATGAGTTTCTCGCCCATGCGCGGGTTGGTCAGACCATCGAGATCGATGGCCGCACGCTGCCGCTTAGGCCCGTCGGTATCATGCTTGGCAAGGGTGTCAACAATGGCTGGGGTGGCTACCAGATGACTTGGGGGCGCACGACGCTGGCTTGCCTGGTGGGCGCGTTGGAAGTGCCGGGTGGTACGCTTGGTACCAAGGTGCGCTTGAACCGGCCGGCCAACAACCGCCTCAATAGCGCGACGCCGGGACCGGATGGATTCATGCATTACCCATTCAACGCCACGGACAAAGGATCTTGGGCATCGAAGCCCGGTATCCGCAACGGATTCATGACGTTGGTACCGCTTGCCGGCAATTCGCCATGGTCGGCGGCGCTTGGGCCCGCGCACCTGCCTTGGCTATTCCAGAAGGAAAGCCCGGACGCCTGGCCGCGCCAGACACTCCCGGAACTCTGGCTCTGTTATCGCACCAACCCAGCGATCTCGTCTTGGAATGCGCCAGAAGTGGCTGAACGTATTGCAGAGTTTCCGTTCACGGTGGCCTTTGCCTACACGCTGGACGAGACCAACTACATGGCGGACGTTTTGCTGCCGGAAGCGGGCGACATAGAAAGCCTGCAACTAAGCCGTTTGGGCGGTACCGGATCGGGCGAGAACTTTTGGTGGCACGAAGGTTGGGCCGTGCGCCAACCGGCGGTGCAGCCGGCCGGCGAATGCATGGACATGACCGACATCGGCACTGAGCTGGCCAAGAGAATCGGCATCCTGAGCCAGTACAATGAAGCCATCAACCGGGGCTCGGCAGGCATGCGGTTGACGGGCAAGGGGTTCGACTATGCCCTCGATCCAGAACGTGAATACGGCCACGAGGAGATCTGGGATGCAGTTGCCAAGGCTGCCAGCCACGACCTGACCAATGGTGAAGAGGTCGTCGGTATCGACTACTTCAAGGAACACGGTTTCTTGCTCAGGCCCTTCTCACAACTCGAATGGTATCTTCAGCCGCGCTTGAAAGACCAGGGGCTCAGGTTCGAAATTCCCTTCCAAGAGCGCATCAAGCGCCACGGTGCGCAATTGCGCGAACGTCTGCACGAAAGCGGCATCGAATGGTGGGATCATCAATTGACGGAATATGAGCCGTTTCCGGGTTACGAACGGTTTTCTGACATCTGGACCAACTATGCCACAGAGGTCGGCCGTGATCCGGACGAGTTTCCGTTCTGGGCACTCACATCACGGTCCATGCAGTACGCCTGGGGCGCCAATGTTGGTATCCCTTTGATTCGTGAAATGGCCGAGAACGTTTCCGGCCACAATGGTGTCGTCATCAACCGGACGCGCGCGCGCGAGCTTGATATAAAGGATGGAGACCCGATCACCGTCGAATCCGCAGCCGGCACGACATCGAGCCGCGCTGTGCTGCGTGAGGGTATACGCCCCGATACCGTATTGATGATCGGTCAGTTCGATCATTGGGCGACGCCGGTTGCCAAGGACTTCAATATGGCGAGCCTGAATACCATTACCGCGCTATCACTATCTCTCACCGACGCAACGGGCAGCGGAGCCGATCTAATGCGCGTGGCCGTGCGCAAGGAGGCGTAATCAATGACCGCTTGGGGGATGACTGTCGATCTCAACCGCTGTGTCGGGTGCCAGACTTGCACCATCGCCTGCAAAGAAGCCAACGCAACGCCGCCGGGCGTGCAGTGGCGACGGGTCATTGATGTAGAGTACGGGAAGTTTCCCAATGTGGAACGGCTGTTTGTCGTTACTGGCTGCCAGCATTGCGAAAATCCGCCCTGCGTGCCGGTCTGTCCTTCGGGTGCCACGGCCAGGCGCGCCGACGGCTTGGTTACCATCGACTACGACATCTGTATCGGTTGCGCATCCTGCGTGGTCGCCTGC
Source organism: uncultured Magnetovibrio sp. (assembly GCA_964468005.1). GTDB lineage: Bacteria > Pseudomonadota > Alphaproteobacteria > Rhodospirillales > Casp-alpha2 > TMED8. The sequence goes on along the minus strand of CAYXUT010000047.1, from coordinate 5,141 downwards.
CCCTATCAGGCGCGCTCCATCGTGAATGAAAAGAAATGGTATTACCGCGACGGTCCGACGGCACAAGAGATGCTGCGTCCGCACGAAGAGCGCGTGGGTGTTGCCAATAAATGTAGTTTCTGTATGGAGCGCATTGACGCGGCAGCGGATAACGGCCAGGTGCCGGGCAGGGACATGGATGCGACGCCGGCCTGCGTTACATCTTGCATTGCCCAGGCACTTAAGTTCGGAGATCTAGATGATGCCGAGAGTGATGTTTCGCGCCTGATCCGTGACAATCAATCCTTCCAGATGCATGCGGAGCTTGGCACCAACCCGCGCGTTCGTTACTTGTACGAAGTGCCAGCGTCGACGCCGGGCCGCGACATCGGTGCCGACGACGCCGACGATGCGGCGCTATCCGACAGCCACAATGCACTGGTCGGTGAGCGCCAGACCTTCTGGGACTACCGTGCCGCGATGAACTTTTCCTTGGGCGGTATGGCATCGGGACTGGCGCTCATCGCTTGGCTCGCTTATCTGGCCAGATGGATTGACGGCGCGGTGCTGCCAAAAATCCTGGTGCCTGCGGCGGCGATCATGGCCGTCGGTCTGTTCTTCGTGTTCCTTAAGCTTGGCCGCAAGATGAGATTCCTCTATGTGTTGCGCCGTCCGCAGAGTTCGTGGATGACGCGCGAGACCTATTGCGTCGCGCTATTTTATCCGGCGGTGGCGGGATCTGTTCTGTGGCCGGGGCCAGGCATCTACGCCTTGACTGGCATCTCCGCAGCCGGATTTCTGTATTGCCAGGCGCAGATACTATTTTCGTCCAAGGGTATCCCAGCCTGGCGGGTACCCTTGATACCGTGGATGCTGATGACCACCGGATTGTTCGAGGGCGTCGGCTTGTTTGCTGTCATTTTATCGGCCATCGGTACGCATAGTGCGATTGCTGGCGAAGTGGGTATTGCCGGCCTGACGCTCGCCATCCTGATTGGCGGGCTATGGGTCCTCTACCACCAGACAGGGAGCGCCAGTGGCATCGGCCCGCTTTCAATGAAAGACATTAGCGGCATGATGCCGATGTTGATGATTGCTGCATTCGGCACGCCGGCATTGCTGTTTGCTGTTTCCATCGCCATGCCGAAGGCTGCAGCCGTTGCCGGCATGGTGACTGTTGCCGGCGGCTTCTTCTGGAAATATGCATTAGTTACACGCATCTGCCACCAGCAGGGCTTTGCATTGCCGAAGGTGCCGCAACGGGGCTCAGGCGTTAAGGCCGCGCCCACGCGAACCGGAGTGTCGCCAGCGGCGGTCGTCGAATAGGAAAGGAATTGAAATGTCGGGAGATTCGAACAGCGAGCACAATCGCCGCCGAGACTACGATCTTCGTGACTGGTTGCGGCATTTAGAAACGAGCGGGCGGCTGGCAGTTGCCAAGGAAGGCGTCGATCTCCGCTACGAACTTGCCGGTATTGCCAATCGGCTGGATGGTAAACAAGCGACCTTCTTCCCAAAGCCCAATGGGCACGACGTTTCGGTGGTCTCCGGTCTAGCATCTAACCGCGCCTGGATTGCCGAAGCACTGGGTCTACGAGAAAGTGAACTTGTTGATGCGGTTCAAGATGCTGCCGCCAATCCCTTGAAGCCAAGGCTGGTTGAAGATGCACCCTGCCAGCAGGTCGTCCACGACGATCCCGACCTCGCCCAACTGTTGCCGGTCCCTACTCATAACGAATTCGATAGCGGTCCCTATATTACCGCCGCGCTCGCCATTTCGCGAAATCCCAAGACCGGGGTGCAGAACGTCTCCCTACACCGGCTGCAACTGTCAGGGCCGAAGGAACTTGGCGCACTTATCTTACCGCGTCATACGTTGGCGTTCTTCGAGATGGCGGAGAGCGAAGGCGATGACCTCGATATCGCGCTCGTTATTGGCAACAGCGCCGCAACCTTGCTGGCTTCGCAGACCGTCGTGCCCTTAAATTTTGATGAGCTTGAAATCGCCGGCGCGCTTGGCGGGGCGCCGCTAGAAGTGGTGAAGTGCCTCGGAAGCAAGGTTAAGGTGCCGGCCAATGCCGAGATCGTTATCGAAGGCAAGATCCTCGCCGATACCCGCGCCCCGGAAGGACCCTTCGGCGAGTTTCCACAGTATTACGGCGAGCGCGCCGAGCGCCATGTGATCAGGGTTTCCAAGGTGACGCACCGCAAGAACCCAATTTTTCACACCATCGTCGGTGGTGGCTGGGAGCATCTTTTACTGGGGGCCATTCCGCGCGAGGCGACCATATTGCCCTATTTACGCCAGAACTTTCCGGGCGTAACGGATGTTCACTTGTCGCGCGGTGGCACCTGCCGTTATCACCTCTATGTGCAGGTCATGAAACGCTATGCCGGCGAGGGCAAGAACATCTTGATGGCGGCGCTCTCAAGTCATTACGACATCAAGCACGCCACCGTCGTTGATAAGGATGTCGACGTGCACGACCCAACTGAGGTCGAATGGGCCGTGGCGACGCGTTTCCAGGCGCACCGCGATCTCGTGGTGGTGCAAGGTTCACAGGGCTCTAAGTTGGATCCGTCGGCCGACGATGGCGTCAGTTCGAAGCTCGGATTCGACGCCACCGTGCCCGTAGATGCGCCGGAGTTCAAGTACACACGCATCCGCGTGCCCGGCGAGGCTGAGATCGACCTGAATGTGCGCATTGACGCGAACGCATTGTTATCAGAAATCATTTGTGATGACTGAATTACAGGAAGCATCTGTTTCTCACTCTGGTAAGTTGCGGCTTGGGACCGAGGTCGTGGCACTACTCACCGGGTGCGACCGGTTCATCAAAGACTTGGCTAAGCCGCCGGACCTTTCGCATGCCGCGGTCCTTCGCTCACACGAGGCGCGAGCGGTGAATCTGAATCCAGCAGAGAATTAAATCTCCGTCTCAGTCTGTCGCCCAAGGGTCTTTCGGAATATCTTTACTTTTCGATTGGGCAACCGGCCCATCCGGCTGGGTGAACGGTTCGGCTGGTTCCTCATTGGCCGGTTCCACGGCTGGGGGCATGGCGACCGGATGCTCGGTTACGGGTGCCGGTTCCGGCGCATCGGGGGGAACCACTCCGTCCGGCGCAGTGGCGGCGCCGGGCGCGTGCCTCTTGCCCGTGCGTGCGCGGCCTAATGCAATTGATTTTTCCAGATCATCACCGCTGCACAGTCCTAATCCCACCGGATTTTGCGGCTTAATATTCAGGGTGTTCCAGTGTGTCCGGTCACGGATGGCGTTGATGGTCGGCTTGGTCGTGCCGATAAGTTTGGAAATCTGCGCATCGGTCAATTCGGAATAGTTCTTCAATAGCCACGCAATGGCATTGGGCCGGTCGGCGCGTTTTGATACTGGGGTATAGCGTGCGCCATTGGATCGCGCCTTGGGCTGTGGCTTGTCCGTTTTTGATATGACCAGGCGTGCACTCGAATCCGCTTGGCAGCGATCGAGTTCGTCTTGTGTCAACTCGTCGCGCGCAACGGGATCGAGGCCATGCATACCGGGCGCCACTTCGCCATCGGCCAGGGCCTGGACCTCAAGCTCATGCAGACCGCAAAAGCCGGCAATTTGGTTGAAGGTCAGTGTTGTGTTGTCAATCAGCCATACGGCTGTAGCTTTGGGCATCAGGGGATGCGCCATGGTCAAAGTCCTTTTCCAAAAAATCGACCGGCGCCGTTCACGGTGCCGGTTCGAAAAATCTTTTTACCTTATAGCGTTTTCTCGAGGTTCTGGTCAAACATCCATCCCCCTTCCGGGGCAGTTACACCGTCAACACTATCTTACCTGTGTGGGCGGCGGATTCCATTTGCGCATGGGCTTCGGAGGCCTTTGTCAGAGGTAAGATGTTGCCAACTACCGGTTTTAACTGGCCGCTGTCAAACAGTGGCCAGACGTTATCCTTAAGTTCATCACGAATGGCCGTTTTCTGACTTGTCGGCCGGCTGCGTAAGGTCGAGCCCGTATAGGTCAGGCGTTTCAACATCACTGGCATCAAATTGACATCGACCTTGGAGCCAGCTGCAAAAGCCAGCTGTACGATGCGCGCATCATGATTAGCCACCTTGATATTGCGCGCAATGTTAGCGCCGCCGACGATATCGAGGATCAGGTCAGCTCCGCCAAACTCGTCACGCACCACATTGACGAAATCTTCTTTCACATAGTCGATGACTCGATCGGCGCCGAGCTCTGAGCAGATGGCGGTGCGACTTGCCGGGCTGTCGGTGGCGACGACGATTGCGCCAAAAGCCTTGCCAAGCTGGATAGATGTGGTGCCAAGACCGCCAGCGCCACCGTGCACCAGATAAATCTTGCCGTCGACAAGCTCGGCCGTCATGAAGATATTGCTCCAGATAGTGAAGTAGGTTTCCGGCAGCGATGCGGCGTCGCTAAGCGACATGCCGGTCGGCACGGGCAGGCAGTGGTTGGCATCGACGGCGCAATACTCCGCATAACCGCCGCCATTGGCCAGCGCACAGATCTGGTCACCAACCTGCCAACCGCTAGCGTCATCGCCGAGCGCTACCACCTCACCGGCAATCTCCAGGCCAAGCAAATCCGAGGCTCCTTTCGGCGGCGGGTATAGACCTTTCCGTTGCATCATGTCCGGGCCATTGACGCCGGCGGCGGCAACCTTGACCAGAACCTCACCGGCAGCAGTTGTCGGCACGGCACGTTTGGCAGCCCTCAGCACCTTCGGTCCGCCGGGCTCGCTGATTTCAATGCAAGTCATTTTTTTGTGCATGGTCATGGTAGCTCCGCCTATTGCAATTTGATCCTTGGTTGCCTTGTCTAATATGATGGTGGGGCGGAAACAAGCGGACGTCTGGTAGGAAGAATGTGATGAATTGGGACGAGCCGGATCAACCAAAGAAGAAGACGGAACCGAAGAAGCTAGAAGAGCTCTCCATCGAGGCGCTGGGTGAGTATATCGAAGAACTGGAGGCTGAAATCGTGCGCGTACGTGAGATGATCCAAGAAAAAGAACAAGCACGCAATGGTGCCGAATCGTTCTTCAAGGTCTAACGAAAGTCTATACTGGACAGAGGCAGTTGGATTTTTGATCAATATCGGTGATCAGGGTCACAACCTTGCCAATCTTGTTAACTGCCTGGGCGAGACCCT
>CAYXUT010000046.1:0-18069 GCA_964468005.1 uncultured Magnetovibrio sp. | reverse complement strand
TGATCGACTGCTACCAGTGCGCACGATCGAGAACGGCAATTTGGTCATCTTTGGGTGGCATCGCTTCCGCCGCTATCGATATTTCAGATGAGCTCGCCCAGGATCTTGACCATGTTGCCCGGCAATCGGGCGTCGAAATTGAGATGTCGATCCCGAATGCTCTGTTGTCGGCAGCGGCGATCGCTTACGTAAAGGCGGACGATGTGATGCTCCCGGCGGTGGTGATGAGAATGAACTGGTATTTTCAACAGCACCGCGGCATGAAGATGCCGTGTCTGCAATTGTGGAAACATCGAAAACTTTGGTCGTGAAGGTCAGAAGCGCCGTCGTGTAAAAAAATGAAGAGCGGCCCGAGGCCCGGTTTTCATGAAGACGGGGAATCAGTTAGCCTTAGGCAAGAGGTATTTCACCATTTTTAGTCTATCAGGGCCATGTTATCCTAATGCCGATGTCTAGAGGGGGGACCCGGCGTGAAAAAGATCATGGTTATCCTTGCCGCCTTGTTCATCTTGGTGGGTGGCGCAGTAGCCACACTGAAGTGGCTCGGGCTCGGACCGTTTGAGAATTCCGAAACCGCGGAAACTGAGGAAGCGCCGGATAAGGATCCGGGCATGCAGACTATTTTTGTAGATATGGAACCGATCATGGTACAGCTCCTACAAGGAAATGCGGTTGCCATGACGGTGGAAGTCCAAGTCAAGATTGAAACCGAAGGCCAGGATAATGCCGTCTTTCTAACACGCCAGATGCCGAAAATCAGCGACGCCTTCGTTCGCGACCTGTACGCGTTCATGCCGCGCATGCTCAAAACCAAAAAGCGGATCGATGTCTTAATCCTGAAGCAACGCCTGCAAGTCGTCGGCGAACGCCTGATGGGTAAGGGGTTGATCAAGGATATCCTGGTCCAGTCGGAGATCGGTACCCCTGCGGGATAAGACTTTTTCGCTCTCAATCTGCTGCTTTTTAGCGTCTGCGAACATTGGTTGCATTCACGGATGCTTTCTGGCAATTTCCTGCCGGTTTTTCGGCTCGCCGGTCTAAGGCGGTGTCGGCAGATATGTTTTGTGTCTATTGCGAGACGGACACGGAGGAGGGACGGCTTAAGTGCCGCGTGGGCGTGCCAGTAACCTAGTCGAGGGGATTTCCCAAAATGAACTTGTACCTGTTGGTAATTCTTTGTGGCGCCGTGGCGCTGCTCTACGGTATTTATTCTATTCGTTCGGTTATAGAGGCTCCCGCCGGTAATGAACGGATGCAAGAAATTGCCGCCGCCATTCAAGAAGGCGCGGCGGCCTACCTTAACCGCCAATATACCGCAATTGCCGTCGTCGGTGTCGTCATCGGTGTTTTATTGGGGCTTAAACTCGGCATGTTGGTCGCCGTTGGCTACTTCATCGGTGCGATTCTTTCGGGCGTCGCAGGCTATGTCGGCATGAACGTTTCTGTCCGCGCCAATGTCCGCACCACTGAAGCGGCCCGCAGCCAGGGTCTGGCCGGTGGGCTTGATGTGGCGTTCAAGTCCGGCGCCATCACCGGCATGCTGGTTGTCGGCTTGGCGCTGTTGGGCCTCGCTGGATACTACACAGTGTTGCGTGGCATGGTTGACCCGAGCACGACGGAAGGCATGCGTCATATCCTTGAAGCGCTAGTGGCTCTCGGTTTTGGCGCTTCGTTGATCTCCATCTTCGCGCGCCTCGGCGGTGGTATCTTCACCAAGGGTGCCGATGTGGGTTCTGATTTGGTGGGTAAGCTTGAAGCCGGTATCCCGGAAGATGATCCGCGTAACGCCGGTGTTATCGCTGATAACGTCGGCGACAATGTCGGTGACTGTGCTGGCATGGCTGCTGATTTGTTTGAGACCTACGCTGTGACCTTGGTTGGCACGATGCTGCTGGGCGCTATCTTCTTCTCAGGTGCCGAGCAAGAAACCATGATGCTGCTGCCATTGATTATCGGCGCGGTCTGCATCCTGGCCTCTGTGGTCGCGACGTGGTTCGTCAAACTTGGCGCTAACAATTCGATCATGGGAGCGCTTTACAAAGGCTTTACCGCCAGCGCGATCATTTCCGCGATTTTGATCGGCGGTGTCGTTTCCACCTTCATCGGATGGGATACTGCCTATGCCATGGCTGGAACAAAGGTTACCGGCACCGCACTGTTCGTTTGCTCGATCACCGGCCTTGTCGTCACTGCCTTAATCATCTGGATCACGGAGTATTATACCGGCACCGAATACCGTCCGGTAAAGAGTGTTGCGGCGGCGTCTGAAACGGGCCACGGCACCAATGTGATCCAAGGCCTGGCCGTTTCCATGGAGGCGACGGCTTTGCCGGTGATCGTGATATGCGCCGGTATCATCGTCTCATATCTTCAGGCTGGTTTGTTCGGTATTTCCATTGCCGCCACGGCGATGCTGGCTTTGGCTGGCATGGTGGTTGCGCTTGATGCGTTTGGCCCAGTTACAGATAACGCGGGTGGTATCGCCGAAATGGCGGAGTTGCCGGACGATGTGCGTAAGACGACGGACGCGCTGGATGCGGTGGGGAACACCACCAAAGCCGTGACCAAGGGCTATGCCATTGGTTCCGCCGGTCTCGCTGCACTGGTGCTGTTCGGTGCCTATACGGAAGACCTGACGCACTACTTCCCGCACCTTAAAGTAACCTTCACCTTGCAAGACCCTTACGTGGTTATCGGGCTATTTATCGGCGGTTTGCTGCCGTATCTGTTCGGTGGCATGGGTATGATGGCCGTAGGGCGCGCGGGTAGCGCAGTGGTTGTTGAAGTGCGCCGGCAGTTCAAGGAAATCCCGGGCATCATGGAAGGTACGGCGAAGCCGGAGTACGGAAAATGCGTCGATCTTCTGACCCAGGCGGCTATCAAGGAAATGATTATTCCTTCTCTGTTACCATTGCTGGCACCGGTGATCATGTATTTCTTAATCAACGCCATTGGCGGTCAGGTCGCGGCATTTTCGGCCGTAGGAGCGATGCTTCTGGGCACCATCGTTACCGGGTTGTTCGTGGCGCTTTCCATGACCGCCGGTGGCGGCGCTTGGGATAACGCCAAGAAGTACATCGAAGACGGTAATCATGGCGGTAAGGGCTCTAACGCACACCATGCTGCAGTCACGGGTGACACGGTTGGTGACCCTTATAAGGATACCGCTGGTCCGGCCGTAAACCCGATGATTAAGATCACCAATATCGTTGCGATCCTGCTGCTTGCTATTCTTGCCTAATTGAGATCGCAACCGAAAATGAAAATACCCGGGGCTTCGGGCCCCGGGGCTTTTTTTCAGTTGTCAGATGTTTTTTAACGGTCGTCCCCTGGAACATTCTTACGGCCGCTAAAGCGTCGGAAATTGCCAAGAATTTGATCAAGTACAGTCAGTTCCTGGCCGAAGGTGGGGGTCACGCGTTCCACCTGTGTTATTTCCCGGCCGGCGTCCAAACCCAGTGATACGATTTGCGCCATCTGCCCTTTTTTGCCGAACTCGACGATCAGAATATTGCGTTCCAGCACCTGCGGGCTTAGGAACGCTATGGTTTCGGTTTTTTCACTGATATAATACCAAGTCTCATTGCCGAAGGTGTTGATGCTTGATGGTGAGCCGAGCGAATCGAGGATGTCATCTTTTGTCGCTTCGCCGGGCTTTAATTCAGTCACCCGCTCGGGGTCCGGTAGGTTGCCACGGGTATCGATTCGGCTAACGTTACATGCATTCATTGAAATGCTAAGCGCCACCATGGCGACACTCAAGGCAAGACGACAAAATGGTTTTTCTCTTGATGTTTTCAACACCATCGCATTATTCAACTGCAGACGATCAGAAAGACGATTATGCCATTCTCTCTGGATGCCGCAAGGGATTGAATAAAATACGGAGAAACCGGACGCGCCGGATAATAAATGTTTAAGTTTTTTCGTAAGATAAGTGATGAGCGAGATACAGCCCTGGCGCTTTATTCCGAGGCTATCCGCCAAGCACGCACTCCCCTGTTTTATGAGCAATGTGGTGTTGCGGACACGCCGGACGGTCGTTTTGATATGATCATGGTGCATGTTTATCTTGTGCTTAGGCGTCTCAAGGGTGGCGACGAACGATGCAAGGTCCTGGCCCAGACCTTGTTCGATATCATGTTCGACGACATGGACCAGAACCTGCGCGAGATGGGAGCGGGCGACATTGGCGTAGCTTATCGGGTCAAGGACATGGTCAAAGCGTTTTACGGCCGTATTGCTGCTTATGATGAAGGGTTGGAGGATACTGGAGGAGATTTACTGGAAGCGGCGTTACGCCGAAATCTCTACCGTAATATCGACCCAGTACCCGATCAGCTTTCCGTAATGGCAGAATATGTACGCGAGCAGGATGGAGAATTGGCGGCGCAGGCGATTGACGGTTTTCTAGCCGGATCTGTTCATTTCAGTCTGCCACCGCCCATCGGAGATGCGCCATGAGCAAAGACGATCGTAATATTTTGAAAAGTCTTGCGCACACGCTGAGCGCTCAAGTCCCGCTTGAGGATATTCCGTTGGGGGGAGTGGCTGTGCAGTTGCAGGCCACGGACAAAGAGCTTCTGGAGACGGCCGAGCGTTTGGAAATTGAGCGAATTGACGAGTTGGAAGCCCAATTAATCTTGCAGTGGGAAATAGGAGAGCAAGGCGTTAAAGTTGAAGGCACGTTGCGGGCAAGCCTAGAACAGCTTTGCGTCGTTACACTGGAGCCACTGGAGGTTGTCATTGATGCAGGTCTATTTTTGCATTTTAGCGAAAGTGCTGGAGAAGATTATGGCGATTGGAAAGTCGGTCCGAAAGATGAAAATCCGCCCGAAATGATAACAGAAGACATTATCGATTTGGGAGAGGCGGTAGTTCAACAATTAGCATTGGAACTCGACCCGTTCCCAAGGGCTCCCGGTGTTGTTTTTAAGGATGTATCGAGTAATCCGAACGATGGCATGAGCCACCCGTTTTCAGAGCTTGCTGCATTGCAGGATAAACTCGATAAATAACGTTTCTCGCTTGCTCCCGGCACGCAACTCCTATATGAACCGCCCGTCCAGTTCGGGACGTTCGACTTGAGGTGTTGGAAATGGCTGTTCCCAAGAAGAAGATTTCGAAATCGAGGCGCAACATGCGCCGGGCGCACGATGCCCTCGGTGGTGCTACCTATGAGGAATGCGCCAATTGCGGTGAGTTGAAGCGCCAGCATCACGTTTGTAGGGCCTGTGGTCAATACAACGGACGAGAAGTTACCGAGGGCGATGAGGCTGCATAGCCTCTGTTCATCCACCTTTCGTGACCTTATAAAGGTCTCCATGGAAATTTATTCAAATATAGTCCGGACTGCCACCCGTGCCCGGTAACCTGATGTTGGCCGTTGACGCCATGGGCGGTGATGCGGCGCCCGCCATGGTTATCGAAGGCGTGGATATATCCTGCCGGAAGCTTTCCGGCGTGGAATACGTTCTGTTTGGAAACGAAGCTGAGATCGGTCCGCTTATGGAAAAATACCCCCAGGTGCGGGCGGTCTCAACTGTGCGCCACACTGATGATGTCGTCCTCAATGATGACAAGCCGGCGATCGCGCTGCGTGGACGACGGACGTCGAGCATGCGCCTGGCTATTAATGCGGTCAAGGATGGCGAGGCGGCGGGCATAATCTCAGCCGGCAACACTGGCGCGCTGATGGCCATGGCCAAGTTCGTGTTGAAAACACTTCCCGGCATCGACCGGCCGGCAATTGCCACGTATTTTCCAACGCAACGTGGTGAAAGCGTGATGCTTGATCTCGGCGCAAATGTCGAATGCGATTCCAACAACCTGGTTCAGTTTGCCGTTATGGGCGAGGTGTTCGCGCGCAACGTTCTGGGGCTTGATAACCCGTCCGTTGGCATCCTTAACGTCGGTGCCGAAGATTTAAAGGGTAACAGCGCGGTGAAAGAAGCGTATGCTATCCTTCAAGGTTCTGATTTGCCGATCAAATTCTATGGATTTGTTGAGGGTGATGATATCGGTGCTGGTACGGTAGACGTGGTCGTTACCGATGGATTCACAGGCAACGTGGCGCTTAAGACGGCGGAAGGGACAGCCAAGCTTTTCAGTCACACGCTTAAGCAAGTCCTGACTTCGTCCGTGTTTGCGACCCTTGGTGCCCTTATGGCTAAGCCGGCGCTGAATCGACTGAAGACGCATCTTGACCCGCGTCGTTATAATGGTGCGATGTTCCTTGGCCTGAACGGTATTTGTATTAAGAGCCACGGCGGCACCGACGGATATGGTTTCGCACATGCACTTGAGGTGGCACACGGCTTGATCACCAAATCGATCAATGACAGCATCAAGGAAGATTACAATCAGTTGCAGGTGAATATGGAAAGCCACGAACAGGCGGTAGTTGGTCAATGATCAAACGTTCCATCGTTGCTGGCTGCGGCTCCTATTTGCCTGAGCGTGTCGTTACAAACGGAGAGCTGGCTGAACGCATCGATACCAGCGATGAATGGATTGTCGCTCGCACCGGCATCCGTCAGCGCCATATCGCGGCCGAAGGTGAGGTAACGTCGGATTTGGCGTTTTTCGCAGCGGAACGCGCTCTCGAGCATGCTGGCATCCCGGCGTCGGACTTGGACCTGCTTGTCCTCGCCACCACGACCCCTGACCAAACCTTTCCCGCAACGGCTACCAAGGTCCAGCATCGGCTCGGCATGATCAGCGGTGCGGCATTTGACTTGCAGGCGGTTTGTTCAGGTTTCGTGTACGGTCTGGCCGTGGCCGATAACTTTATCAAGGTTGGTCAGGCCAAGACCGTGGTATTGATCGGTGCCGAGACTTTCTCTCGCTTGCTTGACTGGCAGGACCGCGGCACCTGCGTGCTGTTTGGCGACGGAGCCGGAGCCGTTGTGTTGCGTGCCGCGGAGAATGGCGAGGACGAGGATGAGTTCGGTGAGACTGGTCACAATCGTGGTCGCGGGGTCCTGTCGACCCATATTTATTCGGATGGCTCTACTAGTGACCTACTTTACGTCGATGGCGGTCCGTCCTCGACCCAGACAGTCGGCCATGTGCGCATGAATGGCCGCGAGGTGTTCCGCCATGCGGTGACGAACCTTGCCGAGATCGTTCATGAGTCGCTAGAGGCTAACGGGCTCGCCGCTGATGATATTGACTGGTTAGTACCTCACCAAGCCAACAAGCGAATTCTTGATAGTACCGCCAAGAAGCTTGGGCTTCCGGCAGACAAGATTGTTGTCACGGTTGAGCGCCATGCCAATACCTCGGCGGCTTCGATCCCGCTGGCGTTGGATGAGGCGCTGAAGGACGGTCGAATCAAAACTGGCGATTTGGTTTTACTTGAAGCCATGGGTGGCGGATTGACTTGGGGGGCTGGTCTCGTCCGATGGTAATCGTGTGTCCCCCTTCTCTTTGATATTGACGCAATTATCTGGTGGGGATAGGCTTTAATCTGTTAAGGAATAGGGCATGAGAATGGTCGGCCAGACGGTGACGCGCGCGCATCTCGGAGAAGCGGTCTATCAGGAAATAGGTCTATCGCGAGACGAATCCAGCGGTCTCTTGGAAATGGTTTTGGATTTGATGTCCGATGCCTTGGTCCGTGGCGAATCCGTAAAGATTTCTTCATTCGGTAGTTTTTCGTCACGTCAGAAAGGCCAGCGAATTGGCCGGAACCCGAAGACTGGTGAGGAAGTGCTGATCTTGCCGCGTAAGGTTTTGGTGTTCAAGCCTTCCCAGCTTCTCAAGGCTCAAGTCAATGGTCGCACGAAGAGCGAATGCTAATATTTCCCAGGGGTCCAAGATAGGGAACCCTAAGCAATGAATACTTCGAATAAGCCGACGAAATCGGTGGATGCTTTCCGAACTATCAGCGAGGTCGCTGGTGAGCTCGATTTACCGCAGCACGTGCTTAGATTCTGGGAGACCAAGTTTAGTCAGGTCAAGCCCATGAAGCGTGGTGGCGGGCGGCGTTACTACCGCCCCGAGGACGTGGCCTTGTTACGTCATGTCCGGAGCCTACTTTATGATGAAGGGTACACTATTAAAGGCGTGCAGAAACTGCTTCGACAAGGCGGCGTTAATAAAGCTGAGTTACTTACCCGGAAAAGCGCCCAGAAATCTGCCAATAGATCTGCGGCGAATACCGATGATATCGCCTCTGTAAAGGCCGATAACGAGGCGGCGAAACAGTCGATTCGCGCCGCAATTGATGAACTGGAGACACTGCGCGAGACTTTGCGCGATGCCGAGCGGACAGCCTGAACTACTCATCCTTGCAATTTATTGATGATCCGGATCGGTGCGCGTATAGTGCGCCCGCTCGGCACATTTGCTTCCGGGTATACGGTCGGGGAGTAGCTCAGCCTGGTAGAGCACTCGGCTGGGGGCCGAGCGGTCGCTGGTTCGAATCCAGTCTCCCCGACCATTTTCTCTTAGAGGTTTTCTTCAAATTCCCGGGCGATCCGCGCAAGGTAGCGGCCGTAGTGATTGTCGGACTGACTGGCGGCCAGCTTCTCGAACGCCGAGGTATCGATAAACCCCATTCGCAGTGCAATTTCCTCTAGGCAGGCGATTTTGAGGCCCTGACGCTGTTCCACCGTTTCGACGAATTGGGCGGCCTGTAGCAAAGTCTCGTGGGTCCCGGTATCCAGCCAAGCCACGCCGCGGCCGATTTTTTCGACACGCAGTTTCTCGCGCATCATGTAAATGCGGTTGATGTCCGTGATTTCAAGCTCGCCTCGGGACGAAGGTTGGACCTCGCGGGCGATATCGGCGACAGAATTGTCGTAGAAATACAGCCCTGTCACGGCCCAATTCGACTTCGGTTCGGCCGGCTTTTCCTCGAGGCTCAGGACGCGATCGTCACGGTCCAGTTCGACAACGCCGTAGCGTTCCGGATCGCCAACCCAATAGGCGAATACCGTCGCCCCGGAAGTGCGCGCGGCTGCTGCGCGAAGACGACCGGGAAAACCATGTCCGAAGAAGATGTTGTCACCCAGCACCAAAGCGCAACTATCGCCGCCGATAAAATCGCGCCCGATGATAAACGCTTCAGCCAGGCCACGAGGTTCGGATTGTACTGCGTAGGAGATGTTCAAGCCGAGTTTCTCACCTCCACCGAAAAGATTCTCGAACGCCGATAACGCCTCTGGTGTCGAAATGATCAGAATATCTTGAATTCCCGTAAGCATCAGCGCTGACAGCGGGTAATATATCATCGGCTTGTCGTATACGGGTAACAGTTGCTTGTTGATGACGTGAGTGACGGGATATAGGCGTGTACCGTAGCCGCCGGCGAGGATGATACCCTTCATAGCGTTAGCCCTTTTTTAACCCTAGGCGGGAGCCCGAGTACTTGTCTTGTATGATCGGCTCCCACCAATCGCGTCGCGCTAGATACCACGCGACCGTTTGCGACAACCCGTCACGGAAGGAGTTCCGCGGCCGCCAGCCGAGCTCAACGGTGACTTTCGAATAATCGATGGCGTAGCGGAAATCGTGTCCGGGGCGATCCTTGACATAAACGATGGCCTGATCGTGCGAGTTGCCGTCCGGTCTCGGCGCTTGCTCGTCAAGGGCCTGGCAAATGGCCTGGACGACCTCGAGGTTGGTCATCTCTGCGTTGCCGCCGACAAGATAGATCTCGCCCGCCTGGCCCTTGCGGATGATAAGGTGGAGGGCCTCGACGTGGTCCTCCACATGCAGCCAATCGCGGATATTCCCGCCCCGTCCGTAAACCGGCAGGGGCTCGCCGCGCAAGCCATTGATGATCATTAGCGGTATCAGTTTCTCGGGAAACTGATAAGGCCCGAAATTGTTGGAGCAATTGCTCAACACGATCGGCAATCCATAAGTGTGGTGCCAGGCTTTGGCCAGATGATCGGATGCTGCTTTACTGGCCGAATAGGGGGAGCGTGGCTTGTAAGGGGTCTCGGGATCGAACGGCGGATCGTCGGCGCTCAACGACCCGAATACCTCGTCCGTCGAGATATGATGAAATATGAAACGTGCTTGGCGTTCCGTCGGCAGGTTGCGGAAGTAGTCGAGCGCCACTTCCAGCAAATTGTAGCTACCGACGATGTTGGTCTGCACAAACGCGGCGGGACCGTCGATGGAGCGGTCGACGTGGGATTCCGCCGCTAGGTGCATGACCTTGTCCGGTTGGTGCTCGGCGAAAACACGCGACATTTCCTGTTTGTCGCAGATGTCGACTTTTTCGAAGGCGTAGCGCGCATGGCCCGCGACCGGTTCCAGGCTCTTTTGGTTGCCGGCGTAAGTCAAGCTGTCAACATTGATGACCGCATCATTGGTTTTGCCTATAATGTAGCGGACCAATGCGGAGCCGATAAAGCCCGCGCCACCCGTCACTAGTATCTTCATGTGCCTTCCAACCTCGTCGCCGCACCCACAAGTCGCTTCACGCCATCTTCCAGTGTGACCTTCGCCCGCCAGTCAGGCAACGGTGTTCCTTTCCAGGGAATTGTGATGGAACGGTCCGGTATAGGGTATGCGCCCCAGTTGGCGAGGACCGTTCGGTCCGTAATTCGCGTGAACACGGCAACGACCTCCTCCAGCGTGTAATGAAGCCCTTCGTCCACCGCAAACGATTGTCCCGAAACCGTTTGCGCATCGTCCATCAGCGTTCGGGCGCAGTGGATGAAGGCGTCGCGCGCGTCATCGATGTAGATCAGTCCGAACTGGGTCGATTTTTCCACCAGATCGATGGGTTGACCAGCTAAATGGGCCTCGACGAGCCGGTTCATCAGTTTCGGTCGCCAGTCGTTGGGGCCATAGACATCGGGCAGTTTGATAGTCACCGACATAATGCCGCGGGCATCTTCATAGTAAGCCAGAACATCGGCGAAGGCCAGTTTCGTTGCGGCATAGAGGTTCAAGGGCCGATAGCCGTCGTTGTGAAAGTGTTGGAAGGTCGATCCCGCATTGACGATACGGCGCACGCCGGCATCCGACATGGCCTCCAGGAGGTGAGTGCCGAGACGGATATTCGAATCGATCAGCTGATCGATGTCGTTATTGTCATGTTCTCGGGCGTAGGCGCCAGCAATATGTAATACGACTTCCGGGTTGGCGCTTGATACCGCGTCCGCCAGGGACGTTAACGCACCGTCATAAACATGGGTCCTTGCCGTGCCGATGATGGCGGATAGCTGCGTCAAGTCCGATGTCGGGCGCACCAATGCGTGGGTATCGACACCGCTCGACATCAAACGCTCGACCAGCCGCAATCCCAGATAGCTGGTCGGACCGGTGACTAATGCTGTTTTCATGGAGCCGCCCGGGTTTCGCAGGATAACTGGCGCACTCCCCAATAGAGCTCAACACTCGCCGTCCCGTGAATCCGGTGAAGCGAGACGCACGAACCGAGAGAGGTTTTGAAAATCCGGCAATCTATCATGGGTTAAACTTATTGCGTTTGGTGGTTTAATGATAGGTGTTCATCGGAGCGTGCGTCGTTGTCATTGCTTGGTTAAGGCTGGAAGGCCGGAATCGGGTATGTCGCGTAGGAAAGGACTGGTCCGGTCTTTTTCGGAGAGGGTTGGATTGTCGATCGGCCACTCGATGCCGATGTCAGGGTCATTCCAGCGAATGGCGAACTGGTCATCCGGATCATACTCATCGGTTAGAAGATAGATCAGGTCGACGATCTCGGATAAAACGCAAAATCCGTGGGCGAAATTCTCAGGGATGAACAGTTGCTTGTTATTTTTGTCACTAAGTACGACCGCATGCCATTGTCCGAAAGTCGATGAACCTCGGCGGATATCGACGGCAACGTCCAGAATTTCGCCATGCGCGGCGAAAACTAGCTTTCCTTGCGGTCGTGCTAGTTGATAATGCAGGCCTCTCAACGTACCCCGGTCCGAACGGGTGTGGTTGCTTTGGTGAAGCTGCAGGTTCATCCCGTGATCGCCGTAGCGCGAGCTCCGGTAGGTTTCGAGAAAGAAACCGCGTTCGTCCGCGAAAACATTCGGTTTGATTTCAAGAACGCCTGGTAGCGATGTTTCTGTGACCTTCACGGTTCGGATACCCAGGTTGCCGTCAAATCGTTTCGACGAAGGATTTGAACGCGCTTTCGATGATCTCTGTTTCGTCGGCGCCCATACCCTGATGGCAGCCGAGCAAAAACCCGCCCCGCATCACCTGATCGGCGTTGGGATAGCCGGCGTCGCTGGTTCGGCAATCGATGTCGCTGAAGCCGGGCTGGCGCAGGATGTTGCCGGTGAATACGGTTCGCGTCTGAATGCCTTGGTCTTCGAAGTGCAGCTGAAGCTGGCGTCGCGTAAACGGTGCGTTATCGCGCACCACCAGCGGAACCGCCAGCCAAGGCGTATATGTCTCGTTGGTTTGGCGCGGCAAAATGAACCAGTTTTCGTATTCGTGGAAAAATGCTGTCAGTGCGGCGAAGTTCCGAACCCGCCGGTCCGCGTAGTTTTCCAGCCGGTCCAACTGCACGAGACCGAAAGCTGCCGCCATTTCGGACGGAAGGAAGTTGTAGCCGGGCGATTCGAACACGAACTTGGCGTCGTAATCGATGCCGCTGATGCTCATGTTGAAGCGGTCTTCAGTGGCCTCCGACTCGCCCAGGATGCTTGAGCTTCTGCCCCATCCGCGCAACAACCTGGCGCGCCGCTCGAGCTCGGGATCATTAATGCATACCGCGCCGCCGAAACCGCCGCAGGTGACGATGTGCGACGCATAGAAACTCGTGGTCGCGATATCGGAGAGTGAGCCCGTCGGTTCGCCGCGGTATTTGCTACCGATGGTATCGGCGGAGTCCTCAATCACCTTGAGACCGTGACGATCGGCGATTTCGCGTAAAGACGCCCATTCGGGCAGGTTGCCGATTAGGTTGGGGATCATCATCGCCCGCGTTTTCGGGCCGATCATAGCTTCGACCAGTCCGGCATCGATGTTGTAGGTGTCCGCCTCCACGTCGACGAATACCGGCACCAGTCCGTGCTGCACCAAGGGTGCGACCGTGGTCGAGAAGGTGAGGGCAGGGGTGATAACCTCGTTTCCCGGGGAAAGACCGAGCGCTGCAATGGCCAACAGGTTGGCAGACGAACCAGAATTAACCATCAGTCCGTAGGCCTTGCCGAATAGTGCTGCAACGCGCGCCTCGAACAGCGTGACGGAAGGTCCGGTCATCAGCGCAATCGACTGGTTTTCCAGGACATTCACCACAGCATCTATTTCTTCGCGGCCGTAGACGGCCTGCGCGTAGAAAACCCGCGTTCGCCCCTCATTCTTGCTTGCCATGACCTCTTTTCCGGAGTGTATAAAAGATAAGCGCAACCTGTACTACCTTACCGGCCGGCAAAGTAAAGATGGTTATTTATATATCGAACTTCGAATTCCGACGGTTCCGGCTGTGACCGCGTCAACCGGTTCTTGGAGCGACGTGAGCGTCGTTATAGTCACCTATAACTCGGCGGCGGTGATCGAGCCGTGTCTGCGCTCGGTGCATTTGGCCAAACAGGTCATCGTCGTTGACAATGCCAGCACCGACCGGACCCTTGACGTGGTTGCCGAAACCCTACCCAAGGCGCGGATCATCGGTAACGACAGGAACCGTGGCTTCGGTTTTGCGGTCAATCAGGGAATGGCCGTGGTCGAGACCCGTTACGGGTTCTGCTTCAGTCCCGATGCCGTTCTCGCTGAGGACGCCATGACGCAGTTGTTGGCAGCGGCCGCGGCTTATCCCGAAGCGGGCATGGTCGGTCCTTATCTGCAGCGGCCCGACGGCAAACAGGAGCTCTACGTAATGGGGCCGTCAGAAATCACTCACACGGAGATGACGGAACAACCGGACGGGGACTTCTGTACGTGGTTCGTCATGGGCGGGTTTTTTCTCGCCTCCATGTCGGCTTGGCGGCAGATCGGCGGGTTTGACGAACGAATTTTTCTCTACAACGAGGATGCCGATTTAAGTCTGCGCACCACCGCGGCTGGCTTCAGCCTGGTGTTGGCGCCGATGGCGAACGTCGTACATGTCGGAGGCCGATCATCGAAGGTGACTTGGCGGACACGCTGGCGCAAGGATTGGCATCAGACCTGGAGCCGCCTATACCACGAAGCTAAGCACGGCGACATAGCCGTGGCCAACAGTGAGGCGCGGTGGATATTGCTCACGCACGCCTCCAAGACTGTGCTCTACACGGTTTTGTTGCGACCTGACCGGGTTCGCGGAAATTTGGCCAAGGCGATGGCGGCATTTGCCTTTTTAGCGGGTAAACCAGCGCAGTGATTTTTTGGTTCTGCATTTGGTCTGAAATATTCGGAAAACTACATGTTTGTCATTTTTTCGGCGGGAGAAGGTAGCCTTCACGACAAAAGGGATGTTACGCAGGTTTTTGATCAGTCAAGTAGGCTGCTTTTCTATATGCCGAATGCAACGCCATGTCATATCGGTTTTTATCGTGAGACAGATCGATGACGGAATCGGGTTGAGTTTCCTCGCGCCAGGACGTGACCCTAAGATCGTCAGCGGCGATAATTCCGATGTAATGTTTGACAGAGAGAATATCTGATTGACACGCATCGTATGTGTGAGAGCATTCAATGGCCAAGGAACAAGTACTGTGCCGGTATTAAGAATTGTCATCAATTGCGGATTGTTGCCACCAGTTACGCCAATCCACGTAAGGCGCAAGCGTGTCGAAGTGCTGTAAGTGCACGGCTAAACTTTTGAGCGGGGAAAAACAAAGCACTTCTCTGTAGATCCGATTGATCGTTGATTCCTCAGTCACTTCTGGATCTAGACCGTATTTTTCAAGGCCGATGTAACAGTCCCAGAAACGATCAAGTAATCCCTTGGTTGTAACGCAGGTGAATGTCGTCGATGGAACGCTGCGCCAATGTCTGTGACTACCAAGTAGGATCAGGCTGGGTTCCACAGTCCTATAGCGGTCGGGATAATCACTTGGAAATAAGACGACATCTTCTCCGCCAACGGCTGCCGCTAAGCGCTCGTAGCTCTCCATCATCTCGTAGATCGCGTGAGGGGCGTGAAGATAATCGTCCTCAACGAAATAAACGACATCCGATACGTTAGCTTTAGCGTGCCGCAAAGCGGCACCTACCGATGGGCCGTTTCCTGTCACATCAAGCGATATTAAGTTGGCTTTACAGTGAGCCCTATCTAGGAGCATTTTGATTTGCTTGACGCAGCCGGCGTCGGAATGATCGTCCATCACCCACACTGTAACGGCAATATCGGTTCTGTGAGAGAGTGCATGATTGACCGATTGGATAAGTCTATTCAGACATCGCGCAATTAATTCCTGTTTAAAGACATCAACGATCCTATTTCGTGATTGCCCAAAAATTTCCACGCGCGCGCAACATCGAAAATAAATGTCGAATGATTTTACTGGTCGAGGGAGAATTGCTTCAAACGCATCGAACCCCTCTCCACGGCCAAGACCACTCCGGGCTTCATGGTGGATGTTGGTCTTTTGCAGCCGCAAAAGATCGTAGCCCATTCGGTTGAGAATCGTGCGCGCCAAGCGCGTCAGGGGTTTCGCCATGAAAAAATACTGATCTTTATCATGAAAATGTACCGAAGACGGCCAACCTGCCCACTAATAATTCTACTGTCAACCCGCACTCAAACGCGCTTTCTTTCCCAATCGAGCGCGGTATTCACGATTGTCTCGAGGTCGTCAAAGCGCGGTTTCCAGCCAAGGGTTTCGCGAATTTTGCGCGAGTCCGAAACCAGGATTTCCGCGTCGCCCGCGCGGCGCGCGGACATATGGATGGCCAATTCGCGGCCGACTAATTTACGCACCACGTCAATGACCTGCCAGACGGAAAAACCATGGCCGTATCCGCAATTGAGTATCACGTTCTCGCCATGCCGCAAGAGATGCTCCAATGCCAATACATGCGCTTCGGCCAAGTCGCTGACATGGACATAATCGCGGATACAAGTGCCGTCCGGGGTGGTGTAGTCGGTGCCGAAGACTGACATCTTTGATCGTTTGCCGACGATGAGCTCGCACGCGACCCGGATCAAATGCGACGAATCGGGGCCGGACTGACCGCTGCGGCCTGCCGGATCGGCACCGGCGACATTGAAGTAACGCAGGATGGCGTGATGCATTCCTGTTGCCGCGGATACGTCGCGCAGCATCCATTCGGTCATGAGTTTCGATGTGCCGTAGGGATTGACCGGCAAGGTTTCGGCTGTCTCGGGCAGGGGAACGCATTGGGGGTTGCCGTAAACTGTTGCTGTGGAAGAGAAAATGAACGCCTCAATGCCTTCACGTACGCAGCACGCAATCAGATCACGGCTGGTGGCAGTGTTGTTGGCGTAGTACTTCAGTGGATCAATGATCGATTCGGGCACGATGATCGAGCCGGCGAAATGCATCGCTGCCTTGCAACAGTGTTCGCTAATCACAGCGCTAACCAATTCCTGATCGGCGATATTGCCGACCACCAACGGGACATCTTTGGGCACCAGCCGGCGTTCGCCGGTGGAAAGGTTATCAATAACGACGACTGGATAGCCTGCCTCGCGCAATGCTAAAATGGCGTGGCTGCCGATATAACCGGCGCCGCCGGTGACAAGTACGGGAACGTTGCTATCAGATGACATTGTGATTTTCTGGCTATTTTATGAATCGCATCAGGATCATTGCTGCGCCATGGTGGCAACTTGAGCCAATAGACGTTGATGTTCAAGGGTACTTTCTCGCATGCCTTGGCGTAGCACCGGGTCAGCCGTGACTGCGGCGAAAGCGCTGAGCATGATGGCAAATTGATTAGCCGCCGGAACTTTAATAGATCTTTCCTCATTCTGACGACGCAATGCGAGTTGTATGTCCAGATGGTTCGGTTTGGAGAACACAGGACCCGCCACAATGGCACCGGTCTGACCGATGATTTCCAGCCGGTTGATATAGTCGCGCCCATAACCCCACTCAGCTGTTGCCGTTACGCCGGAAGATGACGTAAAAAGCGCCGCTCCGCTTGTGTCCACCTGATAACCGTCTTCACGAATGACGGAGGCACCGACCAAAGTGATCTCACTGCCGAGCAGTTCGGATATCATTACCAGCGGGTAATAACCGACATTCAATAGGGCGCTACAACCCAGAGCCGGGTCATAAATCATATTGTCATTGGTTTCGTGCGGAAAACCGAAGTGTGCGGTGATACTCCGGACCTCGCCGATCTCATCATCCTCTACAAGGGTCCGAACGGTCTGGAAAAGCGGATGGTAGTGAGGCGCTAGAGATACACAAACTGCTAAGTCCTGGGCAAGTGCTATCTCGATTAGGGTTTCGGCCTCGGCCTCGCTCGACGTGAAAGCTTTTTCTGACCATAAGTGGGCGCCAGCATTGAGGACCGTCAGGCCATCCTCGAAATGGCATCCAATTGGCGAGGCAACGAGCACCACATCGGGACTGGCGTCAGCCAGCATGGCTTCCAGCGATTCCCAGCCCGGACAGTTCCATGTCTTGCACTGTGATTGACGAACACCATCGTTTCGCGTCGAGATACCAGTCAAATGAATCGCGGGGCTTTCGCGGAACGCTGGCAATAACTTGTCGCGAGCATGTGCGCCGATGCCATGCACGCCGACCGTTAGTAGCTGTATATTGGATTTTTCGACCATTCCGCTGAAAGTGACCGTCGACCGTGAGGATGTCAACATTACCCAATCAAGCAAGGCGCAAAGGAAAAAGTCGGCCATTTAAGGCCGACTTTAAGTTTGTGCTCTTGAGGGAAGAGAGGAATTTCATCGAATTGAAATTCATCCAACACAAGTATCTTCTCAAAAGTCATGGATGCCCGCTGTGATGCCAATCACAGGGACGAAAGTAATTCTGAACCGAGTAAATGTAGCGGCCGGGGGCTGGTTCACTTCTACCACATAGCTGTTAATGTTCGTCATGGCTGCAGGTAATCTCTTCCGGGCTTAGGACCTAATTGGATCGTCCGCTCGGCGCAAAGCGTAACATTGATCCCCTTTGGTAATGGCCCATGAACAGGCCACGTTCCAGCGTGAAGTTAATA
>CAYXUT010000045.1:0-18454 GCA_964468005.1 uncultured Magnetovibrio sp. | reverse complement strand
GTTTCCCACTCGTGGGAGTTGGCGGAAAAGAGTGAAAATAGATGAAAGTTACGCGAACCGGCGTCCCAAAAGGACCGGGCAGTACTAAAAAGGCATCAAAAAGTGCCACTGGTGATGGGTCTTTCGTCGACTCACTAAAAGAGACCGGTGCTGTATCGGGTGAGGGCGCGGCGCCTGAAATTACAGGTGTTGCCGGTGTCGAGGGCATTTTGGCGGCCCAGAACACAGCCGAGCCCGTCGCTGATCAACGCCGGCGGCAACGTCTGATGGCCTATGGCGATGATCTGCTTGAACGGTTGGACGATCTACGGATCGGAATTCTGCTTGGCCGGTTCTCGAAGGAGAAACTGACGGAACTGGCGCAGCGGTTGCGCCAAAAACGCGAGCAGAGTGACGACCCGAACCTTAATGATCTCCTTTCGGAGATCGAACTTCGCGCCGAGGTCGAGATCGCAAAATACACGCGCAAGGCTTGAAATCTGGGCGGGTGATTGTCTCGGGGCAGAGTGTCATGGGCCAAACCAAGCGTAAATTGTCAAACTAAATCAAAAGATTGTGTTGTTTTTAATGATTCTTGCCAAGAGGCGGAAAAGATTCTTGCGGGGAGCGACGCACGCACATATATTCCCGGCGCGAAAACCTGTTGGGAGACCAAGGACCTATGAACGTAACGATGCCACCAGATTACAGGCCGGCCAAGAATGAAAAGTTCATGAACCCACGGATGGTAGAATATTTTCGCCAGAGGCTAACAGCCTGGCGTGCTGACCTCGTGCAGGAGTCAAACTCCACCTTGCAGCAACTACAAGAAGGCGGGATCGTGGAAGCGGATATCGCTGACCGCGCATCCATCGAGACCGAACGGACCTTGGAGCTTCGTACGCGCGATCGGGCGCGTAAGCTGATCAGTAAGATCGATGATGCGCTTGAGCGGGTCGAAGACGGATCATACGGGTATTGCGAGGAAACCCAGGAACCGATTGGCCTTTCCAGGCTGGAAGCGCGGCCAATTGCGACCTTGAGCATTGAGGCCCAGGAACGCCACGAGCGCATGGAACGCACACACCGCGACGACTAATATTGGGCCCGCTTAGGGCTCGTTTCTCTGTCTGTAAGAATTAGACGGCGCTGTTCCAAGAGCGTAGAAACTCATCCTGTCTGTCGCATGCAGTGGCAAAAAAAAGGCGGCCGGCGGCGAGCCGCCGGCCGATAAGTTTCCAGGTCCGGCTTATGCCGACCTAGAACGGGAAAACGATATCCCAAATTTGCATGCCCCAACGTGGGGTCTGCAGGTTGCTAAGCGCGCCGCGGCCGCCGTAAGCAACACGGAGTTCAGCGATCTTTTGGTCAGAAACAGAATTGTCGGAATCGATGTCACTCGGCCGAACCACGCCGGTCACCATTAATTCCCGGAGCTCTTGGTTCACGCGTACTTCCTGGCGGCCCATGATGACCAACGAACCATTAGGCAGGATTTGGGTCACCACGGCGGCAAAAGTCAGCTTCAACACTTCTGAGCGATCAATCTGACCATCACCCTTGGTATCGTGGGCGCTGGCGAAGTTGACGATCTGCCCCGTGTCAATGCCCTGTGGCAATATCTTGGTTAACTCATCCTCGAAGCCGAGCAAATCGTTGGCATCAAAGTCTTCCGTATCTTTGCGCGCCCGCGCCGTCTTGTTTGAGAATTTGGCACTGTCGTTGAGTGAAACCGTAATGGTCACGACGTCGCCCACTTCCTTGGCCCGATGGTCCTTGAAGAAGGCACGAGCTCCGGCACGCCACAGAGAGTTAGGGTTGGCCTGTAGAGGTTGCGGCGCCGGCATGGGCAGGCTGACGGGCCGGTAGTTCTTGTGGGCGATTGGATTTTGTATATTCGAAATTTCCGGGCCGTCTCCAACCTCGGAAAGCCGTGTCAGCATGTTGCACCCGGCCAGCGACGTGAAGGCCAGTATCAGGGCCATGTTGCGGGCCAGGAAGGTGAGCCGTTTGTTCTGGGATAATGGTGATCGTTTCATGGTTGTTGTCCTGTTTACCCATTACGTAGGTTAATCAATTCATGGCCAGTAAGGTTGACGACCGAACTGCCACGCGCCCGGCGGCTATCACCTCGGCCTCGATCACGGTATCGCTTTGCGAGTTGTTGATCTTGATGACGTCGCCTTCAGCGCCGCTTTCAAGCGCCTTGCCTCGTGCCGTCAGTAACATTTGCGGCGTGCGCAGCACCATCGTTACTAAGCTGCCTTTCGGCACGAGGACCGGACGTTGGACGGCGGAGGTTAGGATCGGATAACCGGCTCTTAGACCTCGCCTCGGCGTACGCCCAACGATATCTGTCTCGGACATGATGACGTTGGATTGTAGACGCGATGCACGCACCTTGATCCATTTTAGATCCTTGTTCTTAATGACCTCGCCGGCAAGAACGCGGCGATTGAGCACCGGAACTTCGCGGGTCGTAAACAGCCTGCCGCGCACTCGGGTGAGCTTTATCGTGCCGTTGCCGGCCGGGCTGGTGATCATCGCGGAGAAGCGGCGGGTGCGGTCGCTGTAGTTGATTTCCTGAACATCTACATCACCTAACGCGCCACCCGGAACGTGGAGCCGGAGCGTGCGGTTGGAGAGTTCCATCTCCGAGTTCGGGTCGGCGCCTTTCCCCAATAGGGCGCCAAGCAGGATCTCTTCCACCTCGCGACGTTCAATGACATCGCTTTGGCGGGTGACGATAGTTCGGATACGGTTGCTGAGCGGACGCCAGGGCAATTGGTAGGCACGCGCCACCCGGTAAAGCCAACGGGCATCGAATACGGCGCGCTTTCCAGGCTCTGGCGCATAGGCTACCTCAATTTCGGCCTTGTCGCCGGTATTGGTAAACAGATCGTCCAGCTTGATTAGGTGCCGGTTGACCTCCACGTTGGTGCGGACAGTGATCTTTTTCGCGCTTGCCAGAACTTTGGTCTCTGGAGCTTTTGCAAACACCGGCGCAGTGCCAGCAAGGCCGATCAGTGCAGCAACGGTGATGGTGATGAAAAAGAGATTACGCATCACTCCACCCCTACCTGAGCCCCGTCAGAGTGCCCATCATTTCGTCCGAGGTCTGGATGACCTTGGAGTTCATTTCATAGGCACGTTGTGCTGAAATCAGGTTCGAAATTTCTTCCACCGCATTGACGTTGGAGGTTTCCAGGAAACCTTGCAGGATGGTTCCAAAACCGGTGCCGCCGGGCGAGCCCGACGTTGCTGAGCCGGATGCCGGCGTTTCCTTGTAGAGGTTGTCTCCAACCGCTTCTAATCCGGCATCGTTGAGGAACGTTGAAATCTGTACCTGACCGACATTGCTATACTCAACCTGGCCTTCAATCTTGACCAGTACTTCACCGGAATTGTTGATGGTCACGTCGATGGCGTTCGAGGGCACGGTAATTCCGGGCTGGACTGTGTAGCCATCGTGCGTGACGATCTGACCTGTGGCGTTCAATTGGAAGGTGCCATCTCGGGTGTAGGCGGTCGTGCCGTCGGGAAGTGTAATTTGGAATAACCCTTTGCCCTGAACCGCGAGATCGAAAGTGTTGTCGGTAGCTGACAGATTTCCCTGTTCATGGATGCGATAGACAGCCGCGAGCTTGACCCCAAGGCCGAGCTGCACACCGGTAGGCACTATCGTACCTGCATCCGATGAAGTTGTGCCGACCCGCCTGAGATCCTGATAGATAAGGTCATGGAACTCGGACCGGCGCCTTTGAAACGCCGTGGTGTTCATGTTGGCAAGGTTGTTAGAAACAACCTCCACGTTTCTTTGCTGTGCCAACATCCCTGTGGCTGCAATATCAAGTGATCTCATGTTCCCGTCCTTTCGGTCATTATTGTTCTGGGGATTTTGCCTCGGGTTGTCTCGTCTTGTTGTCTAAACCACCTCGGAGAGATCCCTCATCATCTTGCGCATGCGCTCGTCTTCCTTCTCAAGGAAGTTGCGCACGCCTTCGTATGTCCGTTGAACTTCAATCAGCCGAGACATTTCGGCGACCGGCTGAATATTGGAGCCTTCCAGCATGCCCTGAACGACAACGGGGTTTTCGACTGGTTTGGCTTCGGCTTCGGTTGTATACATTCCGCTGGCGCCTGGCCGCAGCTGATGCTGATTATCGAATGAGACAACGGCGATGCGCCCAAGCGCACCATTGGTGGTTGATACCGTGCCATCTCTTCCGACGCTGATCTTGCTGTCCCCGGGGGCCAAGAAAAACGGCTGTCCTCCGTCGGAGAGAACTGGGTCGCCGGCCTGGGTAACCAACTGTCCGCCCTCGTCCAATTGGAACCGGCCATTTCGGGTATAATGGTTGCCGGTATCGGTCTGGACCATGAAGTAACCGTCTCCGGTTATAGCGAGATCCAGTGGGTTTCCAGTTTTCTCCAGCGGTCCGTCACTGAGATCACGCATGGTGGAAATGTCGCGGACGTATGAAAGCCGGTCTCCGAGTATTTTCTCTCCGCCTTTACTTTTGACCAGATGCTCAACAAACATCATGCGTTCGCCTTTGAAGCCTGCCGTGTTCATATTGGCTACATTGTTGGCGACGACATCCATCTGGCGCCGCAGTGCAGATTGGCGTGATAGTGCGATAAAGCTTGTATTTTCCATCTTTCCACATTCCTAAAAAGTCTACGTCGCCCCACCAGTTGTTATGCAGCCCCCGTGCCAGTTTTTATTATATATGTTTTCCAATGGGTTATGGGTATTGGGATTGGGGGGAAGCCGGCCAGGCGGTCATCTATTCACCCCAAACCGGGCAGCTTTTTCCCTCGCGAAACTCGGTTATGAGATTTGCGGAGCCACCAAGACGACGGCGGCTGTTGCCGGAACACTGCCCGATTTGGTATCCTAGAAGGACGCGGCGATTCGCGCTTTGTTGATATTTGTTGGCTGCTGGGAGGTGGTTGTTGATGATTTTTCCGTTGGCAATGCGAAGGCTTGAAAGCCACCCGGTATCAATCGATTTCAATGAGTTGTTAACCAACCAAATTTATATTTCTTCAAGAAGCCGTTGGCCTGTTGGGCTGATGCCTTCGGTCGAGAGCAACCGGTGAAAATGCTATGGCGGACGATGACGATGACGATGAGGAAGCAGGAGGTGATGGCGACGAGACAGCTCCAAAGGAGGGCGGTAAGAAGAAGCTGTTGATTATTGTCGGGTTGGTAATTTTGTTGATCGTAGGTGGTCTGGCAGCGGCCTATTTTACGGGCCTCTTGGATCCGGTGATTGAAATGATTACCGGTGACGAGACGGCGGAAGGAGGAAGCGAAGAGACGACGGAATCTGGTCCGACGGTGTTCTATGATCTCCAGGAGATTTTGGTGAACCTGAATACCGGCGGCAGGAAATCAACCTTCTTGAAGATTAGGGTCTCTCTGGAGTTGCAGAAAGCGGATATACCGAAGGTCGAAAGCATCATGCCGAGAATTGTCGATAACTTTCAGACCTATCTGCGCGAATTGCGTATCGACGACCTAAAAGGATCTGCCGGCATGTACAGATTGCGCGAGGAGTTGCTTATTCGGGTCAGCGCCGCCGCTGCTCCGACAAAGATCAAGGATGTCTTGTTTAAGGAGATGTTGGTTCAGTAGCAGCCGCGACGGATAAATGGCACCGCTCGAAACCGATACACGGCATGGCGCAGCAAAAGGAGAACGAAGATGACCAGCCCCGCTGATGATGAGGACACGGACCAAGACGCCCTAGCGGCGGAAGGGGCGACCTCTCAGGCTGGTGACAACGATGTCGGCGATCAAGATGATCTGGCCGCCGAATGGGAGGCCATGGTCGGTGGTGACGACGATGAGGGCGGCGCAGCGGGGGATGCAGACGGTGGGCGGGAATCAACTCGCGTCCTGGACCAGGAAGAGATCGACAGCCTGCTCGGTTTCGATGAGGGGGACGGAGATGGAAGCGGGCGTTCCGGGCTCCAGGCGATTCTATCAAGCGGTTTGGTCTCCTATGAACGCCTACCGATGCTTGAGGTTGTCTTCGACCGCTGTGTGCGTCTGATGTCGACCAGCCTGCGTAATTTCACTGCAGATAACGTTGAGGTGTCGCTCGACAACATCACCTCGATCCGTTTTGGTGATTACCTCAATTCGATCACGCTGCCAGCCATGCTTAGTGTGTTCAAGGCCGAAGAGTGGGACAACTTTGGTCTGATGTCGGTTGACCCACCTCTGGTCTACTCCATCGTTGACGTACTTCTCGGTGGCCGCCGAGGTACGGCGGCGATGCGTCTTGAAGGTCGCCCTTATACGACGATCGAGCGCAGCCTGGTCGAACGCATGGTGCATGTCTTGCTGAGTGATCTTAGCTCCGCGTTTGAGCCGTTGAGCCCGGTTATATTCAGCTTTGACAGGTTGGAAACCAACCCTAGGTTCGCGGCGATTTCCAGACCGTCCAATGCTGCTATCGTGGCCCGGTTTCGTATCGACATGGAGGACCGGGGCGGGCAGCTCGAACTCTTGTTGCCGTACGCTACGTTGGAACCGGTGCGAGAATTGCTGTTGCAGATGTTCATGGGCGAGAAATTCGGTCGTGACTCGATTTGGGAAACCCACTTGGCCGAAGAATTATGGATGACTGACGTCGATCTGGAAGCGGTAATTGACACCCAGATTATGACACTGGCGAACGTGTTTGAGCTCAAGGTTGGCTCGCGCGTTATGTTCGACGCATCGCCAGAAGACCCAATCCAGTTGCAATGTGGCGAGGTGCCGCTCTACACGGGCCGCATGGGCCGCAAGGGCCAACACATCGCTATCCGGATTGAAGATCGGTATGATAAATTGCCGAAGATATGAGCGATCCCGTAATGGAACGCTACCTGTCCACATTGGAAGTTGAAACATGCCTATGTCGATAATTTTGGATATTCTTGTCGCCGTATTGCTGGTCGTGACCATTGGCTATGCTGTGGTGCTGAACAAGCGCCTAGGTTCGTTGCGTGGCGACAAGGAGGAGTTGGAGCGTCTGGCGCGCGGCTTCATAGAGACTACCGAACGCGCCGAGACTGGCATCGGCGAATTGCGCTCAATGACAGATATACTGCACGAGCGGATCAAGCGCGCCGAATCACTCCGCGATGATCTTCTGTTCTTGATGGAGCGTGGAAACTCGGCCGCCGACAGACTTGAAGTCGTAGTCCGCGATGCGCGTGATCAAGATCCCGTTGTAGGCGCGAAAAAAATTGAGTCCCAACCGGCTCAGCCGGCACCGGATGCAGCGGCGAAACTTGGCGATACCAATGATGCGCCGCGTGATCTATTGGTTGCGGATCAGGCCGAACGTATCGCTACGGACGAAGTCTCCGACGCTGAGCGTGAGTTGCTCAAAGCACTGCGTTCATCGGGTTAATACTATTGTAAGCCTCTGGATGCCATGATGCTTCCCTGCACAAAGACTGTAAGGCGATGAAACGATGAAATGGCTGGCGAAAGTACGTTTTCTCCCTCTGACGATTTTCTTTGCAACCCTGATGCTGACTGTCAAGATCAGTGACATTTGGGACGGTGTTGATGGGCTCATGTCGCTTGCCATTAATGTCAGCGAAGCCCGGGCTCAGAAGGAAGAACAAAAGCCGGCCGCCACCGTAGATGAAGAAAAAAAGTCCGGGGGAGAATTGCCTCAAGCCCAGGGTAAAACGCCGAGTGAAGGGAAAGGCAGCGGAGACGATCAGCAGGGGGGACAGATTGCTCGCCTGGTTCGAGACGACCCGACGATGCTGACCCCGGCCGAAATCGATATCTTGCAACAACTGGCCGTGCGCCGCGAACAAATCGATGCCCGTGAACGTGAAATGGACATGCGTAACGGGCTTTTGAATGCCGCCGAAGAACGCATTGAAAAAAAGATCGCCGAGTTGCAGAACTTGCGCCTGACGATCGATAGTTTGATCAAAAAATTTGATGCGCAGCAAGACGCAAAGCTGAAAAGTCTCGTAAAGATTTATGAAAACATGAAGCCCAAGGAGGCCGCTCGGATATTCGAAGACCTTGAGATGGATACCTTGCTCGAGATGTCGGAACGCATGAAGGAGCGGAAACTTGCCCCCATCATTGCCAAGATGTCGCCCGTAAAAGCGCGCGAAGTGACTGTGGAGTTGCGCCGGCTTCGCAATCTACCTAAAGTCGGTGAGCAGGTTGGGGGTTGATCTAACGCAAAATCGCGATCAAAAAAGAAACAAGATTAATGTAGTTTTTCTTGGCATTACGATGCGATCTGTATGGCTTAAAATATAAATTATGCCGCGGGATAAATGGAGCAGCCAAGGGTCGTTGAACAAAACATGAAAATCATGATCGTTGATGATTACAAGACCATGTTGCGCATTCTTCGGAACCTTCTTAAGCAATTGAATTTTCTTAACGTCGAGGAAGCGACGGATGGGTCGATGGCGCTTGAGATGCTTCGGAAAAATACATTCGGCATGGTAATTTCTGACTGGAGTATGGAGCCGATGACCGGGATCCAGTTGCTGCGTGAGGTTCGTAGCGATGACAGGCTCAAGCACCTTCCGTTCATTATGATTACTGAGGGAGGTAAGTCAGAAAACGTCTTTGCTGCAAAAGAGGCCGGCGTCTCCAACTACATTGTAAAACCATTTAATGCGGAGATATTGAAAACTAAAATGTTCAGTGTTTTGGGTGAGTTTTAAAAGGTTTTAGGTTTTTGGAGAGCCTGAATGTCAGTGTCTCAAGTATCTGATGAGTTACTAGGGTGTTTAGAGTGGCTCCTAACCCAAGATGGTGAGGTCGTGAGGCCAGAAGATATCGCGTCGATGGTTGAAAGCATGTTTGCCGCCCTAAGAGGGAATTTAACTCCATCTGACCCCGATCTGTACCACAGACTTGGATCATTATTACATCAGATTTTCGCGGCTAAGGCTGATATTACCGCGCTTCGCGCGGATCAAATTAAAAAGGGGTTTCTTAGAACGCAACTAACGAACTGGACGCCATCGTGGCCGCGACCGCGGCCAATACCATCATGGGCGCCACTGAACAGATTGAAGGCTTGATGGATCAAGTCGATGGTGAGCAATAACGATATTAAGCTTCTTGTCGATACCCGAATGGTGCTACTGGAGGTCTGGTTGGTAATTGCTTTGCCGGTTAATCTGTTGTTTGAGTGGTGCCGCGCGCAAATGACTGAGGCGATGCTCCTGTTTGGTGGAACGCTGTCCATTATTGACAACGAAATCTGCGTCAATGGATACACCGATCCATCGCCACCGGGGGGCGGCGAGTATCCGTCCAATTTTGGGCTGTCTATAGAACGCGCCGTGGTGCTTGCTAATGCGCTTCGATCGGCGGGCTACATGGATGACATTATAGCTTTTTGTTATGTCGACAGCCGGTCCAGTCAATTGCCTAACCTTCCCGACAAGGAACGCCAAAGCCTTGGTCGGAGTGTCGACCTCGTGGTGTTGCCGACTGCAGTGAGGATGTCACGATGAAGGATTGGTTGTGGCGTGGCGTCATGGTGGTCTGCCTACTCGGCACGATTGGATTGGTGCTGCCGGCGGAGGCGGAGCCAGTCGGCGTGCAGGCTGCACGAACTAACGATTACGGCCGCATCGTGTTCGTCTGGAAAACACCAGTCACACATGACTTGAAGCTCGAGAATCAGCGTTTGACAGTCCGTTTTGGGCGTTCCATTGAAGCATCCTACCAGCGCGTACTTGGTAAGCTGGGTAAGTATGTGGCCGATGCTCAGCCGGGCAGCGATGGCCGCAGTGTGACATTCCGCCTGCGTAGCAACTTTGATGCCTACAGTTTTGATTCAGGCCGAACGGTGATCGTCGAGATCGCCGATATCCCAGCGCCGCAAGCCAAGCCGCAGCCAAAAATAGAGCAGGCCGAAAGTTCGGTCACCTTGGTGCGGCGACAAGTCGCGGCTCAGGAAGCGGCAAGCGGTAGATTGGCAAAGATCCGCGTGCGCACCGGCGTGCATTCCGATTATTCCCGCATCGTTTTCGACTGGCGCGATGCAGTCAAATATGACCTCTCGAATAATGATGGTGTGGTCGGTATTACATTCCGCCGCGCGGCCGACTTGCAGGTTGCTGAACTCAATGTCAAGCCACCGCCATTTGTAGGCGGTATTCGAGCGCGGCCGGGTGATGGGGTTACACGGGTGATCCTGACTGTTCCCAAGACATCAAGCATCAAACATTTTTTGTCAGGTCCGAAGGTGGTCGTCGATGTTCGCCGTCCGACGGGATCTAAGGAAATTGCTGCTTTGCCGCCGGAGGAAGCGGTGCCGAGTGAACCAGCTAAACCGGCGCTTGAGCAGCCAAAAACCGACGCTGCACCGCCTCAACCTGCGCCCGCTAAAGTGCCTGAAAAAGCACCGGTCGAACCTCAACAAGTTACTACGCCCGTTGCGCTTCAACCAAAAACCGATGCTGCGCCGGCTCAACCCGCGCCCGCCAAAGCGCCCGAAAAAGCACCGGTCGAATCTCAACAAACTACTCCGCCCGTCGCGCTTCCACCAACTGCCGAGCAGGCCAGCGCAACCGCCGGCGAGACCACTGCCAAGACCACGGAGCAACAGACATCGGCGGAAGTTCTGGCAGCTGGTTCCGCGCAAGTTGCTACAGCCGCCCGTAGCCCACCCGTCGTGTTGAAGCCGTTTGCTTTGACGCCCGGAGGGCAGAAAAAGCCAACGGCAAAGAAATCAGCTGAAGGTGAAACTGAGGATGAAGGACAGTCGATGGCCGAGCCCGAAAGGGTCGATCCGGCGGTTGGCGTCAAGATTCGTTTCGATTGGGATGAGCCGGTAGCCGCTGCCGTGTTTAGGCGGGTCGGTTTTGTCTGGGTGGCGTTCGATAAGGCGAGTAAGGTTGATACGGATGCCTTGATCCAGGCCGGCGGAACCATCATCCGCGGCGTTGATCAGGCGGCGAACGAACAGAGCACGGTGTTGCGTATCGCTACCCTCAAGGGTGTCAATCCATCCGTGGCGCGCGACGGCGCAAGCTGGATTTTGGAATTCCGAAAGCAGGATATGCGGCCCGCCACACCGATTGACGTCAAGGCGCAGCCCGATTCACCCGTTGGCGCCAGGGTCTTCCTGCCAGTACCGGAGCCCGGCAAACCCATTGGCATTACCGATCCCATAGTTGGTGATAACCTAGTTGTCGTTCCGGTCATTCCGCTTGGCCATGGTGTTGGGGAGGCTTATGAGTACCCGCAACTAGCACTCCTGCCGACGGGACAAGGTGTGGTCGTGCGTGCCAAGATCGACGATCTACGGGTGCGGCCGTTGCGCCAAGGCATCGAGCTATCTGCCCGCACCAAACTCGCAATTTCACGGGTTTCAGACGACGTTGCCGCAGGCGCGCGCTTGGCAGAGAAAAAACCACTTGAGAAGTTGCTCGAACTCGAAAAGTGGGAGCTTAAGGAGCTTGATGATTTCAATCAGAGAAAGCAGGAGCTGCAGGCCGAACTGGCCGCCAGTCGGGACGGTCAACGAGAAATGAAGCGAATGAACCTGGCGCGGTTCTATTTCTCCAATGGCTTCCACACGGAGGCGTTAGGAGTTGTTGCCAGGATGGAGACGGTCCGTCCCGAGATTGCGGAGGAAGGTGAATTCAGGTTGATCCGGGGCGCTATCAACTATTTTCTGAGCCGGCTAGCCGATGCCGCGTCAGATTTGTCGCATGCCAGTCTAGATAACAACGATGAAGCTAATTTCTGGCGAGCCGCAGTTATTGCCGCTTCGGGCGATCTTCTGGCTGCTGCAGCGGAGCTTAGGCGTACCGGTGGTATCACGCGGGGTTATCCTAAGGCCTTGAAAATGCCAATGGGCGCGCTGGTTGCCGAAGCTGCCATTGAGATCGGCGATACCAAGACGGCAAAAGCATTTATCAAAGCCTTGAACGCGGCAAAACCAAACGACTCCCAGCAAGCGCGTCTTAATTTTATCGAAGGCAAGGTGCTCAATATGGGTGACGATCCGGACGGCGCCATCGGCAAATGGGAAGAGGTGTTGGAATCGCACAACCGCCCGGTCCGTGCCCGGGCCACCATCGCGCGCATGGAGTTGATGCTAAAACTCGACCGCATGGATGAGGAAGAGGCCATTGCTGAGCTCGAGAAGCTGCGATTCGCATGGCGTGGCGATTTGTTGGAATTTGACCTGTTGCGTCGCTTGGGCAAGCTATACTTGGACGAGGGTATATACCGCAACGGGTTGCAGGCGTTACGCCAGGCCGCGACATATTACCGAGACAACGAAGAGGCGGCGCAGGTCACTGAACAAATGGCAGATGTTTTTTCTGGACTTTATCTGCGTAATGGTGCGGATGAAATGTCAGCGGTGACGGCTATAGCTGTATACCGGGAATTTAAGGAGCTGACGCCGGCCGGCGCCAAGGGCGATGAAATGATCCGCAAGCTTGCCGACCGGCTGGCTGGTGTTGACCTGTTAGAGCAGGCCGCAGAAATTCTGGAGGGCCAGATCAGGTTCCGTTTGAGCGGACCGTTGAAGGCAGAGGTGGGTGCTCGGCTGGCTGTTATATATCTATTGGCGCGCCGCTATGATCTTGCATTGGCGGCATTGAATGCGACCAACGAAAGCGGATTGGAGTCGGAGTTATCTTCTCAGCGGCGCCTTCTTCGAGCCCGGGCCATGATGGGCTCGGACCAGCAAGACGGCGCGGTGGAACTCCTTAAACGCGATAAGGAAGCTGGCGCCGATATGCTTCGCGCCGAAATTTTCTGGAAAGGCGGCGATTGGGTCAATGCATCGAAGGCGCTCCGCCGCGTGGTAAAGGCGAACGGCGCCAAAAAGGGGAAAGCCTTAAGCGAAGAGCAGGCGGCAGATGTTCTCAACTACGCCATCTCGATGACGCTTTCGGGCAATGAGCGTGGCTTGGGTCGGCTTCGTCGCGATTACGGTCGCGCCCTCGAGGCGACATCTATGAAAGATGCATTCCGGCTGGTTACGGCGCCGACCGCGCTGGGCCTGATTGACCCGGCCAGTGTAACGGCCCGGGTAAAGATCGCGGAAAACTTCAAGACGTTTCTTGGCGAATATAAAAAGAAACTTAAGGAAAGGGGGCTAAGCAGTTTGACTGAACAAACCGCCGATGCCGGTGTCGCCGCCAATACCGAAGGCCAGCCGGCACAAGGCGGATAAGCATTCCAACTTGGCCCAGCGAGGTGAAACAACCAAAACCTACAATCCGAAATTCAATGATATAGAGATCCTCGTTTGCGACGAAGATGATATAAATTTAAAGGTCATGAGCCATGTTCTGAGAGAAATGGGTTTTGGCTTTATCAAGATAACGTGCAATCTTGAAACCGTCTTGATGCTGATCCACAAAGCCGCCGACAAATCGTTCGATTTCACCATCTGCGATTGGAAGATGCCGGAAATGTTGGGTGTCGAATAGCTGACCAAGCTACGGTAAACCGACAATTATATTCTTTTCAATATGTTGACCAGCAACGTCCCGCCAAATGCTGTCGTCAAAGTACAGGGGGGCAGTGAGATGGCTTATATCGGCAAGTCCTTTTCCGCGGACCAGTTGCAACGTAAAGTCGGGACATTGGCGCCTCGCGTGCCCAAAAAATAGACAGTCGGATTACTCGGCAGTACCGGTATTTTGGGCCCGCGCCAGGTGTTCGCGCTTAACCGGCATGGCAAGTCCTGCGATGCCGACGAAGACCGCCACGGCGCTTAACACCATGAACATCAAATAAAAATCACCGGTTGTATCGTGTAGGCTGCCGACCAAGGGGACGGCGGCAGATGCAATACTCAGCGACGCTAGAAATTTAAACGCGTAGACACGCGCACGCCATTCCGCCGAGGCATATCGCGCCACCACCATGTCGTTGATAGGATTGAGCCCAAACACCAAAAACATCACCAGCATGGCTGCCCCGACCATGCCGAAGTCGGTGGCAACGGCACAGGCCAGCAAAGCCGGTGCCAGCAATACGGCGACGCTCAGGTAAATTGTCTTCATGTGATAGCGGTCGAGTAGGTACCCCACCGTCACCTGGGCAATCGAGGCACTGATGAAAACAAGAAAAACCCAACCGCCGATGGCGGTGGTGTTCGGCGCCAGATCGCCAAGCCTCTCGGCAAGCACTTTGGGCATAGAGACGGTGGTCGAATTGAAGATAATGCCGGTGCAAACCGTGGCAACGAACATGAAACCAAGGATCAATCTCGTGTCGCGGCGGCTAACGCGCACGAAGCCGCTGATCGAGTTTTTCTCTGCCACCTCGGAAGTGCCGCTGCGCGCGAACGCCACGTAGATGATACCGGTTACCATACTGGCAACGCCGGGGACGATGAATGCCGCCCGCCAGCTATGAATATCGATCAGCACGCCGGCGACGATGGCCGCCGTCGAGACACCGATATTGCCGAATACACCGTTGATACCAAGCGCACGTCCGGCGCGCTGGCCACCCCATTCGGCGACCATGGCGATACCGACGGGGTGGTATATGGAGGCGAAAATGCCGATCACCATCAATCCCAATGCCAGGCTGACTGGCCCCTGTGCTAAACCGGTGACGATCGATGACGCGCCGATGCCGATCAGAAAAATAGCCATCATTCCTTGTTTCGACCATTTGTCGCCGAGCCACCCGGCGGGCAGGGAACCCAACCCAAATGCAACGAAGCTCCAGACGGAAAGAGTGAGCAAGGTTCCGTAGCTGCCGGCGAATAGCGGATCCGTCTCAAGCGACAGTACCACGGTCGTATAGATCAGGATGAACATGTGATCGAGACTATGCGCGATGTTGAGGAACGCAAACTGGGCGTTGCGGCGGGTCAGCAGTGCCATGTGGTTAGCCGCCGAAACTACGTACCAAGGAGCCGACGATCATAAACCAACCGTCGACCAGGACGAAAAATATGATCTTGAATGGCAACGCGATGATGATCGGCGGTAGCATCATCATGCCCATGGCCATTAGCACCGAGGCCACCACCATGTCAATGATCAGAAAAGGTAGGAAGATCAGAAACCCGATCTCGAAGGCCCGCCTGAGCTCTGAGATCATGAAAGCTGGTACCAGTACGCGCAGCGATACGTTGTCGGCGCGGACTGTGTTGGGATCGAGCCCGGCAATATCGACAAACAGGTTTAGGTCCTGCTCGCGCACGTGGCGCAGCATGAACTCACGGAATGGTATGGAAACCCGCTCGAACGCCTCAAACTCGGTGATCTCTTCCTCGATCATCGGCTTAATGCCAGTGTCGTAGGCGCGTTCGAAAGTCGGCATCATGATGAAGAATGTCAAAAATAAGGCTAGAGAAATCAACACCTGGTTCGGCGGTGTCTGCTGCGTCCCCATGGCAGTGCGAATAAACGCTAGCACCACCACAATGCGGATGAAGGACGTCACCATAATCAAGATCGACGGTGCCAACGACAGCACTGTGAGTAGCGCGATGATCTGAACCATGCGGCCAGTGGCGTCGGTGCCTTGGCCGAAATCCAGGTTGAGCTGTTGTGCGCCGGCCGGCCCGCTGATGACCGTCAATGTGACGGTGGCTGCTAGCGCGGCTACGCTGGTCAGCGCGAACCTGGCAGTGGGTTTCAACAAACGGCGTGATCGAGAGGTCAAGATGTTTCCTCGTTGTCTTTGCCACGCGGCAATTGAAGTTCGTCCAAGAAATCGTTCCTAGTTGGAATATTGTTCTCGACCACCAGTTCCGTTGTTGGACCGAGGAGCAACAGATGTTCCACATTGTCGCGCCGGACCAAGACCAGCCTGCGCCGACCGTCGAGGGGCGTCACCTCGACAATGGAGATTCGGCGCTCACCGCCGGGCTTCATAGCCTTGATCGGAAAACCGAAACCAGCGCGTCGGGCAAACGTCGCCAACAGGCCGATCAGACCCAAAACAAAGACAAGTGCCAGTCCGAAACGAAGATAATCTGTGACGTCCATTACGAGCTGTCTCCATCTTCTTCGCCCCTGCCGGCGGTGTTGGCATAAGCGGCTTGTGCGGCGGTACTGAGACCCTCACCCGCCGCCATGCGTTGATGTTGGTCTGTCAATGCATGAGATAGATCGTCCAAAGCTGCGACGAGAGCCATGAGTACTTCCTCAATTTTTTCCAATCCCTCGATGGGTGGAGATTTGGCGATGTCGCTGCATACCAAACCGACCGCCTCTTCCAACGCTGTGAGATCGACAGCACCGCCTTCATCCACCGTCGCACTGGCCGCCTGGATGGCATCCGATATGGCCTGCAGCCGCTGACTTACCGGGTCCGCATTCACTGGCTCGGCTCTTGGGACTGTTCCCATTTCTCGGCCATTTCTCGGGCCAGTTCCTGGATCGTCTGTGTCGGTTCTCCGTCTTGCTTCGGCTGCGTACGTCCGTCATTGGCCTGATAGACATATAGCAAGATTTCCGCTACGGCAGCAAAGGCCTCCAGGGGAATTTCCGAATCATCGTCGATGGCGGATAGTAGTTGCGCCAAGTCTGCGTCCTCGCGCACCTTGATGCCATGATGAAACGCGATCTGCAAAATCTGCTCGGCGACGCGGCCACGACCGCCGGCTACGACCTTCGGCGCTCGGTCCTTTGGGCGGTCGTGCGAAATCGCGACGGCCACGGCATCGGTGGTCGGAGGCGGTGGTTTTAGGTTGCCGTTAAGCTGTTTGTCGTCGTCGCGCAAGGGCTCACCCCGCGATCAAGTTGCCTAGGATAACGAATCGATGAACAAGCCTAACCCTTACCGAGCCGATTTAACAATCGGTAAAGCGTTTTAGCGTTGCCGAAATTCTATAAATAGCTAATCTCGGCACTAAGAGGCGGATGGAACGATGTTCCTTAGTGTTTTCGACATGTTTAAAATTGGCATCGGGCCGTCTAGTTCTCATACCATGGGGCCGATGGTGGCAGCCGGGCGCTTCCTGCGCCGACTGGGTGCAGACGGTGGGCTCGATCACGTTTCTCGTGTTTGTGTTCGTTTGCACGGCTCACTTGCGTTCACCGGCAAGGGACACGGCACTGATACGGCTGTTGTTCTGGGATTTCTTGGTAAAACGCCGGAAACCCTGGGTCCAGATGCCGCGCCGGCCATGCTCGATGGCGTCGCGGCTAGCGGAGAGTTTGAGACTGGGTGGCGACACCGTCATCCGATTCGACGTCGAGCGGGACATTATCTTCGACTTCAGTTCGCCCCTGGAGGGCCATGCCAATGGTTTGGTGCTTGAAGCCTTTGATGCCGATGGAAAATCAATTCTTCAACGCACCTATTTTTCCATCGGTGGTGGCTTCGTCTTGTCGGCGGACGAACTAATAGCGGCGGCCAATGAAGCGCCACTTGCAGAAGTGCCCCATGGTTTTAAGACTGCTGTAGAAATGTTGGCCATGGGTGATGAAGGCAGAATCTCTATTGCTGGAATGAAAATGGCCAACGAGACGACGGTCATGAGCGAAGCTGAAGTTCGCGCGGGGCTTGACCGCATTTGGGCGGCCATGGAAGACAGTATCGAGCGGGGGCTTAGACAACCGGGTGCCCTACCGGGGCCCCTGGGGGTCACGCGTCGCGCGCGCGCCGTTCTGGAAAGCCTGGAGGCCGAAAAGGTGAGTGCCAGTAACATTCGTTTCGAACATACGGTGATGGATTGGATCAGTCTTTATGCCCTGGCGGTAAATGAGGAGAACGCGGCCGGCGGGCGTATAGTCACAGCGC
The DNA here is from genome assembly GCA_964468005.1 of uncultured Magnetovibrio sp. Classification (GTDB taxonomy): domain Bacteria; phylum Pseudomonadota; class Alphaproteobacteria; order Rhodospirillales; family Casp-alpha2; genus TMED8. The sequence goes on along the minus strand of CAYXUT010000045.1, from coordinate 726 downwards.
CGACCAATGGTGCGGCCGGGATCGTGCCCGCCGTGATCCGTTATTATCTCGACTTCTGTCCGGGCGCGGCAAGGGACGGTATTCATGAGTTCTTGCTGACGGCGGCGGCCATCGGAGGGTTGATCAAATACAATGCCTCGATTTCCGGCGCCGAAGTTGGCTGCCAGGGTGAGGTCGGTTCGGCCTCGGCTATGGCGGCGGCAGGGCTGGCGGCGGTGCTTGGCGGCTCCAATGCGCAGGTCGAAAATGCCGCCGAGATCGCGCTCGAGCATCACCTCGGTATGACCTGTGACCTGGTTGCGGGGCTGGTCCAGGTGCCTTGCATTGAACGCAACGCCGTGGGCGCGGTTAAGGCCGTGAATGCAGCATCATTAGCACTCAGAGGTGACGGCAGCCATTTCGTGCCGCTTGATACGGCGATCGAGACCATGCGCCAAACCGGTCTCGATATGCTCTCCAAAGACAAAGAGACTTCGCAGGGCGGGCTCGCAGTCAACCTGCCGGAATGTTAATCGGCTCCTCATCGGCAACATGCCCTTTTAAAGTTTAAATAACTAGACGCTGTAAGGATGTCGCATCAATCACATTTCGTGCGAGGCTCTCGTACAATACGAGGCGAACATCCTCGTCACGTGACTTCTTTGGTAGATGGATGTTCGGAGGACGCGAATACATGAGATCATTATCCCTTTCTTCGGCAGGCACTAAATGAGGGCGGACATTCCC
>CAYXUT010000044.1:5382-18561 GCA_964468005.1 uncultured Magnetovibrio sp. | reverse complement strand
AAATCGTCGTTCAGCAATCTTAGACAATGCCAGGCGAGGGCCTGGTTGCTGGTGATGACGGGTTTTTTCAACCGGCTTTCCAAATCCTGTGCAACGGCGGCGGCGCGGATGGCGGTGCAAGATATAAACAGCGCATCGGCGTTCGGATCGCAGACTTGCATAGCCCCTTCGGAAATGGCGACGAGCGGCAGCCTGGTCATCTCAATGTCGTCCTCCATACCGAAACCATCGATGTTCAATATTTGGAAGCCACGTTCACAGAAGCGCTCCGCCAATTCGATATTTACGCTGTCTGTATAGGGCGTCAAGACTGATATCTTCCGCGCCCCAAACGCCTGCAAGGCGGCCGAGGCGGCGGCGATAGGGTTAGTGCAAGGAATGCCTGGCTGGGCTGCTTGAATTTTGGCATTGACTTCGGTTTCGCCGATGGCAGCTGTGCCTGACGTGCAGCCATAGATCATCACATCTACGCCATGGCCGGGCAGGATACCAGCAGCCGCGCGGGTAATGTCACCGCTCATGGCACGCAGGTTTTCGATGGTCACGGGATTGGCGTTGAGCACGCGGTTAGTAAATACCTCGACGCCTTTGGGCAGTATTCGCCGGAGGTCGGATTCGCTGTTGTAGTCGGTGGCGAGCGCGATCAAGCCAACATGACCACCAGGCGCGATATTGTCCAATTCGAACTTCACGTCGAGAACAGCCATGCCATTATCCTCCGTTCAGCCGACGACCGGGATCTCTTCGGGTGCGCGGCGGCTCAACCATTCAGCGCCATCAACTGTAATGACAATGTTTTCCTCATGCACCATTTGCTTGCCGCGCGCAAACTCCATGCTTGGCTCCAGGGTCAGGACGGTGCCCGTTTCAAGCGGGGTCATGTCATCGGGTGTATTTGACGGCCATTCGGTTAACTGCATGCCGAGGCCGTGACCCAAACGCCCGACGCTGTTGCCGAGCGCACCAGCTTCTTCCATCACACCCCACATGGCAGCCCAGACGTCGCTGGTCGTGGCACCCGGTTTAGCTGCTGCAAAGCCTGCGTCGGTGGCGTCATAAACGACGTGATATGCACGGCGTACGGCATCGTCTGCATGATCAAACGTGAAGTTGCGATCAAAATCGCAGAAATAGCCATCGAAGGTCGTTCCCGTATCAATGATCATCACGTCACCCGGCTTCTGAACGCGTTCAGTCGGGCCCATGATGATGCTTTCGTAGCCGCCAGGACCTGAACCCGATATCAGATAGGGTGAGGAATCAGCACCCCGCTGAAGAAGGTCTATGCGCATGCGGGTACAGATTTCCCACTCGCTTTCGCCAGTCTTCATCGTTGCCGGCAGAGCCTCAAATGCGTCCGAAGTAATTTGGCAAACATGCGCGATTTTTGCAATCTCAGCCGGGGATTTGACAAAACGAATCCGGTGCAACAGGTTCGAAGCATCGATGACCTCAAAGCCACTAAGGCCTTCAATCAGTTGCTGATAATCGCTCATGGGCATACGCAGAAAACTCTCATGGCCGAGCGGAACGCCCAGCCGGCCAAAGCGGCGCGGCAATTGGTCGATGACATCCCGTAAAATGGATATGCCATCATCTTCAGGCCTCGGCGCCGGCCATGTGTGGATTTCCTGAACCCAGGTGGCAGCCATGCCAGCCATGCCAATCTCGGGGATCACTGCAATGGGCCTGCCGGAAAGCGGCAAGACTACGAACCAAGGCCGCGTCGGGCTCTCCCAGAACTGGGTGAAGAAACCGGTGAAGTAACGGACGTCCGGTTCCGTAGTCAGCAAAATGGCATCCATGCGCTCACCTAGCATGCGCGCCTGGACCCTTTCGGTGCGAGTTTCAAATTCGGCTTGATCAAAGCCTCGCGGAGGCACTGTAACGTTCACAGGCAATTTCTTAAACTTTCTCAAACCCCTCAGCCTTCACTAAGAGACACCGGCACCCCCCGGTATTTCACCCAGCAGACTCTCACGGCTAGGTCGGGCATTCAATATATCCCGTGTAACTGCTGTCGACAGATTACGACACCCACAATCTTCCATCCGAGCTTTGGATTTAAAAAAATGTCTTAAAATCGGAATGAAGACTATAAAATTTGTGGTTTTGCTCAGCGCCAGATAGTGATGGACGAATGTCAGAGGAGCCTGTTCGTGCTTAGATGGGAAGTAACAAATGTGTACCAGATTTTGAAAACATCTGACCGAATCCAACAATCCTATCGCGAGCTCCGACACGGCGGAGACAACTCCACATTTGTCCCTGATTGCTGGTAATGAACCGCCACAGTTTCGGGTGCTATGGCGGTCATGTCGGTCTCTGCCGCTAGACCGGTCGACATTAGAATAAATCCGAGCTTCGCGCGCAAACGTTTACCGCCATCCAACTCAACTTGACGTGGGGTCGATGAAACCGTGTCGCCCTTCTTGAACATTGTCTATGGGCCTTATCTATAAAATGACTTCTTCAAGGGCATTTGGGTGTTTGGTTAGCTGTTCATAGCCGTCATTGGTGACGATGACGCTGTCTCCCACCTGCGCCCGAAACGTTTTCTCAACGCTAACGGAACCATCGACCGCCAACACCATGCCAGGCCGTAGCACGGTCTTATCACCATAGACGAGTTCCGGCTTTTCAAGAAAACTGAAGCCAGTGGCTCGGCCGCATCTGAAGGGATAACTATATCCTGCCGCCTGGATGACCTCCGCGTAGGCTGCATGTACGTCTTCGGCGGTTACACCCGAACGAAGCATTTGGAGCGCCGCCGCTTGGCTATCTAGTGCTACCTGATAAATGGTTTCCTGCAATTTATCGGAAACCTCTCCAACCCAGAATGTGCAGTCGAACCCAAGCTTGAAGCGATGGAAATTGGTCATGCCGCAAAAGCACATGAACACCGGCTCACCACGTGCCATCACGCGAGTGGTTGCACGGTGATGGGGCATCGTAATGTCTTTACCCGATGCCATGATCTGCAGAAAATGCGTATTGGGTGACATGTGGGATTTCCCATAATGCAACTGCAATAGATCCGCCGCTTTCTCTGTGCCTGCCTTCGCCATCGCCAAGGCAACTTCATATTCCCGCACGCCATCACCAATTGTTGCCCGGGCCGCCTCCATCATTGCCATAGCAACCTGACCCGCATGACGGGCGAGTTTCAATTCCTCATCCGATTTAATCATTCTCATTTCGGCGATAATCGGGGTGACGTCTCGAATTCGGCCTAGTTCAACGATGCTTTCGATAAAATTGCGTACTGGTGCCGGTATCTGATCGGGTTCAATCGCAACACGACCGGCTTTCGCCAATATAGCCGGCAGGGGCTCACGCCATTCGTTACCAAGACCATCGTTCCAGGCCTCGTCCGGCCCACGACTGCGCCCTCTTCAGCCATATCCAATTCCATGGTTGGTGTGATCAAAACACTGTTGCCTTAGCGTGGCACAACGAGGATCGTCGGTCAGCCAAACTCCATATGGAGATAATCGAAATAGCTCGTGTAATAGTATACGCTGTCATCATCAGTAATGAGTGCAACATCGAGATCGCTTTTTCCAAGCCGCTTTCGCAATTGGTTCATTCTCTTTGCGAACATTCAAAATTTCCTTCGTCAGATATCTTTACCCTACCAATTATGTCCAATTGATAGCCGGTATCCATATCATCCCAGAACCGAAAAGCTGCTATTCGAATTGATTTTGCGGCGGCGACTGTAGAAACCGACGTCAATCGTCCGATTAGTAAACTTCATGTGGAACTCAAGCGGTTCGGAGTCATGGTCGTGGCCCGCTTCGACCTTTTCTATCAACTCGGCCATCATGGCGCCTGCCGGGGACGCATTCTTGAATTGATTTCCGCTAGAACCGCAAGCCATGTAGAAACCGGGCACTAAGCTCTTATCGTAGATCGGGATCCAATCGTCGGATGCGTCGTATAGTGCCACCACTCCTTTGGTTCGGCTTGGAATGCCTAGTGCGGGAATGCGCTGCGCGGTACGCATGGCTTGAATTGTCCATTGCTCGGTGAAGTTTTCATCAAAATTATCTGGGTCTACAAACTCTAGCGGATCGCAGTCAGGATCCTCACTGCCGATCAGGAGAAAGTTCCCCTTTTCCGGTCGCGTGTAGCAAGCGATGTCGTTATCCGAGGTGACCACACCAATCTCGTCCCAGTTTTCGGTGGGCATTGGAAGGTGCGTGACCTCTTGCTTGAGCGCTTTAGTCGATATGTTCATGTCTGCCAGGGCACCAGCCATTTCGTTAATCTTGTGGGAATGGGGCCCGGCCACATTAACAACAACGGGCGCATCTATTTCCTTGCCGCCTTTAAGGGTCACGCCGGTGACACACCCGTTTCGATTTTTACGAATTTCAACTATTTCCGCGTTGAACAAGAAACGACCTCCAGCCGCTTCTGCGGCCTGCTGGATGTTGTGAGTGGCTAGCTGTGGGTCAGAGATGTAACCTGCGCAAGGAAAGAACACGGCGCCTTTGATCGTGCCATCTGTCGGTTCACAAAATCCTTCATCCCCAGGTCGTTTCGGAGGGCCATAGGTATTGAGGTTCATATGCGGCATCTTCACCTTGATGGTTTCCGTGTCCCACTCTTCAAACGGTATGCCGACCGTTCGCTGATGCTCAAGTACACTCTTTAGGTGGTCGTTTGCGTCGGTCTTCATAATCAAGCAACCACAGCTATTAAAAAGTGCCAGCCCGCGCTCGTCTTCAGTGCCGAGGTGGGCTTGCCAGTCTTTCCAATAGAAATAACCTTCGTACGAGAAGGCCGTACCGTCGAGTGTTGAGTAATGAGTTCGAATAATTGCGCAGGAGGCTGAGGTCGAACCGTAGCCCGCGGCAGGAAGCTTATCTATATTTAGAGTTTTCCAACCTTTGCGGCTTAGCTCCAACCCCACGGCAGATCCAATGATGCCGGCCCCGATTACAATCGCATCGTAGTGCCCTGTCATGACAAATAACCCTCTCTACTGGCATCCATGCGGTCAAGATTGTTTAATTCAACTCCAACTTATCGATCTCTTCCAGAACTCTCGATAAGAGTTTGACGGCGCCCTCAAAGCTTGTCGTTACGTCGATGGCGGCCACCGACATCATCAGGTTATCGGGCTCGCCAAAATCCTCGACCACTAGATTATTCGGGTCTCGCCAGCGATCCGTCTGCTTTAGATTGCCATCATAAAACTCACGAACACGATCGATGTAAGTTCGATCATCCGAAGACCAACCAATCGTAGTTTTTCCTTGTGCGCTCGCATAACCCATTTCGAAAGCCGTGCCGGCATCCATTCCGGGGCCTCTGAATGGCGTCATATTGGCGATCAGGGCTCCGCATTCATCAATTTTATCGATATTGGAATTGAAGATCGCTTCCCCGGCTTCCCAACCCGCTAGACCTTTAATATCGGGGACATTATCTAGGGGGAACACGCCTTCGAACCCATATTCCTCGCATACCTTCTTGTGCAGCGTTGCCTCTTTCTGAGGGTCGGGAAAAAACACCTCCGGACCTGCTAGGTATACCTTCACTTCTGTTTTCTCCATTCCCAGGGCGGCACAACTATCATGCTCCATAATCCAGCCTTGTTCGCGCCGGCGGCTTCGATGACACCATCCATGTTGGAGATGGCTCGTGACATGCGCATCAGGGCTACGGAATCCAGGTAGAGCCCTTTGCGGACATCATTGACGATGACTTCGTTCATACCACACCCACGCTTTTCGCGAGCACCACCAATGCTTGCTCAAAACAGGCCATTGGCGCACGCACGACCCCAGCGCCAACTTGGCCTATACCCGGTTCTCTGTGGGCAATTCCGGTGTTTATGGTGGGCGCGAGGCCGGTCTCGACAACCAGCCTGATGTCGATGCCGGAGGGCACGCCGATGTAATCCATCGACGGGATCGTCCACTCGGGATTTTCTCCCACGGTGATTTCGGACATGGTGCGGGTGAAAATGCCGGCCTCGGAAGCTGCACCGGCCCCGACGAAGCCAGCCACTGCTGGCGCCGCACCCATGGCAAAGCCTCCCAGCCCAATGGTTTCGACGATTGTCGAATCGCCCATATCAGGGTTTGCGTCGGCTTCAGTGAAACCTGGGAAATACAGGCCGTCCGGCATCTCAACCGGCGCCGTGAACCAGGTGTTCCCCGTACCACTGACCCGAATTCCAAAATCGGTGCCGTTGCGGCTCATCGCCGTCACAATGCTCGAGCCCTCAATGTCACGCACCGGGTCCATGATTGATTTACCCATGGCCATGGCTATATTGAGAAAAAACTGGTCGTTACTACCGATGAAGGCCAATGCATTCGACAGCATGGTGCTTTCAGTCGCGATCTCAGCCAATCCCGGCGCTAATGCCCGAAGCGTCAATCCGGAGCAGGCAACATTTCGTTGGTGCATTTCATCACCCATGGTCAAGCCACGGGCCGCGAGGCTCTTTAAAGGGATCCCGCTTATTTGCCTGAGCGTACGGCCGAGCGCCGGGCCGAACTCATCGCGCAGCCATCGCAACCGAGCCAGCACCTCTTCATCATTACCGCCAAAGCGCATAACCTTGCCAAGGCCTTCGTTGATGGTGCAATAGGCACGGTTGCCGAAATTACGGTTTTCGACAACCATTACTGGTTGTGTAGGTGTCGTCATGCCGGTCATCGGACCAACAGCGTCGAAGTCGTGGTTGGGTTGGAATTCGAACGCATCCTCGGCGGCGAGACGCTCGGCATCTTTCAGATCCCTGGCCCATCCTTCGAATACGGCAATCCCACACACGGCACCTCGCATGGGGCCGCACATGCGTCTCCATTCTATCGGCGGCCCGGCATGCAGGATCATGTTTTCCCTCAGCCCAGGTATGGCATCGGCGGCCGGAACCACGTCAACCAGAACCGGATCGGCTGACAGCATGCGCCGCAAAGCTTCTTCGTTGGCATCTTCTATGCGTTGCACTCGGTTACGTTCCTAACTTCGATAAAAGATCAGCCAGCTTCGGATCGCCGCCGGCCGGTGGCGACCAGTCCACATTGACGACCGGAACATCTTGGAGTTCCAGTTCGCGGGCAAACTCGTCAAGGCCAATGTTGATGACCGTGAGCGGCGTTACCAGGAGATCTTTGGTTTCAGACTTGCTCATCTCTTCCTACCTAAGAAGAAAAAAGGTCGAACGCTTGGAGTTTAAGAGGCTTATTACCTCCAATTGATCGGTAGGATTATTGTTCATCATAGACTTCATAGGCAGCGTCGACGCCGGCGTTTTTAGGTGCGTCAAAACCGTTTCGGCGCAACACAGCCTCCAGCGCATTCAGGCTACGCAGGATATTGGGCTTGCGGCAAACATAACCCATGGTGCCGATGCGCCAGATCTTGCCAGCCAAATGTCCGAACGACGTGCCGATCTCAATTCCGAAATCGTTTAACATCTGCGTTCGCACCGGTTCACCGTCGCCACATGCTTGGGGAATGTGAACGCCCGTTACGTTGGTCATGCGATGGGCTTGCTCTCCAAAGAGTTCCAAGCCCATTGCCCGCAGGCCGGCCCGTAACGCGCAGCTGGCCTGTTCATGGCGGGCAAATCCGTTTTCCAGCCCTTCGTCCAGAACGACCCGCGCAGTTTCCCGCGCTGCATACAACATGGACGTCGATTCAGTGTGATGATTGAGGCGCAGCGGGCTCCAGTAATCCATAAGCATGCCCATATCGAGGTAATTCGAGCTAATCGGCGGACCGTCGCTCGCAACGTAGTCCGTCGGCCGGATACCCCCCTCGATATGCTTACGCCGCGATATTTCCTCGACTGCACGTTCGCCAATAGTCACGGGCGAAGAGCCTGGTGGCCCCGACATGCATTTCTGCAAACCGGCGCTGACTGCGTCCAGCTGCCAGGCATCGACCTCGACCGGCATGCCCCCGAGGGTTGCGGTGGCATCGACGTAAAGCAGGGCGTTGGACTCGCGGCATATGGCGCCTAGTCCTTCGAGCGGTTGCACCGTGGTAGTCGACGTGTCGCCGTGAACCATGGCGACGACCTTAGGTTGATGTTTGCCGATCGCCTCGGCGATCTCGTCGATCTCGAAAACTGTTCCCCACTCGGTTTCCATGGTTACGATCTCGCCACCGACGCGTTGACAAATTTCCGTCAACAGATGACCGAACCTGCCGAAAATAGGCACCAGAACCCGATCCCCTTTCGCTACCAAAGACCCCAAACAAGCCTCGATACCAGCCCGCGCGGTGCCGTTGATGAGGAAGGTCCAATCGTTATCGGTACAATAGATTTGGCGATAGAGCGCCATGGTCTCGTTCATGTATTCGGTGAACTCCGGATCGAATTGCCCAAGCATGGGCGCCGACATGGCGCGCAGAACCCGGGGATAGACATCGACTGGTCCTGGCCCCATCAAGAGCCGCGGGCTTGGATCCAAATCTTGGTAAATCGTCGGTCGATATCGCTTCATATGCTTTCCCACTGTCTCCATTCGTTTTCAGGATACAATTTAGCGCCGGAAGTTTCGCACAATATTAGCCAGTAAATTTGCGCCCGCCACCGCATCCTCCTCGGTAATCGATTCGGTTGGACAATGACTAACGCCACCTCGGCAACGCACAAAAATCATGCCGACATCCGTTACATCCGACATCGCCGCAGCATCGTGACCGGCGCCGCTCGGCAACTGGAATGGCCGCCCGCCTTGTTTCACGATGGCCTGATCGATCTGCTCAATGATCCACGGTGCACAGTTAACGCTACCGGCTTCATGGACTCTATCAATATCGATTTGAACGGAGCGACGCTCCGCGATCTTGGCGGCCCTTCCCTCAAACGATCTCACCGCTGCCCAGCGGACTTCGTCGTCAGCGGCTCTAATATCGACGCTTAAAGTAACATTCCCCGGGATTACATTCGAGGCGCCGCCCCCATCAATTGCCAATTGACCCACGGTACCCACCGCGTTGGGGCTTGCTTCCGCGATCTCCATAACAACCAGGACGCATTCGCTAGCGGCGACCAGAGCGTCGTGGCGCGTTTTCATCGGCACCGTGCCAGCGTGGCCGGGTTCACCTCGTATCTCGACTTTTAGCCGGTTGGCACCGCTGACTGTCGTAACCGACCCGAGCGCCAGCCCCTCGCTTTCGAGCACCGGCCCTTGCTCAATATGTACTTCCAAATAGGCAAGGAAGTCCTCGGGATCGCGCGTGGCTTCACCGATTCGCGCCGGATCAAGTCCGAATTCGCGCATCGCGTCCGCCATATTTATGCCATCACGATCCTTGCGCCTCAGAACGTCCGGGTCGAACCTACCAGTAATGGCCCGGCTTCCGAGATAGGTGGACTGAAACCGCGCGCCTTCCTCGTCGGCAAACCCAGCCACCTCAACCGCATGCGGAAGCCGGACGTTCTCGGCATCCAAAGCGCGAACGCATTCAATCCCACTCACCACGCCTAGCATGCCATCATAATGGCCCGCCATGACCACGGTATCGAGGTGCGAGCCTATGAGTACAGCAGGAAGACCGCCGGTTTCCCCTTCATAGCGGCCAATGATATTACCGACGGCATCCTCCCGAACGGTCATTCCCGCTTCGCGCATCCAAGATCCTACCAAGTCGTTGGCGCGTCGGTGCTCGCGGGTGAGATAGCGTCGCGTCAGCCATTTCGACGATTCGCTAATCGCAGCCAGCTGGTCGAGGCGCGACATGATGTCTGTTCCGAATGCACTCCGCGGCATCATTGATTTTCTTTGAAAGCATCTTCTAGACGTAGGCGAGCAATGCGCTCGACCTGCCTGCAGGCGGTATGAAACTCGGTTTCGCGATCATTGTTCACACGCGATTCGAAAGCCTCGAGAATTCGCCGCTTGCCAAGCCCCTTGACGGCGATGATGAATGGGAAACCGAATTTCTCCTTATAAGCGTCATTCAAGCGCATAAACGTCTCGCGTTCAGCGTCGGTCAAGGCATCCAAGCCGGCACTGGCCTGTTCCTTGGTCGACGCAGGCGTCAGACGCTTGGCGGCCGCAAGTTTGCCTGCCAAATCGGGATGCGCCCGCAGCACGGTCAGGCGGTCATTCTCTCCAGCCATACGGAATTGAGCGCAAAGTGCAGCGTGCAGCCCTTGAACGTCGTCGTTCGTCGGCCCGAGTTCATCGTCAAATGTTTGCTCGGAAATCCAGGCGGAATGCTCGAACGCGCCACCGAAATGGCTCATGAATTCTGCTTTTGTCATGGTAGACGGCATCAGTAATGGGCGCTTCGGCGGATGGGTTTCGATCCAATGCATGGCAATGTCGATCCGGCGTGCAAACCATACCCGTTCATGAGACTTGGCATAATCAACAAACCGTTTCAAAGACGCTAAGCGTCCGGGCCGGCCGATCAACCGACAGTGTAGGCCGATGCTCAACATCTTCGGATAGCCAGCCCGGCCTTCTTCATAAAGAATATCGAAAGAATCCTTCAAATAGACAAAAAACTGATCACCTGAATTGAACCCCTGTGGCCCGGCAAAACGCATGTCATTAGCGTCAAGTGTATAGGGAACGATCAATTGGTCGCGCCCCGCATGGTGCCGCCAATAAGGCAGGTCGTCAGCGTAAGAATCGGCGACATAATCAAAGCCGTCCTCTTCAGTAACCAAATCTACGGTGTTGGCCGAGCAGCGGCCCGTATACCATCCGCGTGGGCGTTGACCCGTGACGGCGGTGTGAATGCGGATCGCTTCTCGGATGTCCGCCGACTCGTCCTCGCGAGAGTGATCTTTGTAATCGATCCACTTCAACCCATGAGAAGCTATTTCCCAGTCCGCGCGCAACATCGCTTCGACCTGTGCCGGTGAACGCCTCAAAGCTGTGGCGACACCGTAGACAGTAACCGGAATCCCGACCCCCGTGAACAATCGGTACAGCCTCCAGAACCCGGCACGAGCGCCGTACTCATAGATGGATTCCATATTCCAATGCCGCTGGCCGGGCCAGGGTTGTGCGCCCACGATTTCAGAAAGAAGGGCCTCAGAGGCCTCGTCGCCGTGCAAAAGACAATTCTCGCCACCTTCCTCGTAGTTGACGACGAATTGCAGAGCAATTGCCGCCTCGCCAGGCCATTGGGCGTGTGGTGGGTTTTCCCCGTAGCCAGCCATATCTCGCGGGTATTGCATGTTTGGAAAACTATCCTCTGTCAGCAAGGTCGGTCCAATTTAATAACAAAACAATTGTTTATACTTTCAAAAAATACCAAAGATGTTTCCGATAAAAACGCGTCATGGTGCCCGCCAATCAATTCAACGCATCTGAAAAATAGTCGTGCCGATGACTGCGGTGGATATTTCATTTTCGACGGAGTTACAAGAACCGAGATCTCACCCTTCAGCGAGGATGCGTTTGTATTCACTCACCGCATGGTCGATGAACAACCGGACTTTATGGTCTTGTAGCCGCTTGTGCGGATAGACGCAGACAAAGGGCAACGACGTCGGCGGATAAACGTTGGTCACGGGCGGCCGCCGACATGCTTCCCAGTTCAAAAACGCGCACAAAAGTTTTCAGATTATTTACATATGACATGATAAAATAGGTATCATTGACCAGTTTGTCTTGAAAGTCTTTGAGAATTCTAGGTGTTTCCGAAGCCCTAATTTTTTGCCAGTTTGACACCAATTGTGGGGAGAAATTCATGTATGAATTCCCAATTTTGTGGGACTGGCTTGATTTCGCGGTCCGCTGGCTGCACATCATTACCGCGATAGCTTGGATTGGAGATTCCTTTTATTTCATCGCGCTTGACCTCGGATTGCGCAAACATCCGGAGTTGCCCGCTGGCGTGCAAGGCGAGAAATGGCAGGTCCACGGTGGTGGTTTTTATCACATTCAGAAATACTTGGTAGCACCGGAGCGCATGCCAGAGCACATGGTATGGTTCAAATGGGAGAGCTACGTGACGTGGCTTTCGGGATTTGCTCTATTGGCAGTCGTCTACTATGCCGGGGCAGACCTCTATCTTGTTGACCCGAGTGTTTTAGATATTTCACCGCAGGTCGCCATCCTGACCTCATTGGCATCGATCGGTGTCGGTTGGGTCGTCTACGACCTCCTATGTAAATCCCCGTTCGGCGCCGACAATACACGACTGATGGTACTTCTCTATTTTGTCCTGGTGGCTATGGCATGGGGATATACACAGGTTTTCACCGGCCGGGCTGCGTTTGTCCACTTGGGCGCTTTCACCGCCACCATTATGTCCGCCAACGTCTTTTTCGTCATCATCCCGAACCAAAAGATAGTGGTTGCAGACTTAATTGCCGGCAAAGAGCCGGACCCAGCGCTCGGCCTGCAAGCCAGACAGCGTTCCGTTCACAACAACTACCTGACATTGCCGATCATCTTCCTAATGCTGTCCCACCACTACCCGCTCTCTTTCGCGACGGAATTCAACTGGGTGATCGCATCGCTGGTATTTCTCATGGGAGTGACAATTCGTCACTACTTCAACACTAAACACGCTAGGGCCGGTGAGCCGAAGTGGACTTGGCTGGCCACAGCATTGCTTTTTGTTACCATCATTTGGCTTTCAACGATGCAATCTTCATCGACGAAAGAGGCCAAAAACGCCACGTTGACGACACACGAACAACGTTTTGCCAAAGCGGCCCATTTCGAAGACGTGCGCGACCTGATCCAAGGCCGATGCATGGTCTGCCATGCCGCGGAGCCGGGATGGGAAGGGATCGTGACGGCGCCCAAGGGTGTGAGCTTGGAGACGGATGCCGATATCGCCCGCCGTGCACGGGAGATTTACTTGCAGGCCGGTCGCAGCCGCGCCATGCCGCCTCCCAGCGTTTCGCGTTACGGAATCGAGCTAACCCGACAGGAGCGCGAGTTGTTGGTAAAATGGTACGAGGGGGCTTTGCCGTCATTATGACAAGGAATATCGGCACGCCTAGCCTAGCCTATCAAACCCCGGCCGGCGGCATGCCATCCCAAAGCCAGCTACTATCGGGTTTTGCTGAAACATTTTCCCACTACCTTTGTGAAGTCCAGCCCGGTGGCGGCAGCGAACGTCTGAAACCGGCACCCGAGACCGAGGCTGTCCTGTACATCTTGAATGGAGGTCTGGATATCAGACTCGACAACACGGTCCATCGCCTGAAACCGGGCGGATACG
>CAYXUT010000044.1:0-5282 GCA_964468005.1 uncultured Magnetovibrio sp. | reverse complement strand
GAAGGGATCGATCCCGCTGAAGCCTTTTTCACCAATGAGCGCGATATCTCCCGTTTAGCCATACCGGACACGGTCGGCAGATGGGTAACCATACGTTTCGTCGACCTGAAAGACATATGCCATGACATCCAAGTCAATATCGTAACACTCGAACCGGGTGCTTCCATTCCATTCATGGAAACGCACGTCATGGAACACGGTCTCTATGTGCTGGAGGGAAAAGCGGTATACCGCCTGAACCAGGATTGGGTCGAGGTTGAGGCAAGCGATTATATTTGGCTGCGCACTTTTTGCCTACAGGCCTGCTATGCAGGCGGCCCCGGCAAGTTCCTCTACCTGTTCTATAAAAACATCAAGAGGCACATACCACTCACGGCTGTGCGATGACGGCTCACGAGATTCGGCTGGAACCGTTGACACGCGAAGCATTCGCACAGTACGGCGACGTCCTGGAAACAGCGGGAACACCCGATATGGTGATCAACGCAGGAAAGTGCGTTCGTTTCCATGATCTTGCCCGTCTTAATTTTCTGGCAGAGAACGGAAGGGCCGGCATAAGTATCTTCCGTTCCGAGGCCCGCGTTCTTCCCTACAGCCTCAACTTAATGGAACGCCATCCTTTGGGGTCACAGGCATTCGCGCCGATGACAGAGGATCCGTTCTTAGTGATCGTGGCACCGGATGACGGCGACAAGCCGGGTACGCCTCGCGCCTTCCTGAGCCGACCTTTGCAGGGCGTCAATTATTTGTGTAACACTTGGCACGGCGTTCTGGCGCCATTGACCAACGATGCGGTATTCGTCGTCGTCGATCGTATCGGAGTAGAGGAGAACCTAGAGGAATTTTATTTCGACACACCCTATCTGATCGTCGAGTGAGAGTTGAAGCGCGTCAACTCCCCCGGTAGGTCGAATAGGAGAAAGGGGATGCCAATAGCGGTACGTGGTAGTGCTGGTCTGCATCGCCGATACCAAACCGAATCGGTACAATATCGATGAACGGAACTGAGTGTGGGTTTGCCGCGCCGTTAAAATATTTACCGATCGCGAATTGCAATTCATAAACACCAACCTCAAGCGAACCTTTGGCAATGATCGGTACATCGGTTCGCCCATCGTCATCGCTAACCACGGTTTTCATCAGTTGGCGCTCCGTACCCCGCAACTTGTACAACTCGATCCGCACCCCCTGAGCCGGGCAGCCTTTCGCGGTATCCAGAATATGGGTGGTTAAATACCCTTTGCCGTGTGCCATCGCCGCCTCCATCTCGCCGGGTTCATAATTGGAAAGGTTTACCACTTTCAATAGACCCGGGTTTCCTAAACATCTTTAGGAAATATTTAAAAATCTAATGAATTATTTTATTGTTTTGCTGTTAAAATACATTGGTCAGCTGGTGGGGGCAATTTTCTAGGCATACACCATTTACCCGCAGTGACGGATTTTTTGAATTCCCCACCTCGTACTGTGTGGCAACGCCGCCGGCGCCAATCTGAGCGTCAGCAGAAAAATATTTTGGGACAGGACAAGGAGAAAATCATGTCTGTTGAAGAGGCGGGGATGGGAACCCCAGAGCAACTGAAGAACCCAGATTATATGCCGCCAATGGGATCAGCGATCCCTCTCGGAATACAGCATGTATTGGCGATGTTTGTCAGTAATATCACACCTGCCATTATTATCGCAGGTGCCGCAGGATTCGGTTTCGGCTCTAATTCGCCCGATTTCCCGAACCTAATATACATGATCCAAATGTCCATGTTGTTCGCAGGTGTCGCCACCTTATTTCAAACAATCGGTTTCGGCCCCGTCGGCGCGAAACTGCCCGTCGTGCAGGGCACAAGCTTCGCTTTCATTCCAATTATGATCCCACTGGTAGCGGGCAAGGGCGTTGACGCAATGGCCGTTCTGATGGGCGGCATTATAGTTGGTGGTATTTTTCATGCCTTGTTAGCCCCCTTCATTGGTAAATTACGTATAGCGTTACCACCACTCGTCACAGGGTTAGTAGTGGTCATGATAGGCTTGGCACTGTTGAAGGTTGGGATTAAATACGCTGCTGGCGGTGTGCCAGCTATGGGCAAACCAGAATTTGGTAGCCTGCAAAACTGGACACTAGCACTCATCGTTATAGTCGTAACCTTAGGGGTGAAATTTTTCACCCGGGGTATCACCTCGGTTGCTGCTGTTTTAATTGGTTTGATCGCTGGATACATAGTCGCCTATTTCATGGGCATGGTAAGTTTCGCCAATGTTGGAAAGGCAGCCGCCTTTGCTTTACCCAACCCTCTGCACTTTGGTGTTGAATTTACTACAGGCGCGATTATTGGAATTTGTCTGATGTCCATAGTGTCCGCCATAGAGACCGTAGGCGACGTTTCAGGCATCACCAAAGGCGGCGCCGGACGAGAAGCCACCACGGAGGAAATCCAAGGTGCTACTTATGCTGATGGACTTGGCACTGCTATATCTGGCGTGTTTGGTGGACTTCCAAACACTTCTTTTTCGCAAAATGTTGGGTTAGTGGCGTTTACCGGCGTAATGAGCCGACACGTAGTCACTATTGGGGCCCTATTCTTAATCGTTGCAGGTCTAATACCCAAGGTAGGTGCTATTGTTTCATCGGTGCCAATAGAAGTTCTTGGAGGTGGTGTCATTGTCATGTTCGGAATGGTCGTGGCAGCTGGGGTTAGAATGTTATCAGAAGTCAGCTGGAACAGCCGTAACATGGTAATTTTTGCGGTCTCTATCTCCGTTGGGCTAGGGCTTCAGTTAGTTCCTGAGGCCTTACAACATGTACAGGGCACGATGAAGCCCCTATTAGCATCTGGTCTACTTCCCGCTGCCTTCATCGCTATTATCCTCAACCTTATCATACCGGAGGAGGAGGCGTAGAATACATTTGAGGCTTGAGCGCCGATTAATTTGATGTCGGCAAAAGTATCTTTAAACCAGGTTGGGCCGAATTAACCTTCTCCCAACCTGGTTAATTATAAACGCAATGTCCACACTACTAATTCGCAACTCGGAAATTCTGGTGACCATGGATGCAGAGCGTCGGGAAATTTCCGACGGGGGTTTGTTTGTCCGAAATGGCGTTATCGAAGCCGTGGACACGACCGCTAATCTTCCAAAGCACGCCGATGAAATTATTGATGTGGCTGGTTGCATAGTCATTCCAGGGCTAATCAACACTCATCATCATTTTTATCAAAATCTCACCCGCGCCGTTCCCGCTGCACAAAATGCAACTCTGTTCGATTGGCTTCGTACGCTCTATCCGATATGGGCCCGCATGGGGCCCGAAGAAATTCGCATATCCACGCAATTGGCTCTAGCCGAGTTGGCGCTCGCCGGCAGCACATGTTCGTCCGATCACCTCTATATATTTCCCAATGGCGCGCGCCTCGATGACCAGATCGACGCTGCGCGTGATACGGGCATGCGGCTGCACGCTACCAGAGGCGCTATGAGCATTGGCGAAAGTACTGGCGGCTTGCCGCCGGACGTGTTGGTGGAGCGCGAGGATCGCATCCTCAAAGACTGCCTGCGCGTAATTCAGGCCCACCATGACCCAGCTCCGGGGGCAATGATCAGGATCGGTATCGCGCCTTGCTCACCATTTTCCGTCAGCCGCGAACTGATGCGGGACACCGCAATTTTAGCGCGGGAACAAAAAGTTATGTTACATACACACCTTGCTGAAAACGACGACGATGTTGATTATTCGTTAGGACGGTTTGGCTGTACGCCGGGTGATTATGTAGAGGATCTCGGTTGGACTGGGGAAGATGTTTGGCATGCCCACTGTGTTAAGATTGATAAGGCTGGAATTGATTTGTTTCAGCGCACAGGAACTGGAGTAGCTCATTGCCCCTGCTCTAACATGCGTCTCGGAAGTGGCATTGCCCCCATACGCGATATGCGTGATGCCGGTGTTAACGTTGGTCTTGGGGTAGATGGATCCGCATCAAACGATTCGGGCAACCTATTAGCTGAGGCCCGTCAAGCCATGCTCCTACAACGAGTGGCTTTTGGTGGAAATTCCCTTAGCGCGCGCGAAGCACTCGAGATCGCAACGATTGGAGGGGCCAAAGTTTTGGGGAGATCGGACCTGGGTTCCCTTGAAGTAGGAAAGCGTGCGGATATTGCTGCCTACCCAACAAAAAATATAGTTTTGGCTGGAGCCTGGGACCTGGTTGCGGGACTCCTATTCTGCGGGCCACTAAAAGCTGCCCATACGATAGTAGAAGGACGAATTTTAGTCCAAGATGGTCGCCTAATGACAATTAACATCGACAACTTATTGGCCTCACATAAATCGCTAACACGGAAGCTCATCGACAGCAGTTAATCGCGTTCCCAAACGAGACGTCCGCCTGCATATGTTGCCCTCACTGCCCGGTCATCAGCGAGGATAACCTGGGCGAATAGGACGTCCCATATATCACGAGCGTTTCGAACTCGGTTTTCAATCAGCGGGGTCGATTTAAGATCAAGCACAATCAAATCAGCTTCCATACCAGGTTTAAGATTACCAATGCAGTCGTCAAGTCGCATTGCCTTTGCCGAACCAGTGGTCGCCATATACCATAAATTTGCTGGATGAAGACTATAACCGCGCAATTGCGCTGTTTCATAGGCGGCACGCATGGTCGCGAACATGGAAAGACTGGAACCACCGGCAACGTCGCTAGCGAGCCCGACAGTCGTGGCAGGGCTGGTTTCGCGTAGTCTCGCCATATCAAACAATCCTGACCCGATAAACATGTTCGATGTTGGGCAATGGGCAATGGCTGAGCCGCTGTCGCGGAGTGCCGAGCGCTCACGTTCATTCAGATGGATGGCGTGGCCGAAAATTGCTCCGGGTCCAATAAGGTTAAAGGCTTCGTAAACAGCCAAATAGTCCTGCTGTTCGGGAAACAATTCCCGAACTAGTTTTACTTCATCAATATTTTCAGACAAATGTGTCTGCATGAGAGCATCGGGGTATTCCCGCCATAAGCTGCCGGCAGCACGAAGTTGTTCGGGCGAGGATGTCGGAGCAAAACGTGGCGTAATAGCATATATATTACGCCCTATTTTATGCCATTTCTGAAGAAGCTTTTTGGAAAGCTCGTAACTAGTTTCGGCCGTGTCTAGAAGGCCTTCCGGTGCATTGCGGTCCATCATTACCTTACCACATGCCATTCTAAGTCCGAGCTCGGTGACCGCCTCAAAGAACGCGTCTACGGATTGCGGGTGGACCGAAGCAAACACCGCCGCAGTGGTAGTGCCGTTTG
>CAYXUT010000043.1:0-18599 GCA_964468005.1 uncultured Magnetovibrio sp. | reverse complement strand
CCTTTGGAGGTAGCGTCAAAGCCTTCGTTACCAGGAACCAATGCACCCGGCTCAAAGAACTTCATGGTGAACTTTCCACCAGATACACGTTTGATGTTTTTTGAAAAACGCACACCCGAGGTTCCCAGGTGAGGAACACTGCTGCCCCAGGCACTATGCAATTTCCACTTGACCCGCTTGTCCGCGGCCGAGCTTGGCCCAGACATTACAAACGCCGAGATAGCGGTGGCGGCTGCAATCAGACCAAAGGTTTTTCCGTAATTCATTCTAGTCTCCCTAATATCCTGAGATTAGTCTCATTAACTTTTGTTTACGTTGGCGATACGATACAAAACGTTGTCACGTATGTCACCTAAGATTCCAATATTCTTCACGTATTCAACCGTATTGAAAGAGTTTTCTTTAATAACTTTAATAATTTTGAGGAAATAGCCGTTATTTATTCTTTGGATTTATCCAATGGTTTTTAAGGGGGTGGTGTAAAAATTAGGCTCCCTGACTACAGCACACATGAGAGTTCAGTTTTTTTCATACGGATGAAGTGTTTTCCAATCGAAGGTTACGCCAATGCCGATTACGTTGGGTGTAACGGCCATGGCATTTTCGACGACCAGCGGTCTTGTTGTGTACGCATCGATGGGAAAGCTGTGTACTTCGAGCCAGCCCGCATCTTTTTGTGCCGATAGCAGGCTGACATGCAACTCCTGCATGCCGTGTGTGCAAACAACCACGCCATGGGACTGCGCAAGTCGAGCAGCCTGTAGCCATCCTGTTATGCCTCCGCAGTTGGAGGCGTCCGGTTGGACATATGTGAGCTTGGCCTGATCCATGGCATGGCCGAATTCATGGATGGTGTGAAGGTTCTCACCCATTGCGAGGGGCACCCTCGTTTCATCAGCAATTCGTGCGTAACCTGAATAGTCGTCTGGGATCGTTGGTTCCTCAAACCAAAGGATATCATATGGTTTGAAGGCATTGGCGGCGGCAATGCCTTCCTCGACATTCATGGAATAATTGGCGTCGACCATAAAGGTGATATTGGCGCCAATTAATTTGCGCACCGCTTTTACCCGAGCCACGTCTTCTTCCAACGTTGGTTGGCCAACCTTGATCTTGACTGCTGTATATCCACGGTCAAGATATCCTTGAATATTAGCAAGTAGCTTCTTCATCGGAAAATTAAGGTCGATGGCACCGCAATAGGCACGGCATCTGTCATTTGCCCCGCCGGCCATTTTCCATAGTGGCTGCTTTAATGTCTTGCCTCGAATATCCCACAAAGCAATATCAACGGCGGAAATGGCAAACGAGGCAACGCCACCGCGGCCGACATAGTGGATGTGCCACTGCATGGTGTCGTATAAGTCTTCAACATTTGAACTATCTTTGCCAACTAGGAAAGATGCTAGATCCTCACGAATCATAGCGAGGATGGCACCTCCTCCTTTGCCGCCTGTGTAGGTATATCCAGTGCCCTTTGTGCCGCTTTCTGTCTCAATGGTGGCGGTAATGAGTTGGAAATGCGTGTGGTCTCCGTGTTTGGCATCGGCCATGACTTCGGGGAGCGGGACGTTGAAAAGGCGAGTTTCAACGGAGGTAATCTTCGACATCGTCTCCCTCTCTACATTCATTTTCGGTATTTGATTATAAATTTTTTGGTTTCTACAGTTACTTGGATCGCATCGGGCGTAGAAACACAAACAATCGAGTTTGTTTTTTATGCCTTGGTGTGTACTGGTTGTAGACAAAATCATAATTCATGCTTTTGGAACAGGGAAAATATTTTGGCAGCACCAAATCTCAAGAGGATGTTCAAATCCGATAATTTGAAAGTTGGACACTCGGTTTTCGAATTTAATTCGCCCGGTCTCGGCCAGATTATTGGTAATGCTGGCGTCGATTTTATATTTTTAGATATGGAGCACTCCGGCTTTGGGTTCAGCGAAACAAAGCAAGCCATTGCTGGCTTAAGGTTAGGCGGTGTGGCGGCTTTGGTTCGCCCCCCGTCTAACGCCTATCATCATATTGCGCGAGCCCTTGATATCGGAGCGGACGGTCTTGTGATGCCAATGGTTGGAACGAAGGAAGAGGCGGAGCACATCGTCTCTTGCATGAAATACCCGCCTAAAGGTAAGCGCGGTGTGGCGCTTGGAATAGCTCACGACTGGTATGCCCCCGGCAATCCGGCGGATGTTTTGGCAGCGGCAAATCGACGCACCGCTCTCGCGACCTTGATCGAAACGGAAGAGGGCATTGCCAATATTGACAAAATCGCTTCCGTCAAAGATATCGATTGCCTGTGGATCGGACATTTCGACTTAAGCTGCTCGTTAGGCATTAATGGTCAGTTCGAGCATCCAGATTTCATAAAGGCTTGCGACAAAGTTAAACGTGCCGCCAACAAGCACGGTAAGGCGCTGGCCCGATTGGCTGGTAGTCCGGCAGACTGCATTGCTCTTTATAAGAAAGGCTACAACGTTCTTTGTTATTCCGGCGACTTGTGGGTTTACCAGCAGGCATTAAATGACGGTGTGAATAAGATCCGGGCATCTTGCAAGCCGAGAAAATCAACCAAGGGGACAAAAAAATATGAATAAGTTTCGTGTTGCTCTGTCTGGTGATTTTAAGAAACCGGACGGTTCTGCAGCTTATCCGATGTTCGATTTAAGTCCCCTCCATGACGCGTCGGACATCGAAGTGGAATACGTTGACCCTGTAGATGGTCGTATGAGCGCGGGGTCACTTGTTGGGTTCGATGCTTTGATCCTGTTGATGCCAGTTTTTGACGCGAACAGCGTACCTTCTGATGGCCGTCTTGGCATCGTTGCCCGGTTCGGAGTTGGATATGACACGGTGGATGTCGATGCTTGTACCGAGGCTGGCATCGCCGTTGTGATTACACCGGATGGCGTCCGCCGCCCTGTCGCCGTGACCATCCTCACATTCATCTTGGCATTGGCTGGCAAGTTGTTCGACAAGGACAGAATTACCCGTGAAGGGCCTGCAGGCTTCGACAAACGCGCTGACTATATGGGGATGGGGCTTGTCGGCCGTACGCTCGGATCCATTGGAATTGGTAACATCGGAGCCGAGGCATTTCGCGTCTGCGCACCACTGGGGATGAAGTTCATCGCCCATGACCCTTGGGCTGACCCTGAGGTGGTAAAGGAGATCGGTATTGAACTGGTCGATCTGGACATGGTGTTCCGGGAAAGCGATTACCTGTGCGTCAATACGCCGCTAACGGACGAAACGCACCATATCGTTAACGCAAAACGTATGGCCATGATGAAGCCAACGGCCTACTTGATAAATACTTCGCGCGGACCGACTGTGGACCAAACGGCCCTGGTCGAAGCGTTGAACGCTGGAACCATAGCCGGCGCTGGACTCGACGTGTTCGATCCCGAGCCGCCGTTGCCCGATGACCCAATCCTGCACTTGGACAATGTAATCGTCACGCCGCACGCGCTTTGCTGGACCGACCAATGCTTCGCCGGCATCGGGGCTTCAGATGTGCAGCAGATATTAATGTTCAAGAAAGGTGAAGTGCCGTCGCATCTGGTCAACAGGGATGTCGCTGAGACTATGCGTTTCATTGAAAGACTGACAGAAAATGCCGGTGGCTAACAAACGGGCTTCATAACTTTCGCAGACTCGGCAATACAAAAAAGCTCATGTTGGTCAGCCATTAAGTGAACACCGTCGACATCACAGGATTTGTTGTGCTGGCTAGCGTCCATGAAATAGCAATCACGTGCCTCGGTAATTTCGCGATAGTTCATAGAATTTCTCGGCCCCGCCGACAAAAGTGTCAGTGAGCAGGTTGAGCGGCCCAAGTGGGACCGACCAGATAGGAAGCCGCTCGGGCGGGCCACCCAAAAACAGCTTCGGCAGATTGGCGACAATGTCTAGTAGCGCACCCACTCCGCAGGCGATGCCTCCGGCCGGTTCGCCAAGTCGGGACTTAAGGTCATTCGTGCCCAGCATGATGATGACTAGATAGAGTGGCAGATGAGAATCGAGGCAGCGTAGTAGATTAAGAGCGGTCGTTCTTGTGCAGACCGACGATCTCGTTATAGAAGGTCGTTGTGCGGTTGTTCAGGCCTTCGGGGATGACGTGGTGCCCGTGACCCTACTCGTGTTGCAGTGCGTTCGTCCAACGAACTTCGTACGGATGGCGTTCTGGACTGTCGATTGCTTCAATAGGTTTTGCCTCCCAGACATTCGAATAGCCATAGGCGAGGACGACCTTCATGCCATTTGCTTCTCTAGAGATCTTTGGCCTCGGTTCGTTTGACACGGGCATCTGGGCGCTTCATTACGTCCGGGTTAAGTTCGGTGCCGAGCCCTGGGCCTTCCGGCACCGTGATCATGCCGTTCTCGATCGGTGGCAATTCAGTAACCAGATCCTGATACCAGCCGTAATAGAAAGCCCGCACGATTTCCTGGATAAAGACGTTGGGCGCGTGCAATGCCATATGCGTTGCAGTAGTGAGCGCGATCGGGCCGGTACAGTCATGGCCCGCAAAAGGAATGTCCCAAGTGTCACAAAGTGCCGCGACCTTGCGTGCCTCCGTCAGCCCGCCGCCCCAGATGATGTCCATGATGGCGACGCCAACGCCTTGCTCGAGAAGATCCCGGAACTGTGCCTTGCCGCCAAGCAACTCGCCAACGGCGACGGGCGTCAAGGTGTCAGCAACGATTTCGCCTACCTTCTCCAATTCATCCATGTGTACCGGGTCTTCGATCCAGGTGAGTTCGAACTCTTCCAATGCGGCGCAGACACGCTTTGCTGTCGGTACGTTCCATAGCGAGTGTAACTCGGCCATGACCTCTATCTTGTCACCGACGGCGGCGCGGATTTTTTCGAATGGCTCGATGGCCGTTTTCAAGTCTTCATTAGATATATAATTGCCACTCGAAGCTTCTGCAGCGAAATCGAAGGGCCAAATTTTCATGCCGTTGATACCCATCTCCAAGAGGCTTTTCGCCAACTCATCGGCGGCATTCAAAAAGCCTTCCAGGTCTTCGTAAGGACCCGGCGAGTTTTGCTGATTGAGCCCAAAGTTGGCCGTCACTTGGGCCGGGGCCTTTCGCACATATTGATATCCCGCGCAGGTGTTGTAGACGCGAATTTTGTCGCGGCAGGAGCCGCCAAGCGCCTGATAAATTGGCTGACCAATGGCTTGTCCAAAGATATCCCAAAGCGCTACATCAACTGCAGATGCACCGCGCATTTCCGCTCCGGAACCCCCGCGCCCAGCATAGGGCACCATCCGAGATGAATGCTTTTCGATCTCCAATGCGTTTTTGCCAATTAGGTAGGGGGCAATAAAGTCGTGGATATGCGCCTCCACGGCTAGTGCACCAAAGAAGGTCTCGCCCAATCCAACCAAGCCCTCGTCAGAGTGCACCCGCACCCAACTGATGTTTGGAAACTCATCGACGAGGATGGTTTCGATTGCCGTGACTTTCATGTTGTTTCTCCTTTGCACCGTAGATTGATCCCGACGCCAAGCCGGCTAGCGCTCATAGAAATGCCTTCCAGCGTCTCGGCGTTTAGCGGAATGCCTTCGGTAAAATTACGCTCGGCAATGCGTTTTTCTAGCGCCCCTGGTACAAAGACTTCCTCGAAGTCCGGAGCAAGCCGGGAATTGTCGAATTGCGCGACGATCTTATCCACCCGTTCCTTGAAGGCGTCCAAGGGCTGAATCAATCCGTAGAGAGCCGCTTCGGCATCTGTGGTCGGCCTGCCTTGCACCTCGAAAGCCCACCCCTCCGGAATAGGCTCTCTTTTTTGTGCGAAGACACGAACCTTGCCGTGTGCGGTAGCGCCGAGTGCGAAATCCATGACTACGGGTGGCACGGTATCGCCCGGCAGTGCCACTGAAAGCGGATTGAGCCCGACAATCTTATCGGCCCCGCCCCAAGGCGCCATTGTAGGCAGCGCATTGGTGCCCGCCAGCCCGACCATATCGTTCTCCGCCGCTGGTAAGGGGTAATAATCCATGGCGCCGCAATGGTTGGAGCCGCCCACCGCGGCAAAGGCGACACCGGTCTCGCGTGCGCGCTCAATCGCAAGGTCTGTGGCGAACTTCCCTCCGACCCGTCCCATGGAGTTGGCGCCATCAATGCGGATTGCGCCACCAGTCTCGGATACTACGCGAGGCTGGCCTTTCGGGTCGACCCCTTCGACCGTCATTTTCTTGACGTAGTCCGGTACCCGAAGAACACCATGTAAATGGATGCCACGGAGACCAGCGTGAACTAACGAATAGGCAACAGTACGAGCATCCGTTTCAAACATCCCGCAGGCTCGGAAGATGGCAGCCACCGAAGATGTTAGTTGTTCGGGAGCGATCTGCTGTTGATTGTCTTTCTTTGGATACAAGGCCACGTGAATTTGCTCCCAAGAAAGTCGTTAAGTATCTAGTCGATAGAACACTCTGGCTGTATCGTGGAACAGAGCTTGGCGCTCGGCTTTCGAGCAATCCCGAACCATATGGGCGATGGCTTTGGCCTGGTCCACATAACTGATGCGAAGGCCCGCCACGGGGAAATTAGATCCAAACATGCATCGCTCGAACCCGAAAAGCTCAATGGCCTCTCGCACCACGCGCCGGTTGTTCGCATAGTCCCATGGCGCTGAGGCTAGCCCGAGTTCAGATATTTTCAAAAACACGTGCTCCAGGGCCGCTAGCGCCGCCACACCTTTGCGCCACTGGGTGAGGCCTTCTTCACTTCGATCCCAAGCCAAGCCGGTGTGTTCCGTAACAATAGGTAGATCAGGATAAAGGGCACAGACCTTAGCAGCCTCTTCCAAATGCCAAAATGGCACGCGTAGATCCCATGACAGATCGTACCTTCGCAGTAGGCCTAGCCCAGTGCGCCAATTGTCGTCCTGCATGCTGCGGGGCCTCCCGAAAACGGCGTCGCGGGTGTCGGCTGAGAACGATGTAATAGGTTTCGAGCGGATTCCCTTGACAGCAGTGAAAGAGGCCTGTGCTTCCAAGGTTTCCTCAGTTTGTAAAGTGTCCAGCCAGGCATGCGCGACAATCGCATCAGGGAGGTCTTCCGTTTCCATTTGTTCAACCAACCACCTGGTTTCCCGGACGGGATCATCACGGTCAGTTTCTGCCTCAACGTGCACGGTTTTAACGACGCGCAGTGCGCCTGTGTCCGTTCGGTAGTCACCAAACAAGTAGTTTTTCTTGATAGCTTCATAATTACCGAGCAGAAAGCCGGGTTCCGGGTGGTCCGTCAGCCAGGGATAACAAAGTTGATCCAAATTGAACAGGTGATGGTGACTGTCGATGATATCAAAATCCATATCCAGACTGGAGAAGTCCGGAAGGTTTGTCGGCTGGAGAAGATTATTGGTCACTAGCGAGCGAACGTTTGGTTGGTTTCAAGGTAACGAATAAGATGGGTGAGACCTTGCCATAGGAAATATCTTGGCGCAATTTCGCTGTGGCCCGAACGGTAATCGGGATAACTGAATATTGAGGGCATAAAAATGGATAGGCTTAAGGGAAAAGTCGCGCTGATCACGGGAGCCTCAGCGGGTATAGGAAAAGCCAGTGCGAAATTATTCGCCCAAGAGGGTGCGTTGCTCGGTCTATTCGATATCAACGAACAAGATGGCACCCAAGTGGCGCAAGAGATTTGCGACGCCGGCGGTAAAGCCAAGTTTATAAAGGTTGATGTCTCGAAAGCAGACGCGCAAGAGGCCGCCATTGAAGAGTGCGTCGGGGTGTTTGGAGGAATTGATGTCCTCTACAACAACGCCGGAGGCGCGACGCCGCGCGACGATCATCTGTTGAACATGCCTTTGGATGAATTTGATTTGGCGATCGGTCTGAACCTGTTTGGTCCGTTTGCGGCCTGCCGGTCTGTTATCCCGCACATGGAAAATCGTGGCGGTGGGGCGATTATCAATACCGCGTCAATCCGATCCATGATCGGGACATCGGGCGCGGATGGTTACACGTCGGCAAAGGGTGGTATTGTCACGTTGACACGCGCCCTTGCCGTGCAGTGTGCTTCCAAGAACATACGTGTCAATGCTATCGCGCCGGGAGCCGTGTTGACCGAAAGGGTGAAAGCGTTGATAGAGGCTGGTAATGATTCTGGGCCCGATGAAAAGATGGTCGAACGCCACATGTTGGGATTGGGTGAGCCGGAAATGGTTGCGCCGGCCGCGTTGTTTTTTGCTAGTGATGATTCGCGTTGGATTACCGGCCAAATTCTGCCCGTCGATGGTGGCGCATGCATTAACTAGGGCATCGGTGCTTGCCTGCGGCGCCATTCCAATCGATGTTGGGGACCCGAATTTCGGATCTTGCCATTAACGTTTGACCCAATTTGTTTAAGGAGAATTTTGATGAGTACCGTTGCGCAGTATCTGTTTATCGCGAGCATGGACGTGGAGCCTGAAAAGCTCGATCTGTTCAATGAGGTCTATGATACCGAACATGTCCCAGCGATGAGAAAGGTTCCTGGCGTTGTCGATGTTACGCGTTTGTCTAAGCAGCCGCTCAAGCTGAGTATGGGCGGTCAGATCAATGAAATCGTTGCTGAAGGAGAACCGAATTTTTCCGCCTTTTATTGGATCGAGAGCCCCGACGTATTGACCAGTCCGGCATGGTCGGAGGCTATTGAAGAAGGCCGCTGGCCCGATCACGTGAGGCCTTACACGAAGAACCGTCGCCACGTTCTGCTCAAAGTCATGGAGCCGATCGGCTAACGTCAAATTAAGGCGATTGATCGTGCCATTCGTCTCTAGTTCACCGTCGGCAAGGCCTGTCGGCAGTCTGGCGCTGCTTGGCGCATTGACTTTTTTCTGGGGAGCCAACTGGCCCTTCATGAAAATGGCTTTGAGTGAAATTCCGGTTTGGTGGTTCCGCTCGTTCTGTCTATTTGGTGGCGGCACTGCCTTGATGTCTATTGCGTGGTTGTCTGGGCAGGTCATTCGCCTGCGCCGCGACGAGGTCACGCCATTGTTAGCCTGTACACTGTTTAATGTTATCGGTTGGCATTTGTTGACCGGTTACGGCGTTTCGCACATGCCAGCCGGGCGGGCCGTTATCATAGCGTTCACCATGCCGGTCTGGGCCTCGATCATGAGTAGTTTTGTGCTGCATGAGCCGTTGACCCGAAACAAGGTCATTTCTTTGGTATTGGGGATCTCCGCCTTGGCGGTGCTTGTCGGGCCTGACCTCTTAGTCTTTGAGACGGCGCCACTGGGAGCTTTTCTCATGTTAGGGGCGGCGGTTTCATGGGCAATAGGCACGGTGTCGTTCAAACGCCCCAATTGGTCCGCATCCATTTCCGCCTTGGCCGGATGGCAATTGCTGCTTGGCGGCATCCCAATTGCGCTTGGCGCAATCTTCATAGAACAGCCGCTCATTGCTACGGAGATTAGTTCGAAAGCCTGGTGGTCGTTGGGTTATGTTGTGGCCTTCCCGATGATCTTTTGCCAGTGGGCCTACTTCAGATCAGTTAGAACCTTCCCCGCCAGTCTCGCTGCTATCAGCACGCTCGGTATTCCCGTGGTCGGCGCCTATTCGAGTGCGCTAATCCTAGGTGAAAGTGTAGGCACGCGTGAGTTCGCCGCGTTGGTCTTGGTCTGCATGGCGCTTGGCTCCGTATTGTTGTTGCCTGCGCTCAAAGGCAAGTCTAAACGACACAACCCTTTGGTTAGTTCGCCGCGTGGCCAATCTCGTAGTCGTTAAGACCACACCGGTCGACGCCTCGGACCAATATTAGGCCCCGGTTCGAAAAATCCACAACCTTGGATTCGCGTTCGAACTCTTGTCCGATGCTGCGGTCAAAATGGGATGTAGTCGGCATGAATCGAAGAACATAGCCGGCGCGCCTCACAGTCGACGTATTACGGCGCGAGCCATGCACGATGTTCACGTCGTGGAACGAAATTTGTCCGGGCTTGAGCAAGATGTCGACCGCTTGGCTTTCGTCGAACTGGTCGTCATCAAGTTCTTCGTGAAGCGTTAGATTCTCGCGGCTGACCACATGGTGTTGAAGCAATTTGTCGCCTTTGTGAGAGCCTGGGATCACCCGCATACAGCCATTTTCAACACCGACGTCATCAATGGCAATCCATGCGGTGCAATTGGCAAGTGGCCGGATCGGCCAGTATTGGCCGTCTTGATGCCAGGGCGTTTCCTTACCATTGCCCGCAGGTTTGCCGAAAACGGTTGTACCCCAAAGCGCAAGATGATTGCCGATCAGGTCTGAGACCATGTCCAAGATGTCCTTATGGCATGCATAGTTTCGCCATTTCTCCGGGTTCGTTGCCTTCATGCCCTGGGGATTGGCTTGTGACAAATGCGGAACGAACATGGCATCTGATGTCATATCGGGATTCGCTTCGATCAGGATGTTCAATTCGCGATGCATGTCCTCGACGACATCTTCAGGTAACCGGTAATCCGGAATGACATAACCCTTTTCGTGGTAGTGATCGACCTGTCCGTGGCTAAGCACGTCCTACTCCTTGATTTTCTTGTCGCGATGACGGCGCAGTATAATGATGGTGCCATAATGTGAAGCGTATTCTAGCCTCGTCCATGCTATCCGGCGTTGACTCGATTTTCAACAGGCGGGCATATTCCCGGCTCCCTGACACAAGACAAAGGCTCAACAATCGTGAACAGCACAACAACGGATACTCGGTTCCCAAATGAGAAACTAACTGACTTTGTAAGCCAGCTCTTTCAGGCCTGTAATTTACCTGTGCAGAAAGCAGACGTGGTGGCCAGCATTCTTGTTGAAGGCGATCTGCTTGGCCACGTGACCCATGGTCTGCAACTCTGCCCATCCTATTTGGGAGAGCTTGATACTGGCAAAATGGAAGCGAATGGCGAGCACGAGGTTGTTGCCGACAAAGCCGCGGTAGCGGTCTGGGATGGTCGTTATCTTCCCGGATGTTGGTTGACACAGAAAGCCTTGGAGACTGCACTTGAAAAGGCCAAGACCTACGGGATGGGAACCGTGGTTACCCGACGTTCTCACCATATTGGTTGCTTGGCCTCTTATCTCGAAGCGCCGGCCCGCGACGGCTACATCGTAGAGATAAGTTGTGTGGATCCCTCCATGGCCGCGGTACCGGCCTACGGCGGGCTCAACCCTGTTTTTACTCCAGATCCCATCGCCGTCGGCATCCCAACGGAGGGCGACCCGATCATGATCGATCTCAGCGCTTCGACGACGGCCATGGGGACGGCAGCGCTTTATCGCGGGCGTGGTGACATTCTTCCAGGGCCCTGGCTTCAGGACCAGGTTGGGAATGTCACGGACGATCCAAACGTCCTGGTCGGCGACAATCCGGGTACCATACTGCCGACGGGCGGAATCGACCACGGACACAAAGGATTTTCACTGGCGCTGATCCTCGAGACCTTTACCCAGGGACTGTCAGGGCTCGGCCGTGCCGATGCGCCATCCAACTGGGGCGCGGCGACACAGGTGCGCGTCACTGACCCAAGCTTCTTTTGTGGCAAGGATGAATTCCGCCGTCAATCGCAATGGATTGGCGACATTTGCAGGGCCTCGAAACCGCGCGATCCTGAACGTCCGGTTCGGTTGCCGGGGCAGAGTGGCTTGGGGCGCAAACAGAAAAACCTGCAAGACGGCGTGCCCTTGTCAGACGGAATTATTGAGGGATTGCAAAAGTGGTCCGAGAAACTCCGGGTGCCGTTTGTTGGCGCCGTCGGCTGATTAGCTGGTGCGGTAAAGGTAGGAAGGCTCATGAAGATATTTATTACAGGTGCGACCGGATACATTGGCGGTTCCGTTGCTGCCGGTCTGATCTCGGCGGGGCACGAGGTTCTGGGTTTGGTTCGTTCTGAAGCCCGTGCCAAGGAGGCCGAGGCGAAAGGGATTATTCCATTGATGGGCATGCTCGACGATGCAGACATCTTGGGGCAGGCGGCGCGCAAAGCCGACGTCGTGATCAACGCGGCAAATTCGGATCATCGCGAATCCGCGCTTGCTATGCTAGCGGCAATAGAGGGCTCAAATAAGCTGTTCATTCATACCAGCGGCTCAAGCATTGTTGGCACCCAAGCGGGTGGAGAACCTGTTGAAAATGTGTTTGATGAAGACACGTCCTTTAGCCCATCCCCTGGGCGTGTCGATAGAGTGCGTATAAATGAATATATTTTAGCGGCAACGGAAAAGGATATTCACACCGTGATCCTTTGCCCCAGCCTAATTTATGGCATAGGCCGCGGCGTTTCCTTGGACAGCATGCAGGTGCCTTGGCTAATAAACGTAGCAAGAAAATATGGTGGGGCGAAGCATATTGGTTCTGGTGAAAACCGCTGGTCGAACGTTCATATTGATGACTTGGTTGATCTTTACTTTCTGGCGATGGATAAGGCGCCTCCCGGTTCATTCTATTTCGCAGAAAATGGTGAAAATTCGATGCGCGAAGTTTGTGGAGCAATCAATCGTACGATGGCCGTTGCAGAAGACCCAGGAATGATGACCATTGAAGAAGCTTCTGAAGAATGGGGGGAGGGGGCTGCAATAAATACCATGGGTTCTAATAGCCGTGTTCGGGGCAAGCGCGCGCGCGAAGAACTGGGATGGTCGCCATCTGCTCCGTCGCTGATCGAGGAAATTGAGCGCGGCTGTTATGCCAGCTAAACCGGGCGGTAGTACTTCATGGCATTGTCGTGAAAAAGCTTGAGTTGGTCTGCCTCGGATAACACTGAGACGTTATCCGCGAATCCATTGAAGATATCGTCGTAGCTGGCAACTACTCCATCGACTGGGAAGTTTGACGCGAACATGCAGCGCTCGACGCCAAAGATGCGAATGGTCTCTAGCACGACCTCGCCATTGAGATCAGCAGTCCACTTTTCGCCGGGAACGCAGATGCCGGAAATCTTTACCGCCGTATTTGGTTGAGCGGCAAATATTTCCATGCCGGCCTTCCATCTCGCAATGCCTGTCGCGCTACGATCCGATGGCAGGCCCGTGTGGTTAAGGATAATCGTCGTTTCGGGAAAGTCTTTAGCGAGGTTTGCCGCTTCTGGCAGATGCCACCAAGGCGTCTGCAAATCATAGTGCAGCCCGTATTCCCCCATTTTGGCATAGCCAGCCCGAAACGCTGGGTCTGCCAAGGAGCCCGGCGCGCCCGGCTGAAATTCTTCGTGTGATGCGGCGGCGGCAGGTTTCTGGCGCACGCTTCGCATTAGCGGGCAAGTTGCATGGCCGGCCAGCACGGTCTCGATGTTATCTTTCATGAACCAAGCTTGGCCGATAATTGCATTGGGGTAGCCGGTTGTCTCATGTTGCCGCATGATCCAGTCAGTCTCGCCCAATGGATCCTCCGGATCCCATTCCGCCTCCATATGTACCGTTTTTACGATATTGAAGGCCTTGGAATCCGAGAGATAATCTTCTGGTAGGTAGGTCCGTTTGATTGAAGAGTAATCGCCATAGCGAAATGGAATTAGATGTTTGCCGCAGAGCCACGGGTGTTTATTCATGGATAAATCCCAGAAATGCTGATGCGCATCAATGATTGGAAAATTTGTCATGTGTTTTATAGGTCAAACCATTTCGTTCTGGTCATAAAGCTTAAGGATTGCTGTGCCATCCAATTCGCCATATCCCTTAGAAACAAGTATCCGGTAGAGCGAAGCTGCTTGGCTGGACATGGGTGTTGGAGATTTCAATTCTTTCCCCAAATCGTGCAAGGCATCTAAATCCTTTAAAATTTGGCGAGCAAAACCGCGTGGTAAATAATTTCTTTCGATCATCAACGGAAAATTTCTGTTTAGCAGATTGGATCCAGCGTGCCCGGCGTTCAGGGCATCAGGAATTTTTGTGGCATCGATACCGCCTGCTTCAGCTAGTGCGAGAGCCTCGGCAAGGACGACATAGTTATTGAGTACTAGGATCTGATTGACCATCTTTGCGACTTGGCCGGAGCCGGTTGGGCCAAAGACGGTAAATGTGGTTGATACAGTGCGCATCACCGATTGGATATTAGCAATATGCTCTTCTGAACCGCCAGCCATTATCGCCAATGTTCCTTCTTCTGCTCCTTCTGGGCCACCAGAGACTGGCGCATCAACCCACCCCATTCCCGTTTCCGATCCCAATCGAACGGCCATATCTTTTGTATTCTTAAGAGCCGTTGTCGAATGATCTATCAGAACTTTGTTGCTCGAAGCAGCAGCAGAAATACCATTTGGGCCAAATACAGCGACTTCAAGATCTTGGGTTGTAGTTACGCACGCCATGATAATATCGCTCGCTTCTGTTACTTCTTGGCAGCTTTTGGCAGACACGACACCATGGCTGTTCGCCTGCCTAATTTTTTCCAGTTCTATGTCGTATCCAATTACCTCATATCCGCTATCAACGAGGCATTTGGTAAAGCCTTGGCCCATCAGCCCTAGCCCTATAAAACCAAGAAGTGCCTTTTTAGCAGGCATGTTATTTCCCCCATTCCATTTTTCAGTTCCTTTGAATTTAAAACTGAAATCGATTTTTTGTGGCAGTTCGTGGTCGTTTTCTGCGCATGGAAAACAAATTGTTATTGGCGTTTACAAAACAGGTCCTTATTTTACCCTTGTTCGAATTTATCGCTTAAAGGCTCGGTGGCGTTATTTAATTTTATGGAGGTTAATCGTATGGGTAAAAATTGATAGCTTAATTATCCATGATAACACTTTTTGATTTCGGACCTGCTAAGTTGAGAATAAATTTTTATGTTATGCAAATTCGAGCGGCAAAAAAATAATGTGCTTTAAAGGCAGGAGATTAGAACCCCCATCGAACAGTATTAAAACAAAAGGCATAAGGTAAGGCGGTATGACCAATATGATTTATCAAGCTCCAGAAACCCTGCATGACGCTATAGGGTTGCTTTCTAGCGCTTCTGGCGACGCTCGGGTTTTGGCTGGGGGAACTGACTTGCTGGTCCAGTTACGGGCCGAAACGATTCAGCCGGAATTAGTTGTCGACATAAAACGCATACCGGAATTAAATTCAATTGCTAACGAAGGGGGTGCTTTTCGAATTGGCGCAGCCACACCTTGTGCGGTAATCGATGAACATAAGCTTCTCAAGGAAACTTGGCCTGGGGTCGTGGAGGCATCGGAGTTAATTGGATCGACGCAAATTCAAGGCCGAGCAAGTCTGGGTGGTAATCTCTGTAATGCATCACCAGCGGCCGATACCGTACCAGCGTTAACGGCGGCGAGGGCAACTATAACCATTGCCGGGCCTAATGAAGAAAAAGAATTGCCAGTTGAGGATTTGTGCCAGGGACCTGGTCAGACTTCCCTTGCCCAAGGAGAGATAGTTGTATCGTTTAACCTTCCGGAACGGATGCCGAATTCCGGAGATGCCTACCTACGTTTTATTCCACGAACGGAAATGGATATTGCAGTGGTTGGAGCTGGGGTCAATGTTACTTTGGATAAGGACGGGACATGCATTGCAGCGCGTGTCGCTTTGGGAGCTGTAGCAGAGCGGGTGCTGTTGGTTGAAGAGGCGGCTGCAACGCTAATTGGGACAAAGATGAGAAAGTCAGACCTTGAGAAACTATCAACGGCGGCAAGTGCGGCGTGTCGACCGATTGACGATAAGCGTGGGACCGCAGAATACCGCACAAAAGTGGCCGGTGTTCTAGCTCGCCGTGCGGCTGTAATAGCTCATAAACGCGCAGGTAAGGTATAGCATAATGCCAAAAATTCATGTGACCGCGAGCATTAACGGTGATGAAACGGAATTTCTCTGTGAACCTGAGCAAACTCTGCTCGATGTTCTAAGAGATGAACTAGCAATGACTGGCAGCAAAGAAGGATGCTCATCAGGGGACTGCGGAGCATGTAGCGTAATGCTAGATGGACGATTAGTTTGTTCCTGTTTAGTCCTGGGAGCTGAGGCAGAAGGGCGTGAGGTGACGACAATTGAAGGGATGGCCGTGGGTGAACAATTGCACCCTTTACAGCAAAAATTTCTTGAACATGCGGCCCTACAATGTGGGATTTGTACACCGGGGATCTTAGTAGCAGCTAAAGCACTTCTTGACCGAACTGATAACCCAACAGAGACAGAAGTTCGATATTGGCTAGCGGGTAATCTCTGTCGTTGCACTGGATATGATAAGATTGTGCGTGCCGTTATGGATGCGGCGGCTGAGATGAGGAGGAGTTGACGATGCCAGATGAAGCAAAAATCATTAATGCTGAGAGCCTGAATTGGATTGGTACACGCCCTATCCGACCCGATGGGGTCGATAAAGTAACAGGAAAAGCACGATTCGGTGCGGATTTCAGTTTGCCGGGGATGCTGCATGGAAAGGTTCTACGGAGTCCCCATCCACATGCTCTTCTCAAGTCTATTGATATTTCAAAGGCTGCGGCATTACCCGGTGTTAAGGCCATAGTTACCCGTGATGACTTCAATGATATGCCGTCTGAATTCGTTCCCGCTGGCGAGATGTTAGTCAACTACAGGGATATTGTGCGTAATGTTATGGCACGCGAGAAGGTCCTTTATGATGGGCACGCGGTGGCTGCCGTTGCTGCGACGAGTAACACGATTGCTCGCCGTGCCCTGAAGCTCATAGATGTAAAATACGAAATCTTGCCGCATGTTATTGACGTAGAGGAAGCTATGAAGCCGGATGCTCCTTTGCTGCATGACGATCTCTTTACCGTTGGTGTCGAGCCAGTTCCAGAGAAGCCCTCAAACGTAGCAAAGCGTGTAGAATTCAGTCTAGGGGACTTAGAAAAAGGTTTTTCAGAATCAGATGTGACAGTTGAACGTAGTTTCCACACCGCTCCTGTGCATCAAGGATACATAGAGCCACATGCCTGCGTGGCATCGGTGTCGGCCGATGGTTTGGCGGAGCTCTGGTGCACAACGCAAGGACATTATGTTGTTCGAGGCCATTGTGCTCGGATGTTAGGTATGGACATTTCGAAGTTAAAGGTGACGGCATCGGAAATTGGTGGGGGCTTTGGCGGCAAAACCGTGGTCTATCTTGAGCCGGTAGCTCTTGCGCTATCCCACAAGGCGGGTAGTCCTGTGAAAATGGTTATGTCGCGGGAAGAAGTTTTTCGTGCATCGGGCCCGACTTCGGGCGCGCATATTTGGGTTAAGATGGGCGCGAAGAAGGATGGCACCATTACAGCGGCAGAGTGCGAGCTCAAGTATCAGGCGGGAGCTTTCCAAGGCTCCCCGGTCCAGCCGGGCGCAATGTGTGCTTTTGCGCCTTACGATTTGCAGAATGTCAAAGCTGTTGGTTACGACGTTGTTACCAATCGACCGAAGGTTGCAGCCTATCGTGCGCCAGGAGCTCCAATTTCGGAGTTTGGCGTCGAGTGTGTAGTAGATGAATTGGCTAAAAAATTAAATATAGATCCGATCGATATGCGGCTAAAAAATGCTGCAAAGGAAGGCACGAAGGCGGCTTATGGGCCAAAATTTGGTCCGATTGGTATGGTCGAATCTCTTGAGCAAGCTAAGGCACATCCGCACTATTCCGCCCCACTTGGGCCCAACCAAGGGCGCGGTGTGGCCAGCGGGTTCTGGTTTAACATAGGCGGTCAGACCTGTATCACTATGAATATCAATGAGGATGGGACAGTAGCCCTTTTAACTGGAACCCCTGACATTGGCGGTTCCCGTGCCTCGTTGTCGATGATGGCAGCGGAAGAGTTAGGCATCGATGTTGACAAGGTGCGCCCGATGTTGGCCGATACCGCGTCATTACCCTACACCTTTCTTACTGGCGGTAGTCGTGCCACCTTTGCCGGAACCACGGCTATTATCCATGCTGCTAAAGATGCAATAACGAAAATGCGCGAACGCGTTGCCGAAATTTGGGAAGTCTCTGCGGATGAAGTCGTTTGGGAGAATGGCGAGGCCCGTCCCGCTAGTACAAACGTTGGTGACTTCGATCCTATGAGTATCGGAGATATAGCTAGGATGGCGGGCGAAACAGGAGGGCCTATCTCTGGTCACGCTGAGCTTAATGTGCAAGGCGCTGGGCCAAGCCTTGGAACCCATATAGTTGACGTGGAGGTAGATAAGGAAACCGGTCGTGTTGAAGTGATCCGGTATACGGTTCTTCAAGATGCGGGTAAAGCTGTACATCCATCGTATGTCGAAGGTCAGTATCAGGGAGGAGCAGTGCAGGGGATAGGCTGGGCGCTTAATGAAGAGTACGTTTATGGCGATGACGGGCGTCTTCAAAACCCTGGCTTTCTTGATTACCGGATACCTGTTGCCTCGGATGTACCGATGATCGATACGGTGATTGTGGAAGTTCCAAATCCGGTCCATCCGTATGGCGTGAGAGGTGTCGGGGAAACCCCCATAGTTCCTCCCATGGCAGCGATTAATTCAGCTATAGAAGATGCCACGGGCGTGCGCTTTACATCGCTGCCTATGTCTCCGCCTAAGGTTTTGAAAGGACTTGAAGAAGCGGCTAACGGGAGCTGACACCATGGCGCGGGTTGTGTTGCCGGGGACCCTTCAACAATATACTGGCGGCGTAACGGAATTGGTTTCGGATGCGGCTACAATCCGTCAACTTTTCA
>CAYXUT010000042.1:0-18746 GCA_964468005.1 uncultured Magnetovibrio sp. | reverse complement strand
TTATGTCGTAGGTGGCCAGAGTATGTTCTCACGAGATGGCGAAAGATAGTGAGCTTGCGGGAGGGCGGCGCATGGAGGTTCTGTCACGTTTTAACGGTGTGAATGGATATGAGTTGGACACGGACGGAATTAGTACTGATTAACTGTACCTTTGGTAGAGGCCAGTTACTGGGATCTTGTTAAAGAGGTTAATCTCAAGGAAACTCCTCATATGACGCGTGATGCCAGCCGGAAAAAGCGACACATTGTGAGTGGAGGACGGTAGACAATGGCACGTATTGCCATAGGTGGTTTCTTACACGAGACCAACTGCTTCGTGCCCATGCGCACAGACTATAATTACTACGCCAAAGGTGGCGAGTTTCCGCCGCTGGCGCGTGGCCCCGAGGTCATCGAGCGAACCCGCGACGCGCCATTCGGCATGTCGGGGTTTCTCGACGAGATCAGTCCCACTCACGATTTGGTGCCACTGATCTGGGGTCATGCCGGTGCCGGTGGTTACATCACGGACGATTGCTTTGAGCGTATCGTCGGCGAGTTGGTCGGCATGCTGTCTCAAGCCATGCCGGTTAATGCGGTCTATCTCGACCTGCATGGCGCCATGTGCTCCGAGACTTTTCCCGATGCCGAGGGTGAGTTGTTGCGGCGGGTACGTGCTTGCGTGGGGCCTGACGTTCCGGTGGTGATCACGCTCGATTACCACGTCAATCTGACGCAGGAGATAGTACGCCATTGCGACGGCATGGCGATCTACCTGACCTATCCGCACGTCGACCGCCAGCATACTGGTGGGCGGTCCGCGAAAATTTTACAGCGTATCCTCGACGAAGGGCTACCGGCCGGCAAGGCAATCCGCCGCATCCCATTCCTGTTGCCGTTAAATTTTCAAAGCACATTGGTAGAGCCGACCAAGGCGATCATCGAAGCCAGCATCGCTGCGGAAGGCGGCGAGATTTTAAACCTCTCATATGGTGCCGGGTTTCCACCTTCGGATCTTGCCGAATGTGGCCCAGCGGTGGTTTGCCATGCTTACAGTCAGGAAGCAGCCGACAAGACCGCTGATATGCTGGAATCCATGATATTGGTACGCGAGGCCGACTTCGCTGAACCCTTGATGACGCCTGATGAGGCCGTTTCTATGGCTATCGAACTGGCAAAGGACGCGGCGGGACCGTTGGTCATCGCCGACACGCAGGACAATCCCGGCTGCGGTGGGACTTGTGACACCACGGGATTACTCGACTCGCTTGTTCGGCTGGCCGCCGAGGACGTCGCCATGTGCGTTATGTGGGATCCAGACGCGGCTAGGGCGGCGACGGAGGCTGGTGTCGGGGCTGAGCTGACGCTCGATCTCGGTGGCAAACACGAGATCGAGGGCGTGAAACCTTATCGTGGCACCTTCACCGTGACTGCCTTGAGCGATGGCAAGTTTACCACCACGGGAAAAAGCATCCCAGGCCGCAGGGTTGAGATAGGCCCGGTAGCGATACTTAAAATCGGCAGCATTGAGATCGTCACCGCATCGAAGCGCATGCAGGCTTATGACCAGGATATCTTTAAACACATCGGTATAGAGCCTTCGAAAAAGAAAATTCTGGTTCTTAAGAGTACCTGCCACTTCCGTGCCGATTTCGATCCCATCGCGTACCGCACTCTGGTCGCCGTGGCGCCCGGCGCGCACATCGTTGATCCACGGGCCTACCCCTACAAGCACCTGAGGAAGGGCGTGCGCTTGCTGCCGATGGGAGAAGCGAGCTAAAAACGATAGCCGTAACGAAGGCCTAGGTTATCTAGGCCTTCGTTCTGGCCGCCGCAAATCCCGCCGTGCGAATAGTGTGACCACATGGCTGACACGCCATGGCGCTTGGCAAAGATCCAGCCCAGTTCAAAGGACTCGCGGAATAGAGTCCGGCAGCCCATTTCACGCCGTCGTCCGGCGTACGATGGGAACACAGCTTTCGCGTCGTATTCCAACTCGCCATTGTGGACGGCGACGCCGAAGCTGAAGTTGAAGAACAAGGATTTCCAGAACTTCGACTCCCAGGTGATGCCGCCGTACACGACATCGGTATTGTTGGAGCTGGTGTTGAAGCTGGTGCCGATGTGAGGACGTGGCGACCAAAGAAACTTGAGCCAATCCGGTGAGTGGAACAGAATCTCGAGATTGCCGTCGATGCCGGTCTCTTTCGGTTCGTTACCGATCAGGGAAATTGCGTGCTTGATAACGCCGCTGCGGACTTCTGAAAACCAGACCTTGGTATTTTCGTCGGCTGCCACCTCCGGCTTCGACGCGGGTAGAGAAGGGCGGGCGGAAGCCGGCGAGCGGGCCGGTAGGGCACGGCGCGTCTGTTCAGCTGAAGGTGCACGCTGAACGGTCGATGCGGGCCCCGGCGCAGGAGCCATGGCGGGGTTTTGGAAGGGATGCGCTTCTTGAAGAAAGCGGTTCATGTCATAAAGGGTATTGGCGGCGCGCGCGTCCGTAGCAAAGAGAAAAACTCCAGCGACGACCAGTCCCAACATATGTCTGGTGCGGAAAGGTGCCAAAATTCAACTCCTTTGATGACCGTCTGTTTTATTTATTGGGCCCCTTATGGTCGGGCCAATCCCTCAGCCTCCACAAACCGGCGAGTTCGTCAATCTGAAATGTGAAAACCCACGTTCTGTTGTCGAAAGCAATAGAAGTACGGCTTTCCTAATTCTGCGGTGATAGTTTGATTTCAAACAGTGTCCACAGCATATCATCCAGCAATGAGGGTTTCACTGGTAACTTGCCCATTTTCAAAGCTGTGCACTTGAAACACCGGACGTTCCTCTAATTCCGGAGAAAACTCACCGAGCCGCAGGTCAACGGCTATGCTGGGTTGGGTGCTCACGCAGATGCCTGCGATCTGACCCATATAGTCGCGGTGGCTGTGACCACAGAATATCCGCATTACCTGGGGATGTCGGCCAAGGATTCTGCCAAGTTCATTGCCGATCTCTTGGCGCAACCATTGCCAGGGGTGCTGGGAGGTCTCGATCGGGATCGGTGGATGATGCATGAACACCATGGTCCGCTCGTTCGGAGCCTGGGTCAGTGTGGTATCGAGCCAGTCGAGGCGGGCAGCGTCGAGGTCACCTTTGCGTTGGGGGCTGATCGCACCGTAATGTCCGGCTTGGGTGTCAAAGCCGATCAGACGCACGGAATGCTTATCTACGCTGTAAAGGATCGGCGCATCACCGACGTCGGTCATGTATCCGTCCGAGCCGAACGTGCGGCGCAAGCTTTCCCGGCAATCACGATTGCCCGGCACCACGTAGAGCGGTGCTGAGAGCATCGATAGGATTTCGTGCGCCAGCGCATATTCCCCAGGCATGCGGTTGTGTACCATGTCACCGGTGTGGATGACGGCGTCGACGCCCTCGATGGCGTTGATACGGGTGACGGTGGCGGATAGGTTTTCCGCTCGGGCTTTGGCGGTCGATCCTTCAGCTTCTTGAGACGTGAGGTGAGTATCGGATAGCTGCGCTATGATCATGAATATTCAGTTGCATGTAAGGTGAAGAGTTGGGAAAGAGGTAGTACGATTATCTTCCAAACTTTAACTGTGCTATGACAGCAAAAATTTCTGCGTCTTAGCCAATTGGTTCAAAGCCAATTTTTAATACTGCGCATGGTTGGTTTTTCGCAACAGCTCGCTAGCCGTCTCAATTGAGGTCGGCCGCCTGTCCGCGTCGGCGACAGCCATGACCCAGCTGATGGGTGTGCCGTCGTAGACCCATTCTTATAACGCGTCATGGCTTTTTTGGGGTGGTATACTCGGCCTCTTTTTGCCATGGCTCCCAGGTGGTTTCGTAGCCGACGAAGCTCTGTTCGTTAGCCTCTTTCTGGCGGGTGGTCACATATCTGGACTTGCCCTCTGGAACTTTGGGTCTGATTTTCGATTGCTCACTCATAGGTCACCTTCCTCCGTGAAACTGATGCGATAGTTGCGAAAAATTAAGTCTAACCACTTTAGAATGATAAAACAGGTGCCATTATTCAAATCGGTATTGTTAGCGCTCCATCAATATCCGGCTCCACGCCGATGGGTCCACCTGCCTCGACCTCTTCGTCGGTAGCGTCACGAACATCGAGAATCTCCAGTTTAAAAATGGCTTTCCTGCCACTTAGTGGATTGTTGCCATCGACGGTCAGGGTCTTGTCATCGATCCTTGTGACGATAAAGCTGCGCGGCTCTCCCTTTGCATTCTCAGCGACGATGGTAGTGCCGACTTCTCTATATTCTTCGGGAACGTTCCTTATTTGATCTGTAAAAACAAGGGTTTCGTCTCTCGGGCCATAAATTTGATCGCAATCAATTGGTACCTCAATCATGTCGCCAACGGATCTTCCTTCCAGTTCTTCGGTGACGGCGGGTGCCAAAATATCGTTGGCTCCGTGCACATAGCCGATCGGGAACTCGACCGCAACAAGGACCTCGTTCGA
Organism: uncultured Magnetovibrio sp.; assembly: GCA_964468005.1. Classification (GTDB taxonomy): domain Bacteria; phylum Pseudomonadota; class Alphaproteobacteria; order Rhodospirillales; family Casp-alpha2; genus TMED8. The sequence continues at coordinate 14,278 of CAYXUT010000042.1, read as the reverse complement.
TTTTTGATCGATCACTTTGTATGTCAGTTCGACATACTTGCGGTCTTGGATTGTCTCACTCATATCAAACCCGCGCCCAGTCATCAAAAGCGATCAGAAGATGGAAGCCCCAAAAATCTTGACCTCGTCGTCTTCGTACCCGAGGACCAACCTACCAAGCCACTCACCCTCTTTTTTGGTGCTCCGTTGCCGGTAGAGAACCGTTATATGTTCGCCACGGCGGATAGTGCCAATGAACTCAACCGATTCGGAGAGGTTTCTCGTCAGATCACTTTTTGCGAATTGCTGACCCACCTCGACTTCGTTCAACCCGCGTAAGAGATTATAAGAGAAATACCTGACGAACTCGCCGTACTTGCCGTCGTTTGAGGTCTTGACCAGGTGGCTCCATAGCGGATTGGCTAAGGCAAGGATCTCATCGTCGGTTTTCTCAATGATGTTCATCTGTAGCTCTCTGTTGCAGGCGGAAGCCAGACCGAAGTTTGATTTGATCTCCTCTCCGGCGTTTTTGTTATTCGTCTTCACCGACAAGGTGATAGCAGGGTGCTTTCTCCATAGTGTAATCACCGGTTTTCGGATCACGGCGAGAAACCGTCAGCACGTGCCAGTTATCGTCGTCCAGCTTCATGCAATCGCCGCGATAATAGTAGCCGGGCCAGCGAGTTTCCTTGCGGAACAGCGTATGTTGTGTGACGCACTCGGATGTACGGTGACGGTGCATCAACTCCCATGCACGCAGCAATTCATGTAGGTCTTTTGCAGCTAGTTTCTCAAGGTCTTCTTCCATGATCTTGAGCTTCTTGAGACAAATGTTCAGCAATTTCCCATTGGTCATGTAGTTGACGGTCGCCCCGCCGCAGTATTCGTCCATCAGCTTCTGCAGACGGTCGAGGCCTTGTCGCGGGTTGATATAGTGTGGGTTGACGTCACCGGCGACGATTTCATTCCGATACATCTTGTAGTGCTCCAACGGCTTGAAGACCGCTTCTTTGAGCTCACCGATTTGTTTTTCGGATACAACGATGCCCTCGCCTTTACCGTCATCAATGTAGCAACACGCGGCCTTGGCAGCCAGACGCCCTTCAGTAAAAGAGCCGGACGAGAAGGCATGCGGCGTGCCGCCAATAGCGTCACCGGCGCCAAACAAGCCTTCGATGCTCATCATGCGGTTATAGCCCCAGAAATATTCAGGCGGGGAAACGTCCTCGGGGCCCGAGCACCAAGCACCGCTGCCGGTCGCGTGGGAGCCCATGACGTAAGGCTCCGACGTGGTCAGTTCAGGGTTTTCGTTCTTGGGGTCGACGTCCGTGGCTGCCCACAGCACGGCCTGACCGACGGTCATGCCAAGGAAGTTTTCCCAACCCACCTCCTCAAGGTGCGGATCTTGGAAGGCTTCCATGGTAACCATGTGAATCGGACCACGACCGGCATTCACCTCAGAGATCAAGGCGTGGTTACGCAAACAGGTTGGGATTGGTCTATGGGTCTTGTGGGAAAGTTCTGGATCCAGATATTCCTTGCCGACCATTTCTTGTAGTTCCGGCCACCAATTGGATTCATACTCCTCTCCTAGACCATTTTGCGTATAAGTTTTGAGGTGTAGGAAGTATGCGCCCACCGGACCATAACCGTCCTTGAAGCGGGCCAGCACGATTCGATTTTCCATTTGCGTCATTTTGGCACCGGCGTTGATCATCAGACCATAGGCGGAACCAGACGACCAAGGCGCATACCAAACACGACCAGCGCCTTCACCCGTGGAACGCGGTTTGAAGATATTGGAAGCGCCACCAGCGCCACAAATTACGGTCTTGGATTTAAAGACGTGAAAGTCTCCGGTACGGACATTGAAACCTACGGCCCCGGCAATCCGGTTTTCCTTGGTTTCATCCAATAGCAAATGGGTGATGCAAACACGATTGTATACTTTGTCAGCTGATTTTTTCGCGGCCTCGGCCACTATGGGCTTGTATGATTCACCGTGGATCATGATCTGCCATCGACCTTCACGCAGATAGGAGCCCTTGTCGGGATCTTTCATCAGCGGCAGACCCCACTCTTCGAATTGATGAACCGTGGAATCCACATGACGGGCCATATCGAACAGCAGATCTTCGCGGACCAAACCCATCAAATCGATACGTGCATAACGCACGTGGTCTTCCGGATTGTTTTCGCCAAAGCGGGTCCCCATGTAGCAGTTAATGGCGTAGAGGCCTTGGGCGACAGCGCCGGAACGGTCGATGTTGGCCTTTTCGGCAATGACGATTTTCTTGTCCTGACCCCAGAACCGAGCCTCCCAGGCTGCACCGGTGCCGCCAAGGCCCGCGCCAGCGACCAGAATGTCGATGTTGTCTTCAATGATCGTTTTGTAAGCCATCAGTAATACACGCCCTTTTTCATCTTCAGGCCATTCGATTCCAAGGTATGCAAATCGCCATCATCAAAGCGGATATATTTTGGCTCGTTGTACAACAACTGGCTGTCGCGCATTTCTTGGGTTGGAGCAGTGACCTCCGCTAGTTTCGGGATGTCCCTACCCCACGGCTTGGTGGTGATTGGCGATAGGAAGTTCTTTTCTGTGCCGTTCCTATATTTAATTCTCCAGGCGATGGTGCCTTTTTCCTCTTCGCGGATCACACGAACGCTGTGACCCAGCGGTGCGAAGTCGGCGTAACCGCGGACATCAATGGCGTGCTGAGGGCAGGCCTTCACGCAGGCGTAACACTCCCAACACATGTTGGGTTCAATATTGTAGGCGCGTCGATAGGTCTTATCGATGTGCATGATATCGGATGGGCAAATATCAACGCAGTGCCCACACCCATCGCATCGGGTCATGTAAACAAAAGTAGGCATGGTAAAATTTCTCTCTGTTAAGAAGATTAGTTTGGGTTGGATGTCAGTAGTGCCGGGGTGCTTCGCGCTTGATGCCGAGCCCCATATCCAAGGGTGCATCCTTCAACAACTCCATGGAGTGTCTGTCCCTGTCCGCGGGGTCGTTTCGGTTCGCAAGATTAGGCAGATTTTCCCTTGAACCATCCGCATTGACCATCCGCTTTTGGAATGCTGCCGCAGGCTTGAAGAACATGTGTGCGAACTTGGACCACAGAACGCCGCCAAACAGCACAGCGCTAGAGACGATAAAGAGCGCCAGCAGCACGGTGTTAAAAGTCCCCAAACCCTGTGCTTGCGTAATCGACCAGAGCAGGCCGAATGTGGTCGTACCGAGAAGCGACAGAATGAACATGTCGGCGCGAACGATCCGGTACCAGGGATTGCCCTCGGCCGCGACGTCGACACGAATAAAAAACCAGAACCAATAGCCGCCAAAGCAAACCATCAACGCGCCTAGATGCCAGAGCAGTGTCACGATAGCAGGGGCCGGGTGCGCCGGGGTCGGATAGGCGAACACTAAGGCGATAGTCGTCACCACGAAAAGGATGAACCCATACATGGTGAAGAGATGTGAGGTCCTGCGTTGCGGGTTACAGAACTCGGCAGAAGTCAACACGTCTTCGGCGATGGTTTGGATGGCGATGCCAACTTTCTCGCCACCGCCAACCTCTCTAATGCGCGCCGCTTCGGCTTTCTTGGCATTTTCGAAAAAATATTGGGCACTACGCTTGTGAATAATGTCGATGATCGTGCCCGCCACGACCAGGATGAACATGACGATCACGTATCCCTGCATGATTTCGGGCGACGTGGATGCCGACAGTTCGGCAAAAGGATTGCTGGTGAACATCTTTTCCTCTCCTGTGAGTGACGTTCTCTTAATTAGAAAGACTAGAGTTTCCGATATGGCTGACCATGAACATATGATACCGCAGAAAGGAAAAAAACCGCCTAAAATTGAAATCATTAGATAGCAAAAGATTATGAAATGGTTTTTTCATCAACTTTGATGTCGGCTTATTTTCCGCGAATTACAAGGAAGCGATGCTGAAGGTGCCGGTGACTTTCCAAAACCTTGCTGGGACCGTGTCGTCAATGCCTAGAAACCCTTGCAAGCCCGGAGCACTGGTTCATTTGACCCGGATTTCAGAGATGGGAACACCGCGCACTTCACCAAGGGGCCGTCAAGTGACTTCCTATCAGGCAGCTAAAACTGATGGACTCCTACTACCAACCGATCCGGTTTCTGTATTTTAAACACTTTTATTTTCTTGGGGCAGCTTTCACATATTCAATTTTTTTATATTTGCTGCGTGGAGCTGTCAACCCGTACCGTAGGGGCTTTGATGTTTGATCAAGGGGCCCCTGGCGCAGTCTAAAATTCACCGAGTAGCAATGGGGGGCGAAGAGAAATTTATAAGGGCCGTCGGGCGACCAGTAAGGCGGTACTGCGCGACTACATCAACGCGACAATCGGTTTTTCTGAGTTTTCTCGCCCGATAAGAAAACCACCGAAAAGCCCGATGCACATGCAGTTGACCACAGACAACCCGACCGTATAGAACCTTTTTGCGGTTTTTGCCTCACTCACGGAGCGCGAAGGCTTTGATATTACCGTTTAGCGTTTCGGCGATTGAAACTTTGCCCGGTGCCGCCCCATGCCGACGAGGGCATTGACCGGTCGGGCCGGCTTGCCGACACTGGAGGCGAAGGGTAATTCCTGGAAAGGACAATTTTAAGTGAGGATCGATAATACGCCTGGAAATTTTCCTGTCATTACCGAACAAGGCATGGACGAACTGCGTCAGCGCATCGGCGTCAAGATCGAGAAAGAGATTGAGCCTTGGTGCCATGAGGCAACGCGCGATAACATTCGCCACTACGCACACGGCATCGGCGATGACAATCCGCTTTGGTGTGACCCGGACTACGCGGCAAAGACTTCGTACGGTGGCGTCGTGGCGCTGCCGTCATTCCTGTTTGCTTGTTCGCGCATCGTGTCTGGCTACGTCGGCGGGCTTTCCGGCGTGCACGCCATGTGGGCCGGAGCCGAGTGGAAATGGCACAAGTGGGTCAAACGCAACGATGAAATCAAAACTAAATCATATCTTAAAGACTTGATTGAGCACGACACCCTGTTTTCCGGCCGCGCCGTGCAGCAAATCTACCACGTCGATTTCTATAATGGAGAAGGTGAAAAGCTAGCGGAAGCTGATTCGTGGTGTTTTCGAACCGAACGCGACACGGCGCGTGAGGACGGCACCAAGTACAAGGAACTGAAGGTAAAACCGGCGCAGCGCTACAGCAACGAGGAACTCACGGATATCTATCGTCATTACGCTGAAGAGGAGGTGCGCGGCGCCGAAGCGCGCTACTTTGAAGACGTGACTGTGGGCGACGAACTACCGACTATGGTAAAAGGACCGATGACGGTCACCGGCTTCATTGCCTACGCTCAGGGCTGGGGGGGGCTTTATATCCGCGCCAACAAGCTCAATTGGAAACAAATTCACGCGCATCCCGGACTTGGTATCCCGAACAAGTTCAATATCCCCGACTGCCCCGAACGCGTACACTGGGAGAACGAGTTTGCCACCGCCGTCGGTGCGCCCGGTGCGTACGATTATGGACCCGAGCGCTGTTCGTGGATGATCCATCACCTGACCAACTGGATGGGCGATGACGGTTTCCTGGTTTCTTGCGAGAGCAAAATTCGCCGCCACAACCCGGAAGGCGATACCCTGTTCTTCAATGGCAAGGTGACGAAGTTGAGTGATGACGAAGACGGTTTTGGCTTGGTCGAGATCGAACACGAAGCCCGTACCCATACAAACGAGCTCTCGATTTTGGGCTCCGGTACCGTCCGGTTGCCAAAGCGTGGGCTATGAACGAGAGGGCTGCATCGGGTCCGCTTTCCGGCATCCGGGTGATGGAATTCGGCCAAGTTCTGGCCGGGCCTTATGTAGGGCTAATGCTAGCCGATCAGGGTGCCGAGGTGATCAAGATCGAACCACCCACAGGTGATCCGAGCCGCGGCTATATGCCGCCCAACGTGGATGGCCATTCGCCCTATTTTCTGTCCATGAACCGCAACAAACTCGGTGTTTGCCTCAACCTGAAAACGCTAGCAGGGCGCGATGCCGTATTGGCAATGGTGGCTAAGGTGGATGTGGTGACCGAAAACTTTCGCACCGGCGTCATGGACCGGCTCGGGCTTGGCTATGACGCCATGAAAGCCATCAATCCCGGCATTATTTATTGCGCTGTTTCGGGCTACGGCCGTTCTGGACCTTTCGCCGACCGTGCTGGGTATGACCCCATCGCGCAGGCCGAGTCAGGGATGATGGAAATGTCGGGCGAGCCTAATGGCGAGCCGACACGAATCGGCGCTTCCGTCGTCGACATGGCGACGGGTATGTTTGCGGCCCAGGCGATCACCGCCGCGCTCTATGCCAGGAAACAGGGCGGTGAGGGGCAGCTTGTCGAGGCCAGCCTGTTCGGCACGGCACTCAACATGCTTTGTAATTTTTCTGGGCAATCTTTGCTGACGGGCGATGACCCGACGCGCTTTGGCTCAGGCAGCCAGGCGGCGCAGCCATCCGGTGTCTATCATTCCAGCGATGGCGAGTTCATGATTACTATTGCCGCCGAGTCTATGTTTCGCCGCTTTTGCGACCAGGTGATCGAGAAGCCCTCCTTGGCCGACGATCCGCGGTTTGATGGCAACGCCAAGCGCGTGAGCAATCACAAGGAATTGGACGCAGTTTTGGCGCCTTTATTCGGCGCCATGACCAATGCCCAAGTAATGGCGCGCATGCACGCTGCCGGCATTCCATGTGGGGAGATACTGGGTGTCCGAGATGCCCTAGAATCACCGATGACCGAGGCCTTGGGCCTGATTACTACCGCACCCCATACGGAGCTTGGTTATCTTAAGACCCTGATGCCGTCATATACGATGTCGGCAACACCGGTGCGCGCGCCGGTTGGCGCGCCTATGCTGGGTGAACACACGCGAAATGTCCTGAAGGAAATTGCCGGCTATGACGATGCGTGGATTGATGCCATGCTTGCTGAGGGCTCGGCCATTTGAATAGGAAGGATTAGATGGAAACATACGACTATATTATTGTTGGCGCTGGCTCGGCCGGCTGCGTTGTCGCCAATCGGTTAAGCGAGAATCCAAGTGTCACCGTCTGTATCCTGGAAGCGGGCCCGGTTGATTGGAACCCTTACATCCACATCCCGGCCGGTTTCATGAAAACCTTCACCGATCCCAGTGTCAATTGGCTCTATGAGATGGAGCCAAGTGAGTGGACCGGCGGACGGCGCATTGCGCAGCCGCGCGGCAAGACGCTTGGTGGGTCAAGCTCTATTAACGGCAACGTTTACAGCCGGGGTCGATCCATGGACTTCGATGGCTGGGCGCAGCGTGGCAACAATGGCTGGGGCTATGCCGATGTGCTGCCCTATTTCCGCCGCGCCGAAAATCGTACCGGCAAGGGTGACGACACTTTCCGGGGCCGAGAAGGACCTCTTGCGGTTACCGACAACACCTGGACCCACCCGCTTTGCGATGCCTTCATTGAGGCAGCGGTTCAATTGGGCATGCCGCGCAACCCTGATTACAACGGCGCCTATCAGGAAGGTGTTACCTATACCCAGCGCACCATCAAGAATGGTCTCCGGATGAGCTCCGCTAAGGCGTTTTTGCGGCCGATCAAAAACCGACCAAATCTTCGCATTATTACCCGCGCGCACAGCACCGGTCTGATCTTGGAGGGTAAGCGGGCAGTCGGCGTCAAGTACAATAAGGGCGGGGCTAATGGCAAGCCAATAGAGGTGCGGGCCGGTCGCGAGGTTGTTCTATGTGGTGGCGTGATCAATTCACCGCAGTTGCTGCAGCTTTCCGGCATTGGCTCATCGAAGTTGCTGCAGTCAATTGGCATCGGTGTGACCCACGAATTGGCTGGCGTCGGCGAGAACCTGCGCGATCACTACGCGCCGAGGTTTACCGTGCGCGTGAAGAATTCCGACAGCATCAACGAGCGCGTACGTGGCCTCGGCCTAGTCAAGGAGGTTGCTGATTGGATACTATTCCGTCGTGGCGTATTGACCTTAGTGCCGACGTTGATCTATTGCTTCTGGCGCTCCAATCCCAACATCGCAAATACCGATCTACAAATGAGCTTCACGCCGGCGAGCTACAGGGAAGGAGTGCAAAATCAACTGGACGATTTTCCCGGTATGACCATGGCCGCCTGGCAGCAATGCCCTGATAGCTTGGGCTATGTCCACGCCCGTTCGGCTAATCCCTTCGACAAGCCAATTATCCAACCCAACTATTTGAAGGAAGATAATGACCGCCGTGTGTTGCTGGCCGGCATGAAGATGGCGCGGCAGCTCTTGCAGTCGAAGCCGCTGGAGCCCTATTACGACCGCGAGATCTTCCCCGGAAAGGGCGTGCAGAGAGATGATGAACTGCTTGATGCTGCGAAGGCGCGCGGCACCACCACCTTCCATCCCATGGGTACTTGCCGTATGGGGCCGGACACCGACCCGACGGCGGTGGTTGATGACCAGCTGCGGGTACACGGCATTGAGCGGCTGCGTGTTGCCGATGCGTCGATCATGCCGACCATGCCGTCGGCAAATCTCAATGCATCGTGTATCATGATCGGCGAAAAAGCGTCCGATATGATTCTTGGCCGACCAGCGATGGAACCGATCATTATTCCGGACGCCAATATAGGTGGAAAGTTATGAGTTTTGATGGCGTAAAAGCGCTCACGTTTGATACGGGTGGCACAATTCTTGATTGGCATACGGGGTTTCGCACGGAACTCGAGAAACTTGGGTCCAAATATGGCGTCGAGGGTGACTGGGGCAGCCTCGCTAACGAAATCCGTAGGCGTTCCCTGGGATCTATGCTGAACCTCGGCGAGCACGAACCTCCGACCTATAATTTCGATACTTCACACCGTCGCTCAGTGGATAGTGTTTTGAATGAGAACGGCCTCGAAGCGGCGACGGAAGAAGAGCGCCGCGCCATCTGGTGGGAGAGGACGCACAATTTCCAGTGCTGGCCCGATTTCCCGGATGTTCTACCGCGGCTGCGTTCCAGGTTTGTCTGCGCTTCGTTTACCATCCTCAGCTTTCGTATCATCATCGATACAGCCAAGCGCAACGGTCTAAGTTGGGACGCGGTGATCTCGTGCGAGGCCATCGGCAAGTACAAGGTGCTGCCGGAAGCCTATCAAACGGCGGCGCGCTATCTGCAACTCGACCCGAGCGAATGCATGATGGTCGCTTGCCACAACTTCGATCTCGATGCTGCAAAGGGTCAGGGCTTTAAGACGGCCTTTGTCAAACGCCCAGACGAGTGGGGCGCGGAAGGCCCGCCCGATCCCGAGCCCAACCCGATCCACGATGTCGTTGTTGACACGTTTCCTGAACTGGCGGAAATCTTGGGTTCGTGAGCCTGAGGGTTGGTGACACCGCATGCCTTTGAAAGTCGTTGGCGCTGCATTTGGCCGGACCGGTACCAAGTCGATCAAGCTAGCGCTCGAAAGGCTGGGTTTCGGGCCCTGTCACCATATGTTCGAACTGGGCGATAACCCAAAGCAATCACCACTTTGGCAGGAGATAGCGCGTGGCGAAAAGCCCGAATGGGATAAAGTGTTTGCTGATTATCAGGCATCTGTCGATTGGCCTTCGGCGCGCTATTGGCGTGAGATTGCCGAACACTTTTCGGACGCCAAGGTGTTACTGACCATTCGTGATGAGGACAGCTGGTTCAATAGCGTCCAGCGCACTATTTTTCCGGTGATGCGCGATCACATCGAGATGCCATCAAGCCCGAGGCGCGATCGTTTGGCTGTGGCGTATGAAATCATTGTTAACCAGACTTTCCAGGGCAGGATGGATGAGCGAGAGTACGCTATCCAAATCTATCGGGAATACGTCGCGGAAGTACGCCGAACCATTGCGCCAGAACGTCTGCTCGCCTATGAGGTGTCACAGGGCTGGGCTCCGCTTTGTGCCTTTCTGGAGGTGCCAGTTCCGGACGAAGCGTTTCCGTTTACCAACACAACTCAACAATTTGCCAGCCGGCTCGGACGGTTGGATTAAAGCGTGTTTTTCGGTATTAGGTGCGCGAATCTTTAAGCTTTTTATATGCTGTAGACTGCTGTCGTATTTCAAAAAGCCATAGCCTTCTAAGGCCTAAGTAAGATTTGTGAGTTCTTGTTCGATTGAGTCGGGCTGCGCGTATGAGAATTCGCGTTTTGGTCTTGAAAAATCCTAACCATTCACACCGAATGAAACCCATTCACAAAAATTGGACCCTAAATGAGATGTCCGGTATCGAGAGCTCTTGTAGCACCGTTTGATGGCCGGCGCGGGCCACTGGACAGTTCCGTTAAATGCTCATGCTGCCAAGGCTGCGCAGGCGCGATCGAGGCCCGGCGAATCCTCGTCAAACAGTAATTCGGCCGCCTTGTCCTCGGCGTCTGACCCTTCAAGGCTCATGGGGTCGTGCGGCCGGAGCTTGTGGTCCATGACTAACTTTGAAAGTACTAGGCGGCTAGCATCGCCGGTTTTCTCACCCATTGCGGCACCCTCGCGGGCCAACAAAACAGCACTCATAACGTGATATAGGGCGTTTGAAGCTTGACGCGAGAAAGACTCGTGTTCGTCTTTCTCAGCGACTTGACCGGCGAAGCACACCGCCTGGTCGACAATGGCGGAAAGCTCGCCCCTGTATTGGCCCGGCAAGCTTTCGGCGCCCTCAATGGCTTGATGCAGTTGTCCTCCCAGGGCTTCGTGTGCTTGAACCTTCGGGATCGCACGCTTGATGATGTCCAGTGCTACGATCGAAGACGTGCCTTCCCAAACCACGCCCAAATGCGCGTCACGCACAAGCCGCGCGTTGACCCACTCTTCAATGTATCCGTTTCCACCGCGTGCTTCCATGGCAGCGGTGGCGACTTTGACATTGTCGCGGCACATGCGGCCCTTGATCATCGGAGTGAGGATACGGAGCGCGCGGGCGGCTTCGTCGTCGCCGTCATCGGCCTTTTCCATGATGTGAGCTGTGAACATGAAACTTGAGAGCGCCTGCTCGGTTGGCAGCATGGTCTTCATGATTTGGCGGCGCATCAGTGGGTGGTTGATCAGCCTCTCGCCGAAGGTATAGCGGTTGCGGGCCACCGACATGGTTTCGTTCAAGCATCGGCGCATCATGGCCGAGGCGCGCACACCGTGCGACAAGCGCGACAAGTTGACCATGTCAAGCATCTGTTTGAGGCCTTTATTCTGGTTGCCCAACAGGTAGGCCTCGGCGCCATTGAAGGTGACCTCGCCCGATGCCATGGAGCGTGAACCCATTTTGGATTTCAGACGCACGATCTTGTAGGCGTTGCGCGAGCCATTTTCCATGGTCCGTGGAACCGCGAACAAAGACAGGCCACGCGAACCCCACGGATCGCCCTCAATACGCGCCAAGATCATTATCAGTCCGCCATCCGTGGTCGAGCAGAACCATTTATTGCCATAGATATGCCAAACGCCGTCTTCAAGACGCGCCTCGACTTCGATATTGCCGACGTCGGAGCCGCCCGATTGTTCGGTCATAAACTGCGCGCCGGTAATCATATCTTGGTATTTTTCGGCGGTAAGGCGCGGGAAATAGCGCTTGCGAATATCAGGTTTGGCATACTTGCTGATTAGGTAGGCCGAGGTGTCGGTGGTGCTGATCGGACACATCAGACCGAATTCCGACTGTACGAACAAATATTGCACCGCATACTTGGTCAACGGGCCCATCTTTTTTGGCCAGCCAAAGGCGCCCGGCTTGTGGCTCATACGGTTGAGCGCAAAGTCCTCGTAGGCCATGCGCTCCATTTCCTTATAGGAGGGATGGTATTCGATCCAGTCTTCATCGCGACCGTAGCGGTCGCGGGCATGCAGCACCGGAGGGTGCGTTTCGGCCTTACGCGACAGGTCGTCGAGTTTGTTTCCGGCCAGCTTGCCCAGGTCTTTGAGGTGCGGTTCCATGTGGGCGTGCAACTTCGGATCCATGTACTGCTTGAGCAGGAACTGAAAGCCCGGGTCGAGATCGTAAAAGTTCTCACCGTGACAATCGGGTGCGACCCAGTCGGCGCCGTTCAGATTTTTGGTGGCTTCCGGTTTGGATTGCCTATTGCTCATTTGTTGTTCCTACGAATTGATAGCAGACCAATCGCCAAATAGTTACAAAAGCTATGATAATATCGCCTAAATTAAAGACCGTTCGCAAGCGAATTAAATTACCTATTTCATAAAAAACCTCACGCAATGATATGATTTTCTCAATTGGGGCAGGCTCGTGTAATTAGGATCGGCCCGTCCAGCAAGGGAGTTGATCAAGTGTCCACGTTCCGGCTCATTGTCTTGGTTTGTGTTGCCCAAACCTTGGCGCAGATCGGTGCCTTTTCGGTGCCGGCACTATTGCCGCGTTTCATTACCGAGTGGGATCTCTCCAACACCCAGGGTGGCTGGATCACCGGTATATTCTATTTCGGCTATGTGGCGAGCGTTCCGTTGCTGGTGGCACTGACCGACCGTATCGACCCGAAACGGGTCTATCTGTTCGGTGTTGGAATGATTACCATCGCCGGCTTCGGCTATGCTTGGCTTGCCGATAGTTTTTCGTCGGCACTCGTGTTTCGCGCCGTCTGGGGGATTGGCTGGGCTGGAACCTATATGCCCGGCCTTAAAGCGCTAAGCGATTTTGTCGAAGGACCGAGCCAGTCCCGTGCTGTGACGGCCCATGCCGCGAGCATCGGTGTGTCCGGTGCGTTGTCGTTCGTTATCGCTGGCACCATCGCCGAATGGTTCGGTTGGCGCTGGGGCGTCGCGACCGGCGGTGCGGGGGCATTAGTGGCGTGGATCTTGATGGCGTTATTCCTGCCGAGCCGAACACCTAAGCCACATGAAGGCGCATGGTCAGCCCTGTTCAACTTTCGGCCTATTTTGCGCAACCGTTCGGCTATGGCCTATTCGATCGGCTACTGCGTGCATACGTTTGAGATGAGCGCGCTTAGGAACTGGGTCGTTGCTTTCCTGACCTTTGCGGCCGCCTATCAGGGCGTGTCTGAAGGCGGGCTATCATCTTGGCTGGCACCCACCGCGGTGGCCAGTTGCATGGGTATTTTAGGTGTATGCTCGAGTGTCACCGGCAATGAAATTTCGATCCGTTTTGGCCGCCGGCGCTTGATCCTAGCGGCGATGTTCGCAGGCCTCATCGTCGCCGGAACGGTCGGATTTACCACCGCTGTTTCCTACACGCTGGCGGCGGTTTTGGTACTGGTCTACGCCATTCTGATCTGGGCCGATTCATCATCGCTCACCGCCGGTGCTGCTGGTAGCGCGCGTCCCGGCCAGCGCGGCGCGACCTTGGCCATGCATTCGACCCTTGGGTACAGCGGCGGTTTCTTTGGCCCGCTGACCATGGGTTTCGTCCTTGACCTTACCGGCGGTGGCACAACGCCGGAAAGCTGGGGCATTGCTTTTCTTGCCGTCGCCACGATCATGCTGATCGGTCCGTTGGCGATGTTTATACTGAAACCCGAAGGACTGGCTGGAGATAAATAGCAAAAGAGAACCGACCATCAACGAGATCAATGACGTGCCGGTGCTGTTGCGCCGCGAGATCGAGGCCCGCATCATGGCTCCCTTAATCGAGGCTTTCGCCGATAAACTGGGGCACGAAAAGGCGGTTGAGATTGCCTCTAACGTAATACTCAATCTGGCGGTAAAGAGCGGCGCCGATTTGGCCAAGCGATGTGGCGGCAATTCGTTCGAGCACATGCCCAACGGTATGGGCCGATGGTCCGCTGGCGGTGCCACCGAGAGAAATGTGATTGAGCGTGGCGAGACCAAGTACAACTACAATATCGTCAAATGCAAATACGCTGATATGTACAAGGAATTGGGTCTTGCCGAACTGGGCTTCGTTCTTTCCTGCGGGCGTGATGGCATGCTCTTCGGCGGCTTCAATCCTGACATCAAGTTCGAACGACCCAGAGAATCATGGAAGGCGCGGCGCCGGTGATATCAGTATAGGCGGGCTCTATTTTATTTATCTGGCCTACCGCATTGCCACTGCGCCGCCGCTGCCGAGATGGGCAAACCCAGAAATAAACTCAACTAGTGCGAAGGTAGGGTTCTTTCTTTAGTCAACCCGAGAGCTTGTACGGTGATGGCTGTAGTGTTTTTAGGTTTTGTGATAATCGCCGCTGACTTCTTTGTCGACGGCATGCTCAATGGCATGCACCTGATGGGGGTGATTATCGGCGTCAACGTATGTTGGCTCCATGCGGGATTACTGCTGATGGGT
>CAYXUT010000041.1:0-18752 GCA_964468005.1 uncultured Magnetovibrio sp. | reverse complement strand
AGGAGAAAGAAATCCATCACCCCACATCCACTGTAGCGCGGTATTGAACTTCTCGTTGTATTGGCTATTTCGGGTATTGCCGGACATGACGCTGTTCCCTTGCCTGTGCTGGCCTGCCCTATTTAAGTGATCCACCATTATAGTTAGGAAAACAAAGGATCAGAAATGTCGAGGCTGACATGGCGGTCGCGAGACTGTTCAATCGCAGTCAGTTTCCTTTTCCCAGAAGGAAGTGCATAGCAGCTTGGGTCTCTGTGCCGCCTTGGTTGCGGGGGAGTTTCTTATGGGCCGCACGTTGGCGTAACCGGTGGGCATACTCTTCAGGCATGACCGCGAACGGATCGGTAATACCCAGTTCTTCAGCCGCATGCGCCGGCCAGTCGGCATTCCACAGGAGTTCGCGGGCCAACGCTACGAGGTCCGCCTGTTCACTTCTCAGGATGTCCTCTGCTTGCTGCGCCTCGGTGATACAACCCACCGCAATGGTCATGATTTCGACCTCCCGCCGAATGCGCTCACAAAAGCCAACCTGATAGCCCGGCACCCGCGGCACAGTTGGCATGTCCGTGTCACCAAAGATGCCGCCAGACGAAACATCGATTAAATCGACGCCACGATCTTTGAGTTCCTGCGACAAAACCACGGAGTCGTCGAGATTCCAGACGCCACCTTTGCCATCAACAGCGGATATTCGGTAGAAAAATGGCTTGTCAAAAGGCCAAGCATCGCGGACGACTTCAGCGACTTCGAGCGCGAACCGCATTCGGCCTTGCAGGTCTCCGCCATACCCGTCTCGACGGTGATTGCTTATCGGTGAGAGAAATTGGTGGATCAAGTAGCCATGCGCGCCATGAACCTCGACGATGTCATAGCCGCATTCGAGGCTGCGGCACGTCGCTACCCTGAAGGCTTCAAGGACATCGCGGATATCATCCTTGTCCATTTCACGCGGTACGAAGCGCCTACCATCGGCATTGATTGGACTTGGGGCCAGGCCTTGCCACGGCGGCAAACCGTCCTCGGCGTCTTTATCGACAAGCGGGCGCCACTCGGCCACCGCCGTGTGACAAGACGCTTTGCGCCCTGCATGGCCCAGTTGGACCGCCGGTACTGCACCTTGCTCGCGGATGAAGTCGGTCAGTCTGCGGTACGCGGGGATGTGTTCGTTCTTGTACAACCCCGCGCAGGCGTAAGTCTTCCGTCCCCGTGACTCGACAGCCGTTTCTTCACCGAAGATAATGCCCGGGCCACCGGTTGCCAGTCGCCCCAGATGCATCATCTGCCAGTCCGTGGGGCCTCCATCTTCCGAATGATATTGGCACATTGGAGCCACGACAATGCGATTGCGTACCGTGACCGATTTCAACGTCATCGGTGTGAATAGCAAGGGTAACTTGTGGTTTTCTAATTCTGGATTTGCCATGAGTCCTACGGACCTGAATAAAACCACTAAGAAAAAAACGCAAGTGCGCCGCTGTTACGCGAAAATCTAATTCGTCAAGCGAGTTCAAAAAACCACAGTCGCTCAATGCCAATTAAATAACTAACACCAGGAAATAATGGGCAGTTCGCTGAAGCAGCCTGCAAAGCCCTGCGCAATCCGGACAGCGTCTTCAAGTAAGACTATTTGAAGCTGTTTGCGGACAGAATTGACGTTATGGGCCATGAAACCCGGGTTTCCGGTCCAAATGCCGCAATTGCAGTCGAAGCCCTGAAAGCGACAAAGCCGGACACCGATAAGATGCCCGGCTTTGTTCCGAATTGGTGGGCCCGGCAGGACTCGAACCTGCAACCAGACCGTTATGAGCGGCCGGCTCTAACCAGTTGAGCTACGGGCCCCGCAGCCGTTTCCGGTTTGCGCGCATGTGATAGCACCTTCCTTCGCCGCATTAAAGCATGCCGGAAGGGTTTAAATTGCCGCGCCGAAAAGCGCTTCAATATCAAGGTGGCGTTCCAAGTGTTCGGCCAATTTATCAAGCGTCGCCTCGACCTGGCTTTCATAGGCAAGTGTGCTGGCATGGCCTTGGTGGAGACGGCTTAGGAAGGCATGGCGGAATTGGTCTTCGGCGAAAAGCCCGTGCACGTAGGTGCCCATGACGCAGCCGTTAGCGCTAATGGCCCCTTCCTCCCGGCCGCCTTTGAGCGTTAACCAGGGCCTCGCGGTGTCATCGCCGGTGGTCTCACCCATGTGCATTTCGTAGCCTGAGACTTGTGCGCCGCTCGCGTTTTCTCTGCCACTCACGGCAACCAGCGCCTTGTCGCCGCCGATCACCGTTTCCACGTCGAGCAATCCCAAGCCATCAACGCTGCCGGCCGGACCCTCGGTCCCGTCGGGGTCGGCAACCACGCGCCCCAGCATCTGGTAGCCGCCACAGAGCCCAACCACCACGCCGCCATGACGGTGGTGCGCGGCAATATCGATGTCCCAGCCCTGCTCGCGGAGGTGCTTGAGATCGGCAACTGTAGATTTCGAGCCCGGCAGCAAAATGATATCGGCGTCGCGTGGCAGGGGACGTCCGGCCTCAACTACTTCGACACTGACACCGGGCTCGGCAGCCAACGGGTCGAGATCATCAAAGTTGGCGATGCGCGACAGCCTGGGAACCACAAACTTCGCGGTGATGGCCTCTCTGTTCGATGGTTTCTCGGCGCCATCAAGGCTCATGGCGTCTTCTGCCGGCAGGCGCCAGGCATGATCGAAGTAGGGGACGATGCCGAAAGACGGCCAGCCCGTGCGTTCGGTGATTTCCTTCAGGCCGTCTTCGAACAATGTTATATCGCCACGGAACTTGTTAATTACAAAGCCCACGATGCGTGCGCGTTCGACTTCTGTCAGCACCGCACGGGTGCCGACAAGGCTGGCGATAACACCGCCCCGGTCGATATCGGCGACCAACATCACCGGCACGTCGGCGACCTCGGCAAACCCCATGTTGGCGATATCGCCGGCCCGAAGGTTGACTTCGGCGGGACTGCCCGCGCCCTCTATCAGCACCAAATCACGGCCCTCGCCGATGGTCCGGAAACTATCTTGAACAGCGGCCATCAGTTCAGGCTTTAAGGCATGAAAGTCGCGTGCCTGGGCATTTCCCTTGACCCGGCCCTGCACGATCACCTGGGCTCCGATGTCGGACTGCGGCTTCAGCAAGACCGGGTTCATGTGCACGTCAGGCTCGAGATTACAGGCTCGCGCCTGCAGTGCCTGAGCGCGGCCGATCTCACCGCTCGTGCTGGTAACGGCGGCATTATTGGACATGTTCTGCGGTTTGAACGGCGCGATCTTGAGGCCCTGCTTGGTAAACAATCGACAAAGCCCGGCGACCAGTAAGGACTTGCCGACGTCAGAGCCCGTGCCCTGAACCATCAGGGCGCGAAAGCCGCGTGGCTGTTTGTCAGCGCCCAAGGGCATCCTTCAGGGGATCGGCGATGGAGGTCTTAAGTTTGCCGGCGATAACAGCAATCGGGGTGGCGCCAGCACCATAAACAGCCTCGTTAATGTCGCGCCGTGTCACCAGCACTGATCCCTCGAACGAGCCGCCCATGTAGACGCCGACATTAGGTGCAGCGAAGGCAACGATGTCGGCACCCAGGTTGGATGTCGTCGCAGCTTCCGCACCAATCCCGAAGAATGCCACCGTGGCACCAATATCGGCGCCGATCTTTCCCTGATGTTTGAGGATCGACTGAAGAGCGCCTTGGTTTCTCAAGATCATGATGATCGCCGTGTCCTGAACGCCGAACTGCAGTCCTACGCTGGCCGCCGCCAGGGTGTGGAAGGTTGGGTCCGACCAGCCGGTGCCCCGACGCGCCAGCAATACGCCGTTACCGGCCTCGGCGCCGGTGATCCAGCCGGCCTTGATGACTTCGGGCAGGATCACCACACCCGCCGCGTCATCCATGAACTGTTTATAATTCTTGAGCTCCTTGTGAAGGCTGAACTGATGCAGGGTATCGATCGCCTCGACGATTAACGTCTTGGCAGTGTTCAGCGGTGGCGTGCTTGTGGCGCAGCCCGAGAGCGCCAGGGCGACAACCAGGGCAGAGAAACGTTTGAGCATCAGAATTCGATCCCTTTCTGGGCTTTGACGCCGGCCCGAAACGGATGCTTGACCATGGTCATCTCGGTGACTAGATCGGCGGCGTCGATGAGCTCTTCCTTGGCGTTGCGTCCTGTGACCACGACATGCAGCATTTTAGGCTTGGCTTTGAGCGTCTCGACCACGTCCGAGATGTCCAAGTTCTCGTAGCGCAGCGGAATGTTCAACTCATCCATAATCACCATGTCGTATTCGCCCGACGCCATCATCTCCTTTGACGTCGCCCAGGCCTGCTCTGCCGCCTGGATATCGCGCTGGCGGTCCTGAGTATCCCAGCTAAAGCCCTCGCCCATGGCCTTGATGGTGACCTGATCGGGGAAGGCTTCCAGCACCACGCGTTCGCCGGTTTCCCACACGCCTTTGACGAATTGCACGATGCCAACCCGCATGCCGTTGCCGATGGCGCGTATCGCTAACCCCATGGCGGCGGTCGACTTGCCCTTGCCCTTGCCCGTATGTACGATAAACAGCCCCTTCTCAATGGTCTTGGTGGCGATGATTTTATCGCGCGCTGCCTTTTTCTTGGCCATCTTCTCGGCGTGGCGACGGTTGAACTCCTCGTCGCTGATTTCGTTCTTGGACTTTCCGCTCATATCGCAATCCATCCGTTTGTGCCGACTAAAGGGTTTGGGTACCATCCCTGGCATGTTACAGGCAAGAAAAGCTTCGGCTTCGGTACCCGTTTTGATGATTTTTGCCACCCTATTGGCCACAATAGCACTGCCAGGCGTGGCCTTGGCAATCGGCGACAATATACAGTACTGGTCGCGGGAGTTCCCGCGCGCCGACTTCACTAAACGTGCCGTTGATATCTCGGAAATTCGTTCGGACGGGGCGACGCGCGATACCATTCGCCCGATTATTAAACCCATCTTCAAGCCGGTGAAAGACGCGAGCGGCATGGGCGAGATGGAGCCCGTCGTCAGTGTCGAAATTGATTTCGATGCCCGCGCCTATCCGTTGCGTCTTCTGGTCTGGCATGAGTTGGTCAATGACGAACTTGCCAATGTACCCATTTTGGTGAGCTATAGCCCGCTCACCAATTCGGCGCGGGTCTATGACCGCCGCGCTGACGGCAAGGCAACACCTTTCGGCAATACCGGCCGCACACGGCATTTTGATACCATTATGTATGACGCTGCCACGCAGTCTTGGTGGCAGCGCTATTCCGGCAGCGCCATCCTAGGCGCAAGCGTTGGAAAGGAGTTGAAGGCGCTGGTCAGCCGGGTCGAATCGCTAGCGCGATTCCGCGCTCGCCATCCCGATGCTGAAGTCATGGTGCCGGCCGACCCGCCCGAGCGTCCCTATGGCTCGACCCCCTACGTGCGCATGGATTCAACGCCGGGCCATGGGCTGGAGGCCTATCCGTTACCGAAAGAGATCAAGCCACTTGACCGTGTCGTGGTAGTCGGCGGTGAGGCCTGGCCCTTCAAGCGGCTCCAAGAAAAGGGCGCCATTGAGCGCGGCAACCTCTACATCGCCTGGGAGCCTGGCCAAAACTCAGCGCACGACACCAAGTGGATCCATTTCGGCCGCGATGTCGGCAATGTGGTGGTGCGGCGCTACGATTCGGACAATGAGGAATGGGCCGACGAGCTACACACCATCGCATTCGCCTTCACTTTCAGTGCCTTCCACCCGGAGGGCGTTTTCCATCCGTGGTGAGGGGCGCGAGAACTTGACCTACACCCTGAACGTCGCCCCGCTGCGATGATCACCGGCCTGGTTGGGTGCGTAGCTGGCTCATTTGTCGGCGTAATATCTCGCCCGGAGATTACCGGCGCTCTCACGATTGAAGGTGAGAAAGATGTTGCGCCGGGAACGATCTGATATGTTCGGCGAAGAGCCGTGCGGGACGTAACTATCAAAAAAGATCACGTCGCCCGGGTCGGCTTCCAACAGCGAGTATTCATCAAGCGGCTCATAGGGCGGACCGCCGCCTTCGCGTGAATGGAATGGTTGGCCGGTACGGGGTTGTAAGTTGACGCGGTGATTACAAAACGCCGCGCCCGCGTGCCGCGGCATCGCCTCCGGCGATATAGCCCCAGGTGAGACACGGACCCAAGGTAGTGCCGGCGCCGACGCCCTTGGATCCGAAGCTGTTGGCCATAACATTACCCGCTGCGTAAAGCCCTTCGATCACCGTGCCGTCGGGCCTGAGCGCCCTCGCCTTCTCATCCGTTCTGGGGCCGCCCTTGGTACCCAGAAAACTCGCCTTGAAGGGCATGGCAGTGAAGGGCGGTTTCTCGATGGTGCCGAGTGTCGGGTTGGGTTTGTGGACCGGATCGCCGCCGCGCGCCGTATCCCAGATACTGGAACCACGTCCGAAATCCTCGTCCTTACCAGCCCGCGCAAATTCGCTAAAACGCTTCGCCGTCCGGGCGAGGCCTTCGGCATCAACGCCGACCATTTCGGCCAACGCCTCAAGGGTGTCGGCCTGAAAGCGGTTGTCAGGGATGGAGGCCTTCGGCATCAAATGCGAATACTTGGCCGCGTACTGACCATCGTAGATGCGCCAGGCTGGTAGGTTGACGGGATGGCCGGTCTCGCGGTCGCGTTTATCAAAGGCAAGACCAATGTTCATCTGCTTCTCATTGACGAAGCGTTGGCCGTGCGCATTTACGATCATCGAGTGGGGTAGGAAGTAATCACCCGCCGGTAGGCCCTGGCGCTTGCCTTCGTAGGTGACAGGCGTGGTGCCCATGATCAGCGCCTGATCCATGCGATCCAGTTGCGCTCCGGCATCCATCGCCATGCGCTGACCGTCGCCGGTGTTGGTGTCAGGACTGGCTGTCCACTCGACCGGCCCCGGAAAGTACTCAGCCATCATTTTCCGGTTCCACTCGAAGCCGCCGCTGGCCAAGATTACGCCGCCGGTAACATCAATTTCAGCGTTTTCGCCGTCGCGCTCGATGACAATGCCGGTGATCTTGCCATCCGTTATCTTTAAGGACTTGGCCGGCGCTTCGGCCCAGACCTCAACGCCGTGATCGAGACAGCCTTTCAAGAGACCCGTGATCAGCGCGTTGCCCCGAGTTCTGAGCCCCAAAAGCTTGCGCCAGATCAGCCTCGGTGCGTAGAGCAAGCCCCACTTCTTCGGGTTGGCCAGGAAGTGGTTATCGAAGACCTCTTCGTAGTTGAGGTCAACCTGGATGGCAGGCTGGCGTAGTTTGTCGCGCCAGGGACCTAAGATGGCGGGGCGGATCGGCGCGGCGGAGAGGTTACGGCCGAACTTTAGCCCACCGTCTGTCTCGGCGTAGGGATCAGGATCGCGGTTCGCTGTGAAGCGCATCGGGCTGTTTTGCTCGACGAACTTCAACATCTCCGGCGCCTTGTCGACGAAGGTGGCCCAAAGCGGCTCTTCAGTGTTGTGCCAACCTTCCGGCGAGACGGCGCGGATGTAATCGAGAGCCGCTTTTTTTGAATCGGTGACACCCATCGCGGCCTGGTGGTGATGGTTCGGCACCCAAATGCAACCGCCCGACATGGCGGTGGTGCCGCCTAAAACGGGTGCCTTCTCAGCTACCAGGACCTTGGCGCCGGCATGGCCGGCGGCTAGCGCGGCGCTCAGGCCGGCAGCACCGCTGCCGACAACGATGATGTCGAATGTTTGCTTGTTACTCATGTGGTCAAATTCCCCCACCCCGGCCCTTCTCATAACCGGGGAGTAAGTGCACGTGATCAGCCGAATGAAATCCCCCAACCCCCATGATGGGGAAGGTGCAGAATGGGAGCAAGACCCGCCTTTAGGCTTCAGACAAGAATGCTTAAGCCTAGGCACCTTCCTTGCCAACGATGGCCACCGAACAAACGTTCTGGTGCGGAAAGCCGCCAAGGTTGTGGGTCAGGCCGAACATCGGTTCCTCATCGCGCTGGCGCTCACCGGCTCGGCCTTGCATCTGTAGGTACAGTTCGTAGATCATCCTAAGCCCCGATGCGCCGATGGGATGGCCAAAACATTTGAGCCCACCGTCGATTTGGCAGGGAATCTCGCCGTCGGAATCATAGAAGCCGTCGAGCACGTCCTTAACAGCTCCGCCTTCCGGCGAAATGTGCAGGTCTTCCATGGTCACCAGTTCCGTCACCGAAAAGCAGTCGTGCGCTTCGATCAGACTGATCTGGTCACGGGGCTTGGTGATCCCGGCTTCCTTGTAGGCCATCTTGGCGGCCTTGCGGGTGGTCATGAAGTAGCTGCCGTCCCACGAGTTGTGCTGCGCTTCAGTGCCGTTGGAGACCGAAAGTTGCAAGGCCTTGACGGTGATCAGGGCGGACTTGCCCAAGGAGCGCGCGATCTCCGGCGTCGTAACGATAGCACAGGCGGCGCCGTCACTAACACCGCAGCAATCGAAGAGCCCCAAGGGATCGGCGATCATCGGCGCGTTCAGGACACGGTCGATGTCGATCTTGTTGCGGAGATGCGCTTTCTCATTCCTGGACCCGTTATCATGGCTCTTGACCGAGATATGCGCCATGGCGCGCTTGATGTCCTCGGCCGGGATGCCGTGCTTGGCCTGGTAGGCACTGGCCAGTTGCGCGAACGAGCCGGGTGCGGACGCATTGGCCCAAAACTGGTCGTTGACGGAACCGCGCGAGCGTTGCGGCAAGCCTCCGTAGCCGGTATCCTTGAGCTTCTCTACACCCAAGGCCAACGCGACGTCGCAGGCACCAGATGCGACCGCGTAGACGGCACCCCTGAAGCTTTCCGAGCCGCTAGCGCAGTAGTTCTCGACGCGGGTCACCGCGATGTACGGCAGGCGCAAGGCCATGGAGAGCGGAATACCGGACTTGCCGACGTGCTGCTCCTCGATGGCAGTAGAGAACCAGGCGGCCTCAATGCGGTCCTTCTCGATACCGGCGTCTTCGAGCGCCTCGGTGAAGGCCTCGAGCATGAGGTCCTCGGCATTGTCGTTCCAGCGCTCGCCGAATTTCGAGCAGCCCATGCCAAGAATAGCAACTTTATCGCTAATACCCGTAGCCATGATCAATCTCCCTTTGTCGCCACGTCGGGGGTAGCTTTCCAATAATAACGTCTGAACCCTCGTTTTGTATCATAATCCTTAACGCGAAAAGTCAGCTTCATAGGCATGCCAACCTTGAGCCCAACCGCCGGATCGACATCGGTGATGTCGGTCATCGCGCGTCCGCCCTCGTCGAACTGCACCATACCGAAGTAGGCCGGCGGGTCCGGCGAGTAGGTCAAGCGGTCGGCGGTGTAGGAATTAAGCTTCGCCGCCGCACCGACGAAGGGGTGATCTTCCTGACTGTCGATAGCGCCGCAATTGGGACTGACGCAGACGCCCGATTTCGGAAACTGCACGGTGCCGCACGTAGAGCACTTGCCGCCCATCGCCGACATGATCATGTTCTTGTTGCGGTAAAGGGTCGTCAGGCCGGTTTGTTTATCCATCTCGGCACGGATGCCGCGCTCCATCTCGACCATATCGTTGTGGGCAAGATAACGGTTGTAGTTGCCTTCCACGCGGCCGAGCGACAGACAGCCCGAGATGCCCATAGCCGGCTTGCCATTGGTGATGGCGTCGGTAGCCTCAAAAACCAAGGCGTCGCAACCCTGGCCGAAACCGGCAACCAGGATCTTGTCGCCAGGAACGGCATCTTGCAGCGCATGCACCAGCATCACCAACCCATGGGCCGCCCCAGCCTCGCCGCAGACGGCCTGCAAGTTATCGCGCACAGCCTCTTCCGAGATACCAAGCTTCTTGGCTAGCGCACCCGAAACGCGCTTCATGGCGGCAGGGAAGCAGAACGTCTTGACGTCGCCAGCTTCGACGCCGGCTTCAGCCAGTGCCGCTTCGCACGCCGCCGGCACCAGTTTCATGTAGCCCTCGTCGCGTATCCAGCGCTCTTCCCACATGTAGTCGTAGGCCTCGTCCTGGCCGCGGTAGTGATCGATGAAATCGACAGCCTTTGTGTACGAACCCAAGAGCTCCGCAACGCCATCACCATCGCCGACCAGTACAGCTGCGCCGGCGTCGCCGGCTGTCATCTCAATCGAGCTCGCAGCTTTGGCGCGACGCTTCTCCGCTGCCGTCACAAGGATCGGCTTGCCGCCACCGGCAGCTACCTTGCAAGCCGCGACAAGGGCCGACGTGCCGGCCCGCTGCGAGCCTACTATATCAAGCGTCAACAGGTCCTCACCCAACAACAAGGCCTGCGCCACGACACCAGCGTTCTGACGGTCCTGGAACGGCATGGAAGTTGAAGCCATATAGACGCCGCTGAGTTCGACCTCCGTACCGTTCAAACAATCACGAGCCGCTTCAACGGCCATAGTAATGGGATCCTCGTCCCAGTTGGCCATGGCGCGCTCGCCCTTGCCGAGCCCTTTGAGCCCGGGGTTGAACCAGGCATGCGCGTTGGCGATGGCAGCACGGTCGAGCCGAAGCTGCGGCACGTATCCGCCAAAGGCTTGAATTCCAACAGACATGTAACTCTCCGTTGTCCTAAAATCTATACCGCGCCGGCGTCCTTGAGGGATGTGATTTCATCAGCGCTGAAGCCCCAGTCACTAAGTGCTTCTTCATTGTGTTGGCCGGGTTCCGGTGGTGGGGTGGGAAAGTCCTGTGCTGTGCGACTAAAGCGTGGCGCCGGCGCGCCCTGCATGTGGCCGTTGATCTCGATAAAGGCTTTGCGCGCCTTGTTGTGTTGATGTTTCGGTGCTTCCCTGAGGCTCAACACAGGGCCGTAACAAACGTCCGTGCCATCAAACAGCTTATTCCAGTGGTCGCGGGTATTGCCCTTGAAGACCTCGGCCAATTTAGCCTTTGCTGCGGACCAGCCGTCTTTCTCCAACTGGCGGTGGAACAGCGGATCATCTGCAAGCCCGAGAAGCTCAAGCAGTTCGGCATGAAACTGCGGTTCAATGGAACCGAGTGAGATAAACTTGCCGTCCGAGCACTCGTAAACGCTGTAGAAATAGGCGGCGCCGTCGAGCAGATTACACTCACGCTCATCATCCCAATTGCCTGCGGCCATGCGGGTATAGGCACTCCCCAACAGCAACGGCACGCAATCCGACATACCGGTATCGACGACCTGGCCCTGGCCGGAAGCCCCAGTCTCATAGACCGCCGCCAGGATTCCAACCAGCAACATCATGCCGCCGCCGGCAAAATCGGCAACTATATTCAGGGGTGGTACTGGCTTTTCCTTGGGCCCAATGGCGTGCAAAGCACCGGTTATTGCCAGGTAGTTGATGTCATGACCCGCCATTTGCCCCATCGGGCCGTCCTGGCCCCAGCCGGTCATGCGGCCGTAGACTAGTTTCGGGTTCCGCTCCAGGCAGGCATCGGGACCGAGCCCCAGGCGCTCCATGACACCAGGACGGTACCCCTCAATTAGGGCATCGGCCTCACCGATCAGCTTGAGCGCCGCCTCACGGCCTTCGCTCGTTTTCAAGTTCAAGGTTACCGAACGGCGGCTGCGGCGGTTGATGTCGCTGCTGGCGGCACCTTCCAGGGGCGAAGGATTTGGCCGGTCGATGCGGATCACATCGGCACCCATATCGCCCAACATCATGGCACAAAACGGGCCGGGTCCGAGCCCCGCCATCTCAACGACTTTAAGACCTTTAAGTGGTCCCATTTCTGTTCTCCTGTATCTCATCCGCAACCGTCATCAGGTTGCCTTTCACCACTTCCAGCATACTGACCAATTCTTCAATCTGCTTGTGGCTCAAACCCTTGAGCGCCATCTCATTCAACTCGT
The DNA here is from genome assembly GCA_964468005.1 of uncultured Magnetovibrio sp. Lineage (GTDB taxonomy): Bacteria > Pseudomonadota > Alphaproteobacteria > Rhodospirillales > Casp-alpha2 > TMED8. Next base: position 6,930 of record CAYXUT010000041.1, on the reverse strand, counting down.
TGGTCCGGCGTTGCATGTTGTTGCGGATTTCCTTGACCTGATCGGTGCGCCAGACCCGCTTGACCCGGCGGTCTTTCGGGTCTTCGCGGCGCTCTACCCAGCCGCGCGCCTCCAGGCGATCGATTAGGCCGCTCAAGGTCACGGCACCGATATCGATGCGGTCGCAAAGTTCGCGCTGCGTTAGTCCGTCCTTACGAAGCAAAGTACCAAGCACCCGCCATTGCGCACGGGTCAAGCCATAGGGCTGCATGAAGTGATCGTAGACAAGCGAGCGGAACCTTGCCACGTCATGAAACAAAAACCCGATCGCGTTATCCCAATCATGCATGCTTCGTCAGCCGTCACTCACAACGGAAAGGCCGTTGTTTAGCACCACAATATCGCGCTCCACCACCTTGGCGCGGAATGACACATTTTTGCCGTCACGCCACATTTCCGTGCGGATAGTCTCGCCTGGAAAGACCGGCGATGAGAACCGGAGTTTCAAGGACTTAAAGCGCGCCGTGTCATAATCGCAATAAGTCTTGAGGATGGCATGTCCAGCAATACCGAGCGTGCAAAGCCCATGCAAGATTGGCCGATCGAAACCCGCCGCAGCCGCCACTTGTGGGTCGGCATGCAGCGGGTTCGGGTCCCCCGACAGACGGTAAATCAATGCGGCTTGCGGCAAGGTCGGCAGATCGCAGACCTCATCAGGCTCGCGGTGCGGGAGCACGTGCGGTTCTGGTTGCGGCCCAGACGGACCGCCAAAACCGCCATCGCCGCGCGCGAATGTCGTCGACTTCAAGGTCGCCAGCGGTTCGTCAGTCGCCCCATCAACCAGCGTACGCTCGGCAAAAAACAACGCGCCTTTGCCTTTCCCCTTGTCGATGATATCGGTGATGCGGGAGCGCGCCTTGATAGTTGCTTTTGGCGGCAAGGGCCGGTGCAACTCGATCGCCTGCTCACCATGCAGAACCTTCTTCCAATCGACACCGGATTCCGGATCTCGGACCCAGAAACCAGGCGTACACAAAACCGCCGCCATGGTTGGCACAGCTTTGAAATCGCGCTCCTCGAACGTGAAATTGAGCTGCCCCTCATCCAAGGGATCAGCGCCGAAGCCAAGACCGAGCGCATAGATAATGGAATCACGGACCGTATATGTCTGTTCGACCTCTTTGAACGGCCAGTTGAAGAGCTTATCCGGATGGATAGTCATTAGACCGGATCCCAACTGAAGATGTCGGCCGAACGGTCGAGTGGATAGAACATCGTCGACATGGCTGGAAAGGCGTGATCTACGACGCTTTCCGGCGTCCAGCCATTACCTTCCTGCATACCGCGCAGCGGGCGGTGTTGGCTCATCAGAAAGATTTCGTTGTTACGCACGGCGAACACCTGTCCGGTCACGTTGTGGGCGGTGTCGGCACAAAGCGCGGTAGCGACTACGGAAATCTTGTCCGGGGTCATCTGTTTGATTTTCTCAACACGTGCTTTTTCTTCTGGCGTGCTCATGGGGATGGTGCCGATCATGCGGCTCCAGGCGAACGGAGAAATACAGTTCGAACGCACGTTAAAGCGCGACATGTCGAGTGCCAGGGACTTGGAAAGACCGACGATACCCAACTTTGCGGCCGCGTAGTTGGCCTGCCCGAAGTTACCAATCAGACCGGATGTCGAAGTCATGTGAACGAAGGCACCAGATTGCTGCTGCCGGAAGTGGGTGGCAGCAGCGCGCGAGGTGTTGAAGCAGCCCTTCAGGTGAACGTTGATGACCGAATCCCAATCGTCTTCCGTCATCTTGTGGAAAATTACGTCGCGCAGGATGCCCGCGTTGTTGACGACGATATCGATGCTGCCGAATGTATCAACGGCCTGATCGACCATCGCTTGTGCAGCCTTGAAGTCCGAGACGCTATCGAAGTTGGCTTCCGCCTCACCACCGGCATCGCGGACCGCCCTGACGGTCTCCATAGCTGGAACCTGGTCGGCGCCCTCGCCATTGGCTTCGCCACCCAGGTCGTTGACGATGACCTTGGCACCGCGTGACGCCATCATTTTAGCAATTTCCGCACCGACACCGCGGCCTGCACCGGTTACCAAAGCAACCTTGCCTTCAAGCATATTATGTTCGGACATTCTGGTATTCTCCACCCAATCGATTGCACGGATTGGCAGGTTCGCCCGCTTGTGAGTTTTTGTTCGCTATATTATTATACGCATGCGAACTAAATGTCGAATCCCTTCATAAACGTATCCCCGTGGGGGCTTCAGAGGAGTATTACTGGCAATGATCCAGAGAACCCTGTTTAGCGAGGAACACGAAGTTTTCCGAGATTCCGTGCGTCGTTTTATAGAAAAGGAAATTGCGCCCTACCACGACCAGTGGGAAAAGGACGGCCAGGTCAGCCGTGAAGTCTGGCTCGCCGCCGGTGAACAGGGATATCTCGGCTGTTCCGTGCCGGAGGAATATGGTGGTCCGGGCGCTGACTTTCTCTACACAACCGTATTGCTTGAAGAAATGGCCAGGGGTGGCGTTACCGGCCCCGGGTTCCATCTGCATTCAGAAATCGTAATTCCCTACATCTTGCAATATGGAACGGATGAACAAAAAAGCGCCTGGCTACCAAAAATGGTTGCCGGGGAAACTATCGGTGCTATCGCCATGACCGAGCCAGACGCCGGCTCAGACCTGCAGGGGATCAAGACGACGGCGCTGCGTGATGGCGATGACCTTGTCATCAATGGGCAAAAAGTGTTCATCACCAATGGCCAGATGGCGGATCTGGTAATCGTCGCGTGCAAGACCGATCCCGAACAGGGTGCCCGCGGTATCAGCCTTGTTGTAGTAGAGCGTGGGCGCGAGGGTTTCGACCGCGGCCGCAATTTGAAAAAAATTGGCTGGCATGCGCAGGATACGTCGGAACTGTTTTTCGACGACGTCCATGTTCCGGCGAGCAATTTGCTGGGCGAAGAGGGGTGCGGCTTCATCCAATTGGTCAAACAATTACCGCAAGAGCGCCTGATCGTCGCGATCAGGGCCATTTCGACGACCGAAGCCGCGCTCGAGTGGACAATCGATTACACAAACGAGCGTAAGGCCTTCGGCAAGGCTATCTCGGACTTCCAGAACACGCGTTTCAAGCTAGCGGAAATCAAGGCGGAAGCGGTGATCCAGCGGGTTTTCGTTGACAAATGCATCGAACTTCTTCTGGCCAATGAGTTGAGCGCCGAGACGGGCGCTGTTGCCAAACTGCGCACGACAGAGGCCATGTGCCAGGCGCTGGACGATTGTCTACAACTGTTCGGCGGATACGGCTACATGTGGGAATACCCCATCGGCAAGGCCTGGGCAGACAACCGGTTCGCGCGCATCGCCGGCGGCTCATCGGAGATCATGAAAGAAATCATCAGTCGCAACCTGACGGGACGCAGGTAGGCGCACATGGGCGACAAACCCTATGTTAAGCCGGGCGGCTTCCAGAAAATGGTCGGATACGACATTATCGAATGGGACGTCAACCATGCGGTGATCGTGCTCAACATGACCGAGAACCACACCAACCGCCACGGCTTGGCCCACGGCGGCGTGCTAATGACAATCCTGGACTCCGCTTGTACACGGGCCGGAGCTGTATGCCCGGATACTGGCAATATCCGCAACGCTTCAACGGTTTCCATGACCACCAATTTTATCCACGTCGCCAAGGACACTATGCTCCGTGTGGTCGCCCACAAAACCGGTGGCGGTCGGCGTATCTTTTTTGCCAAAGCCGATGCCTTCGACGACGACGGCAACTTGATTGCCAGTTGCGTCGCGACCTGCCGTTACAATTGCTCCCCCCTCCTGATCTCAATAAATGGTTAAGTGTCTTTCGGGTATATTTTGCCCGTTTAGTTGCAAACCCTCTCTGGTATAATATTGTTGGTTCGGGGCCGGTTAGCGGCTGCTTGAAGTGATCGTTAGATTAAGGTGGACAAGGTTCTTGAAGACCATCGTCAAAATCACCGTTGCCGTGTTTGCCGTGCTGACACTGGTGGCGGGCATTGCCAGTCAGTTCATTACGGATAACACACTACGATCCGTCGGGGGCCCTATTGGCGACCAGGCGGTTAGCTTCAAACATACCATCCACGACAAGATCGAAGGCACAATCTACGACGCTAAAACCATGTGGTGGGATATATCGAGCGGCAAGGCGTTCGATAGCAATCCGCGTGTCCTGATCAAGTTTCCGAAAACCCTACAAGACCAGTTCGGCAAAACACCCAACGCCGAGCCAATGATGAAAAAACCTGAGCCAGGATCACAAACCGAACTCAACCCGGAACTGACCCCTGAACCAGCCCCTAAGCCCGAGCCGATGGCGGAGCCAAAACCGGAGGCCACGCCTAAGTCAGAATCCAAACCGGAACCGGAATCCATACCAAAACCGGAAATGTCGACCGCTCCGCCACCACCCCCCCCGGAGCCGAAACCCAAACCAAAGCCGGTGGTTAAGCCCGAACTGAAGCCATAACCCAAACCGAAACTCGTCAAAAAGGCCGCCGCGCCGGCGCAATACAATCTCGGGTTCTTGTTCTACGAAGGCACTTCCGGGAAAGGAGACGAGGGTTACCACTGCTCAGGCACAGCGGTCGGCGACGTTCAACCAGCCCCGGTTTTTCGATGATGTTTGCTCCTTCGAAAATTCTAGAATAGGCTCGCCCGCGCGAATACAAACCCCTAGAAAACAGAGGGGGAGGGGGATTTCTGGGGATGAGCCATTCGATTGAGCCGTTGCTGCGGCCAAATTCGATCGCCGTTATTGGAGCATCCGACTCACCCGCCAGGATCGGCGGCCGTCCTATCGCTTTTTCCAAAAAAGCCAATTTCCAAGGTGCCATTTATCCCGTCAACCCCAAGCGCGATACTGTGCAGGGCCTGCAGGCCTATCCGTCAATCAAGGATGTACCGGAAGTTGTCGATTGCGCCATCGTCTCAGTGCCGGCCAATATCGCAACTGATGCTATCCGTGATTGCGCCGATACCGGCGTTAAAAGCGCTATCGTTTTCACGTCGGGCTTTGCCGAGGTGGACGAGGAAGGTGCACGGGCCCAAGACGAGATCGAAGCAATCATCAAAGCAAGCGACATGAGGGTTACCGGGCCCAACTGCCTCGGCGCCTTCAATAACAAGTCGGGCTGGTACGGCACCTTCGGCAACACCCTGGACATGACCAAGGTGCCGCCGGGGCCAGTTGGAATTGTGACGCAAAGCGGCGCCTACGGCGCGCATGTCTATAACGTTTCCCAGGACCGCCGTATTGGCGCCACTTACTGGGTGACGACCGGCAACGAGATCGATGTCGATGTGGCAGAAGTCATCGAATTCTATGCACAGGCGAATGACATTGACGTCATCGTTGCCTATGCGGAAGGAATGAAAAGCGCTGAGCGCATTCGCCGAGCGCTGGAGACGGCCCGCGACGCCAAGAAACCCGTTATCTTCATGAAGGTCGGAACCACCGCGATCGGCGCCCAGGCCGCAGCCTCGCACACTGCATCCCTGGCCGGCTCTGATACCGTATACGATGCACTGTTCCGCCAGTATGGCGTCTACCGCGCCGAGACCACTGAGGAAATGATCGATATTGCCTATGCCTGCCAGTTCGGCCAGTTTCCAAAAGGCCGCAAGATTGATCTGCAAACGATCTCGGGCGGCGTTGGTGTGCAGATGGCGGACGCATCGCACAAATACGGCATGGACGTGGCGCCGATGCCCGACGGTGTACAGAAGAAACTGAAGGAACTGATCCCTTTCGCAGCCGTCAAAAACCCAGTCGATTTCACTGCCCAAGCGCTGAACGATACCAGCCTGATGAGAAAGAACGTCAGCCTTGCCATTGAGGAAGGCGATTATGACAGCCACATCATTTATCTCGCTAGCGTCGTCGCTTCGCCGCTGACTAGAGACGCCTGTCAGAAACTCATGCGCGACCTGCGCGCCGCTTATCCTGATGAGTTGATGGCGATTTGCGTTAACGCCGCGCAACATCTGTTGCCAGGTTTCGAGAAACTGCGCTACCCCTGTTTCGAAGACCCATCCTTGACGGTGCGCGCCATGGCTGCACTCAGCCATTTCGGCGAGGTGTTCGAGCGCGGCCATCCCGATGCACCACCACCCGCACCCGATGGCATGCTCACCGCACCCAAAACTGCAGTGGCTGAACACGAGGCCAAAATCATCCTCGCCAGTGCCGGAATTCCGGTGTCGCGCGAAGAGCTTGTCAGTGATGCCGTTGGCGCCATCGCCGTCTGGCGTGCGATAAAGGGCCCAGTGGTGATGAAAATTACCTCGCCTGATATCCCACACAAGACCGAGATCGGCGGTGTGATCCTCAATATTGATGACGAAGCAGACATCGCGGAGGGCTATGAGACCCTCATTAAACGCGCCAAGGTCGCCAAGCCGGATGCTAAGATAGATGGCGTGATCGTCGCTGAGATGTCGAGTGTCGGGGTGGAAACCGTGATGGGCGTCATTGATGACCCCGTTTTCGGCCCGGCCGTAATGTTCGGGTTGGGCGGCGTCTTCGTCGAGGTGCTCAAGGATGTCACCTTCCGTCTCGCTCCTTTCGGGGTCGACGAGGCGCATCGGATGATCGATGAGATCCAGGGCCGCACCATGCTTGACGGCATACGCGGTCAGCCTCCAGCAGACATTGATGCCCTGGCGCAAGCTTTGGCCGCGCTCTCGGTATTCGCCCATGCCAACACCGGCCAGATCGAAAGCATCGAAATCAACCCCTTAATCGTCATGCCCAAGGGTGCCGTTGCCGTAGACGCCCTAATCATACCAAAAGCACAGAACTAATTAAGAAAATATAGAAAGAAACAACGGAGCATTGCCATGAAAAACCCCATGAGCCTCGAAGGTAACAACATTATCGTTACCGGCGCCGGACA
>CAYXUT010000040.1:0-18833 GCA_964468005.1 uncultured Magnetovibrio sp. | reverse complement strand
TGATACCTTCCAGGAAGCCGCCAAAATTGACATACCGGTGAAACTCAATGTTCAGATTTGGCAAGGCATTGCCTTTCAGGGTCATGGTGTTTTTACCATTGCCTGGGGCTGCGGGGTCTTCCGGCGCGTCAAACAAAGCTTCTTCAGATCCCCTAAAACGCAAAAATTCAAGGAATGTTAGAGGCGGTAGAACAAACGTCGTCATGCGTCCATCATGAGCGACGTCACCGGTGATCAGGCTCGGCGCACCCGAAGAGACAGTGACGATAATGCGCGTCTTCGGACGGAAGGCCGCCAGTTCAAGGACGATCATTTCCCAGCCTTTAACGTACTGGATCTCGTCATAAAACACGTAAAGCTCGGCCTCAGACCCATGCTGGTAGCGCCGGCAGAACATCTCGAACAACGTTCGGATATCAGCCGCTGTCATGCTCGGTACCGTCATGTTACAATAGAAAATATTGGCCGGCGTAATGCCGTTCTCGACCAGATGCGCCACCATCTGGCGTATTAAAACGGTCTTGCCGGCGCATAAGGGTCCGGCCAAGCATAAAACGTCGCCGTCGCCGGTCTTCATGACATAGTTTAAAAAAGCGGGAAAGAAAACCCGGCGCAACGGTTTTTTGAACTGGATGCGGGTGTCCTTGGTGAATTCCCACCAGGGATTGTCAAAAGCCAGCCGTTGAAACAGGTCATTGTCGGAAATCGTATGCACAGCCGCTGCTCCCCACGGGCGAAAATCCAACGCTACCAAGGGCTCGATTCTCGCCTTGTCAATTTCAGCGCATTAATTTTCAATTAAAATCAATGCTCTGACCTTAATCTCTATAAAAGCATGCGGTTCTTCCGTAAAGCTGTCAAGAAGTGCCTGAAATTCCTCAAGAATTATCATAGAAGGTCAGCCAGATGCCTGCGCAGCTCTGGCAGCACCTCGGTTTTAAACCAGGGGTTCTTTTTGAGCCAATTTGTTGTGCGCCAACTCGGGTGCGGCGTCGGAATGATGGTCGGGGCGCAGTCGCGCCAGGCGAGCACGGTTTCAGTCATGGTCTTAGAGCTCCTGTCATGAAGGTAATGCGCTTGCGCGTATCCGCCAACCAAGAGTGTCAATTCAACGTTTGGCAGGAGATCCAGTACACGGGAATGCCATTTGGGTGCACATTCTGGCCTCGGCGGCATGTCACCGCCCTTCGGGTTGCGCCCTGGATAGCAAAACCCCATCGGCATAATGGCGATCCTCGATGCGTCGTAGAATACCTCGGTCGTTACGTCCATCCACTGACGCAAGCGCTCACCTGAATTGTCATTCCACGGAATGCCGCTCTCGTGCACGCGAGCACCCGGTGCTTGACCAATGATCAGCACTCTGGCGGAGACTTCCGCGCGCAGCACGGGACGGGGGCCCAGATCAAGGTGTTCGGCACAAATCCGGCAGCTAGAGATCTCCTCCAATAGGGCCCTGAGCGCGTCCATGCCTACCAACCTTCGTTCAGGATCTTCTCCACATAGGCCGGCACCACTTCTGTGGCGGGACCATACTGGGCTTCGGCAAACATTGTTGCGCCTTCGGAAGGTTCTAGATTCAACTCAACCGTGTGGCCACGCTCCGCCATGCGTACCTGTTTGACGAAACCGGCTGCCGGATAGACATTGCCGGACGTGCCAATGGAAATGAACAGATCACAGCGCTCGAGCGCAGTGTAAATCTCCTCCATGTAAAACGGCATCTCACCAAACCAAACCACGTGCGGCCGCATGCGTCCGACCGCACCACAGCGTCCACAGGAGTCGTCCAGACTGAGCGTGCCTTTCCAGACCACCGGTTCTTGGCAGGCATCGCAGCGCACTTTGAGCATTTCACCGTGCATGTGCAAAAGGTTCTCGGAGCCCGCTTGTTCATGCAAGTTGTCGATGTTTTGGGTGACGATCATGACATCGCCCGAGTATTCGCGCTCGAGCTTGGCAAGCGCCGAATGCGCGGCGTTCGCCGTGATGTTGCCGCTGGTCATGGAGCCGCGCCGCATGTTGTAGAAATCGAGCACTCCTTTCGGGTCGCGCGCATAGGCCTCTGGCGTCGCTACATCTTCAATGCGTACCTTGGTCCAAAGTCCGTTGGCATCGCGGAAGGTATCGAGGCCGGATTCCTTGGAAATGCCGGCGCCGGTCAAAATGACGATGTTATCTCCACTCACAAGCCCTCTCCGGTCCTTGCCTGCTTCCTCGAATGACCGCATGATAGCGCCTCCAAGCAAACAGCCAAGGAGGCGTTATTTTGGTCAAGGTGCTATTCGTCTGTCTTGGGAACATCTGCCGCTCGCCGGCCGCTGAAGGCATTTTTCGTAGTATGGTCGCTGATGCTGGCTTGGCCGATAAGATCTCCATCGATTCGGCCGGCACTGGAGCTTGGCACGTGGGCGACCCGCCAGACCGGCGTGGCCAGGCAGCCGCTCTCCGACGTGGCTATGACCTCTCCGGCCAACGCGCGCGCAAAGTGGCGGCGCATGATTTCGAACACTTTGATTACATCATCGGTATGGACCGCTCCAACCATGCTGACCTCACCACAATGGCTCCAGCCAAAGCGCGGGAGCGCATTCACTTGTTTCTCGAATTTGCACCGCACCTTAGCCTGCGCGAGGTGCCTGATCCTTACTATGGCGGACCCAGTGGTTTCGATGATGTGTTGGATTTGGTGGAAGAGGCATCAAGTGGGCTCTTGAATGATATCCGTAAACGCCATCTTTAAGCTTCGGACAACGGGCCAGTGAATAACGAAGCCAAAGCCCGTATCGAAGCCATTGCCGGTTCTAGAGTTACAGGCACGCGACCTTTGAGTGGCGGCTGCATCGGCGATGTGTTTGGTGTCGAACTGGGAGATGGATCACAACGGGTCGCCAAGTTGGGTGACGAAGAAAGCGGGCTTGAACTCGAAGGATTTATGCTTCGCTACTTGGCCGAACACGGCGCCGACCTACCGGTGCCGGAAGTGCTGCATGCCGACGACGGACTTTTGCTGATGGAGCGGCTTCCAATTGGAGGCCAGATTGATGGTCATGCCGAACGTCATGCCGCCGATCTGGTGGCGGCGCTGCACGATGTCTCTGGCCCGTACTTTGGTTTCGAGTGCGACACGGTCATTGGCGGTCTGCACCTACCAAACCCCCCTGGTATTAGCTGGCTTGAGTTTTTCTGTGACTATCGGCTCTTGGACATGGGTGCCCGAGCCGTTTCTTCAGGACGTATGCCTACGAGTGTGATGAGCCGCCTGGAACGCTTGGCCGGACGATTGAGCGAGTGGATCGACGAGCCGCGCGAACCGTCCCTGATCCATGGCGACATGTGGGGCGGCAATGTGCTTTGCGCCGACGGGCGTATCACCGGGTTCATTGATCCCGCCATTTATTTTGCCGATGCGGAGATCGAGCTTGCCTTCACCACCCTGTTCAACACCTTCGGAGATGACTTTTTCGCACGTTACAATGAGCATCGGCCTTTAAAGCCCGGGTTCTTCGAAGCCAGACGGGATCTTTACAATCTTTATCCTCTTCTGGTGCATGTTAGGCTCTTCGGCGGCTCCTATGTCAATTCAGTGGAAACCACGTTGAGGCGGTTTGGATGCTAATCGTTTTTGATTGCGATGGCGTCTTGGTCGATAGCGAGCCGATCGCTGCCAGGGTCACAGCCGATTTTTTGCGTGAGCTTAATTATCCTGCCCAAAACATTCCGCACGACCGCTTCGTCGGGCTCCGCCTTGACAGCATGCGTCGGATATTAGAAACGGAAACCGGCGTGCCGTTGCCAGACGATTTCGAAGAAGGCCTGCTCCGCCGCGATACCATTGCCTTCGAAACGGCGCTTGAGCCCATTTCCGGTGTTCATGAAATCATGCCGGCGCTTGGTTTTCCGCGTTGCGTTGCTTCATCTGGAAGCCAAAAGAAAATTCACAATTCGCTGTCGCTCACGGGATTGTTGTCATATTTCGAGCCACACCTGTTCAGCGCGCAGGACCCAGAGGTAGAAAACGGCAAACCAGCGCCAGACTTGTTCCTTCTCGCTGCCCGTAAAATGGGTGCCGTGCCGAAGGATTGCGTTGTTGTTGAGGACTCGGCACCCGGTGTAGAGGCGGGGGTTGCCGCCGGCATGCGGGTGTTGGGTTTCACCGGTGGCGGCCATTGCGGACCGGAGCATGTTGGAAAATTGTTCGACGCGGGCGCCGATCAGGTGTTTGATAACATGCTAAACCTGATGGATATGTTGTAGGTTCCATGCGCAAGAAGTTGTTCCGGCTCTACAATGGTACCGATAAAGTAGCGCGTCTGTTCCGCTATGGCGTTTTAGCCTTCGACCTCGGCACCATTGCGTTTTTCATCATTTCGTCCTTGGTGCCGCACACGGCTTGGTTTTACATTGCAGACTATTCCATCGCCGCCGTCTTAAGCTTCGATTTCGCAGCCCGGCTTTGGATAAGCCAGCGCAAGGGACGCCACCTCATGCAGCCCGTGGTGGTCGCCGACATTGTAGTGATCGTGACCTTGTTGATGCCAGTGTTCCTTGAGAATTTTGCTTTTCTCCGAGTGATTCGGGTGCTCCGGCTTTTGCGTTCCTATCACGTTTTGAAGGAACTCCGCGAAATGTCCGAGTTCTTCAAGCGCAATGAGGAGGTGGTGCAAAGCGCCGTCAACCTCACCGTCTTCATTTTCTTTGTGACGGCACTTGTTTACGTCATGCAGGTGCGCATCAATCCGCAGATCAAAAATTATGTCGATGCGCTTTATTTTACTGTCACGACTTTAACTACCACCGGTTTCGGCGACATTACTATGGAGGGGTCAACGGGCCGGTTGCTTGCCGTCCTGATCATGGTGTTTGGCGTGGCGCTTTTTCTGCGCCTGGTACAGACCATTTTCCGGCCGCAGAAGGTGTATAAGGAATGCGATGAGTGTGGCCTCAAACGCCACGATTCCGACGCCGTGCACTGTAAACACTGTGGCACGGTCATGAATATCGAAACCGAGGGCGAGTGGCACTAGGATTTCGAACAGCCATCTGTATGTATATCCATTGGTATGTTTATGGTTTATCTTAAACCTATTGTGTTAGGGCTACTTTCAGACCCGTTGGCCGATTGATAGGGCGTTCTCCATGTGGGGAAGGGCAACCGGCCTCGGATCCCTGTCGAGAAGTTGACAGTGCACACGATCTTCCCGCTATTGCTACCGGGTTTGCTGGGTGACAACGTGCTAAGCGATGTTGCTGATTCCCTCCAGTTCACACTCATCAATGAGCTTGGAATTCAATCGTGGCCCGATTGTTTTACCACAGCTGGTTTAGGCGGCATAGGGAACCCCCCGGGACCTCTACTACCGCATTTCAATCTCGTCTTGCAGGCAACGACCGCCGTGAACGGCATGGCGCCCGGTCGCAGCTTCTTGGTCTCTGGAGATTGGCAAAATGGTCGACCGGTCAAACCTTCCGACCGTTTGATTTCCGCAAAGGATGCCTACTTCCCAGTCTACCCGCTGGGCACTGTTCGGCAGCTCAAGTTGCGGGCCTTTCATGGGTCTTTGCTTGAAGAGGTGGTGGCAACGCTTACCCGTCTTAAGTGGCGTTTGAGGCGCGGATTGGGTTTGGCGGAAAGGCCGGTTCGGCTTATTAAGGGATCATGGCGCGTTTTAAACTAACTATTGAATATAACGGCGGCCCGTTCGTTGGCTGGCAACGCCAAGATAACGGGCTTGGTGTTCAGCAAGTTCTGGAAGAAGCAATCAGGGGGTTCACTAACGAGGTTGTTACCCTTCACTGTGCCGGGCGCACTGATGCCGGCGTCCATGCTCTGGGTCAGGTCGCCCATTTCGATCTGTTGGGTGAGTGGGTGCCGGACCGCATCCGCGATGCGTTGAACGCCCATATCCGTCCGCATCCCATCAGCGTCATCGCCGCGGAAAACGTTGACGCCGAATTCCATGCGCGGCTTTCGGCCACCGAACGCCGATACGAATACCACATTCTTAACCGACGCTCGCCGCCGGCAATAAAGCGCGGCTGCGTTTGGTGGGTACCATCACCTTTGGATACCGTGGGCATGTCCATAGCCGCCGAAGTGTTGATTGGCCATCACGATTTCACCAGCTTCCGCGCCACCAATTGCCAAGCAAAATCACCGCTAAAGACCTTGGACGAGCTGGCGGTTGCGCGTATGGGCGAAACCATCGTTGTTACCGCCCGAGCGCGCTCATTCCTTCACCATCAGGTGCGCAACATGGTCGGCACCCTTGGTTGGGTGGGCCAAGGGAAGTGGTCGGCGACTAACGTCGAGCGTGCGCTGAAAGCCCGCAACCGCGCCGCCGGCGGCCCCACCGCGCCAGCAGACGGGCTGTTCCTGGTAGGCGTCGGATATTGAAATGCTGATTTCTACTCGTCACCAATAGACCAATATTCCTGCCTTGGCACAGGCCCCGCTGGTCTTGACCTCATTTCCAGCGGCGGCAATTCGCCCACATCTTCCAAGAACCAGTTCATGGTCTAGTTCGCTTGGCATCTTCAGCATCGACCTCATTTTTGTACCGCTGAGATTGATTTGTTCAGTTTTGACATTGTTCATAGCCTAAACGGCGTGGAACTCATCGGCATTTTGCTGGCCATTGCCAAATTCGCTACTTCGTCCAAGTTCTGCTTTATCGTTGGATGGGCACCTTATGATCCATCTTCAATTTCTCAGAATTTCTGAACCCATAGCTCGACTTGCTCAATTCAAATCTTGGCGACCCGACCAGCAATCGCAAAACTTAAGCTTACTTCGCTAGAGAAACTTGTTGGTAACTACATCGATAGTTAGGCCAAGCACAAGGTCGAGCACAACAATACCGAACGCCGTTACCGGTGGAACCTGCAACGCCGTGCGGGCAACGAAAAACGTATAGACCAGTACCCAGATGATTGCAGCCAGGGCAAAAAGGTTGGCAAGCCCGGAAGATAATGCGCCAGTGTAGCCAAGGATGGCAATCGGTAGGTAAACACCGTTCTGGATGGCGCCGCACCAGTTGTAGGCTATGATGAAGGAAATATAGTGCTTGGCGCAGCCAAGCTGCTTGCTGAGGCTCGCCATGACTAGCGGAAACATTACCCAGGCAATGACATAAGCGAGGCTTTCTATTATGATGTGGTGGCCGAAGGCGCCGCCAGGCGCATCGAGTTGCCTGAGCACTAATAACAGAAGGAAAAGCGGCGCTACCAACCCGGCCGCCCAGAATGATCGCCAGAAGCCGTTCAGGTTGATCTCAAAAAACGCCATGCCGCTATTGTCAAACCGTGCCAAGCGCAAGGCACCGGCAAGCCCAGCCGCTACATGGTTGATCAGCCCGTTCATGAAGGTGCGAAGTAGTTGGTTAGCACTGCTTCGTAGATATCGGTTAGTGTTGTGATATCGTCGACGCGTGCATTCTCGTCGACCTTGTGCGCCGTCTCGTTGATCATGCCGAACTCAACCACCGGGCAGTGATTCTTGATGAAGCGCGCGTCCGACGTGCCGCCCGTGGTGCTAAGTTTCGCCTGCAAGCCTGTGACATTTAAAATCGCGTCAGCAACGATTGTGCTCAGTTGACCGGGCGGGGTTAGGAAGGACTCACCTGAAATGGAGATGCCCAGTGTTCCCGTGCCGTCCGTGTGCTCGCGGCAGAGCCCTTCGAGAAAAGTGCTCAAGTCAGCACCCGTGTGTTCGTCGTTGAAACGGATATTGAGCCGCGCCTCCGCCTTTGCCGGTATCAGGTTGGAGGTCGAATTGCCGATGTCGATTGTGGTGATCTCCAGGTTGGTCGGCTGGAAATGTGCATTGCCCGTATCGAAGACATGGTCATCGACGGCTTTTAGGAAGGACAACAGCCGTGGCACAGGATTGTCGGCGATATCGGGGTAGGCGACATGGCCCTGGGTCCCTTCAACAGTGACGGTGGCATTGAGGCTGCCGCGCCGGCCAATCTTTACCATTTCGCCAAGCCTGACGGGATTGGTCGGTTCACCGACTAGACAGGCATCAATCACCTCACCATTTTGCCGCATCCAATTCAGCACTTTGATGGTACCATTGATAGCCGGACCTTCCTCGTCACCAGTGATCAGGAAACTGATGGAACCACCAAGTCCGTCAGCACCTTTGGCTCTGACAATCCGCGCCGCGGCTACAGTGAACGCGGCAATGGCGCATTTCATGTCGGCGGTGCCGCGTCCGTAAAGAACGCCGTCACGTACTTCCGGCATGAAGGGATCGCTGGTCCAATCGTTTGCGTCGCCCGGTGGGACCACGTCAGTGTGGCCGGCGAAACAGAAGTTTGGCGCGTCCGCGCCAATGCGGGCGTACAGGTTGTCGACGTCAGAAGTGTCGATTTCGGAAAAAGGTAAGCGATGGCAGGTAAATCCAAGCGGTGCCAGAAAATTTTCCAAAATGCCGAGCGCACCAGCATCTTCCGGCGTCACGCTTGGCCGACCAACCAGGGCTCTCGAAAGCTCCAGGGCTTCTGCACTCATGGGGAGCTCGGCTCAGTCGCGTAAGAGTTCGTTTATCGAGGTCTTGGAGCGCGTTTTCTCATCCACGGTTTTGATGATCACCGCGCAATAGAGAGACGGTGTCGGCTTGCCATCAACGACAGGCCCCGGCATGGAGCCCGGCACGACCACTGAATAGGCCGGCACCCGACCGTAATGCACGTCGCCGGTGTTGCGGTCGACAATCTTAGTCGATGCACCGATGAAAACACCCATGGAAATTACCGACCCTTCCTCGACGATTACACCCTCCACGACTTCCGAACGCGCGCCGATAAAGCAATTGTCCTCGATGATCACGGGCTCGGCCTGCAGGGGCTCTAAGACGCCGCCTAAACCCGCGCCACCCGAAACATGGCAGTCCTTGCCAACCTGCGCACATGAACCGACCGTCGCCCAGGTATCAATCATCGCACCCGTATCCACGTAGGCACCAAGATTGACGAAGCTCGGCATCAGCACCACGCTGGGCGCTATGTAGGCGGAGCGGCGTACGATGCAATGCGGCACGGCGCGGAAACCGGCGTTGCTAAAATCACCCTCGTGCCAACCCTCGAATTTGGAATCGACTTTATCCCACCAGTTTGCACCCCCAGGCCCGCCTGAGATTTTGTGCATATCGTTCAAGCGGAACGATAAAAGCACCGCTTTCTTAAGCCATTGATTGACCCTCCAATTGCCGATGGCAATTTTTTCTGCAACACGAGCCTCACCGGAATCGAGCATGGCAAGCGCGCTTTCGACGGCGTCACGGGTCTCGCCCTTGGTCTCGGGATTGATTCCGTCGCGCGCCTCCCAGGCGGCACCAATTGCAGTTTCCAACGCGGTCGCGGTCATAGTCTTTTCCTATTGAAATATGTTGCTAGAAAACGGCCCCGAAGATGGGGCAGGGCAGGGCGGGTGTCAATGGGGCTAGGCCGCGAAAACGTCTCTACTTCCCCGTCAGATCACACAACCATGCCGTCAGGTCGTCGACGATGTGATGCACGTGTTCTTCATGCGAGCTTTCCGCTCCCGATTTGGTTTTTGTCCTTATCCAGACACATGTCATGCCCATTTCATGCGCCGGTTTCAAGTTTCGCGCCATGTCCTCGACCATCACCGAGGCCGGAGCACAAATATCATGTTCTTTGACCAACTTGTCATAGGTCAGGCGTTCAGGCTTGGGACGATAGTCAGACGCAACGATGTCAAACACCGCTTCGAAATGGTGACATACGCCAAGCTTGTTCATGACATTGTCAGCGTGTTCAACTGAGCCGTTGGTGAAGACAATTTTGCGCCCCGGCAATCTGGAAAGTGCCTGTTCAAGTTTCGGGTTGGCGCCGACCGGACTTAAATCAATGTCATGCACGTATTTGAGGAAGTGATCAGGGTTGGTGCCGTGCTCGCTCATCAACCCACGCATGGTGGTTCCATGTTCGCGGAAAAACGATTTCTGCAACCTGTAAGCGTCGTCCCACTCGAACCCCAAATGTTCGCAAATGTAATTGGTGATATTGCGGTCGATCTGGTCGAACAGATTACAGGATGCTGGGTAGAGAGTATTGTCGAGGTCGAACAGCCAAGTCTCGGCACCCCAAAAGGCTTGATCCAGGGTTTTGGGATCGGGACGAAATGCTTCATTCATAGCCGCATTACGGAACTTCCGTCAGGCATTGGCAAGCATGATCTGTTTGAAATGCATATACATAGAATGAAATGGCCATGGGACTTTGATTCTGGTGGCTACGTGCCAGATTCGCTACGCTGCCATTAACGCCAACCAGGGAGAGCTGGGAATATTGTCGCAATGAATGACGATCCTAAAATCAACGGTGGCAGCGATGACGCGGCACGCCTGCTCGATGGCTATCCGGGTGCTGCTCTTTTGGTCTCCGCTAATGGTGTGGTCAAGGCAACAAACGAACGGGCCGTGAGGGTGGTTTCCCTATTGCAAAGCGGGGATTTGCCGAAAGCACAGACATTGATCGACCAGGCTTCCTCTTCTGGGGCTATCACCACCGGTAGTGTCATGGTGCCTACCGAACAGGAGAAAATTCTGCTCGAGTTGACGGTAATTCCGGGCGAGCATTATCTGTTGTTGGCGCGTGACCAAACCATGGAGCTTAACCTGCACAGTGCGCTGGTCGAATCCCGCGAGCGCTACAAAAGCCTAGTTGAGGTTTCGAGTGATTTCTACTGGGAGACGGATACCGAGGGACGCTTCGTCTTTGTTTCGCCGCGCGGTGGGCTCGGCTACCAAGCCGACGAACTGATCAACGATGCAGCCGAGGACTATGTGGTTGATCCAGGATCGTTCTCAACACTGCCGTTCGCAAGTGAAAAGACGCTCGAAGATGTTGAAATTTGGTTCCGCTCGAAACAGAGCGAGACAGTATGCATGCTGGTTTCCTGCGTGCCGTTGTTTGAAGAAGAGCAAGGTCAGGCCCAGCGCTGGAGCGGCACGCGGGGCGTTTGCCGTGACGTAACGGATGAGCGGCGTAACGAGGCGGCTCTGGCGCGCGCACGGCACCGGGAGCAATTGCTCAACTATATTGTTTCTTCCGCGCGTGATGAATTGGTCCCGCAGAACATGCTCAATGCCGCCGTGACGGCAACGACGCGTGCCCTCGGTGTTGCAGGATGCCGCATTTATCGCCAATCAGACCCCGAAAAATTTTTGATCGCCGCTGACTACGGCAACATCAAGAAGCTCGATGATTTGGATGAGGCTATTGCTACCCTCGGTGAGTCTTCGGAAGTGCTACCGTTAAGTTTGAATTCATGGCAGGCGCTGGCCGTGACCACTCACTACCGTCAGACAGTCAATGGCGCCATCTGCATTTGGAAAGGTCCGAAAGAAGAGCCTTGGTCCGATGACCAACTGATTCTGCTCTCCGATATCGCCAACCAACTCGGTATCGCCAACCAACAGGTGAGCAACCATGAGCGCATCGTCGCGCTGTCGCGAACCGATCCGATGACTGGGTTGTTAAACCGGCGGGCTTTCTTCGAAGAAGAACTGCCTCGCCGCGTGGCTCGCCTTAAGCGCAACCGCCAGAGTGCGGCGCTGTTTTATGTCGACATGGATAATTTCAAGCTGGTCAACGACATCCACGGCCATCAAGCGGGGGACGACGTCATCATGTGCTTGCGCGATCTGATGATGGATTTTACGCGCCCCGGTGATGTAATCGCTAGGCTCGGCGGTGATGAGTTCGCCATATGGCTGGATGGCATCAGTCCTGAGGTCTCCGAATCGCGTGCCGACGATTTGATCAAGGCGAGCAAGTCGATGGAAACGTTCTCTGGAAAGCCCGAGAAGCCGCTCGGCATATCGGTCGGGGTTGCCGTATACACCCCGGACAGCAACGAGCCCCTGGATGATCTCCTTGCCCGTGCGGACAGTGCCATGTATGCCGTTAAGAAAGCTGGCAAGAGGGGGTTCCATATGGCGCCGTCGCTGGCTGATACGAAGTAGGAGCCCGGCTGACCGGCGCTGAGGGCATTGTGGAATGGAGATAGGGATGCGCGCTGCTTAGGGTGAAGTCGCGCTGTTATGCATTGCTTTTTCCCGAGAGCGGCCGAAAGTCGAAACCGAAAGTTGAGAAGCTCGGCTCACATCTAGCCCTAACCAATCTCAATCAGTGCCAATGAAAAGAGATTTAAAATGTCAAATAGCGAGCTCGCGCGTCTTGGCTGCTTTGCGAAGCCTTCTGATTGCTGTATTTCACAAAAAGTCAATAATTTGCAATGTAAAATTGGAAACCCGCGCCAAGGATACGATACTCTGATTAATCAATGACAAGGAGCTAACGAACCATGAAACCCGTCTGTATGGTTATCGGCGCCGGCGCCGGTATTGGCGGCAACGTCGGCAAGCGTTTCGCGCGGGAAGGCTATCATGCCGTCTTGTGCCGTCGCACCGACGAGAAAGGGATCGCCAAAATGGTGGCCGAGATTGAGGCCGACGGCGGCACGGCGACAGGTTTTCTGCTCAACGCGGTTGAGCTCGACAGCATCGAGGAACGGATTAAGCATATAGAAGCGGAAATTGGTTCAATCGAAGTCCTGGTTTTTAACCTGGGTGCCCAGATCGGAAGCCGGACGTTGGCAAACACCACTTATAAAGCCTTCGAGCGTGGATGGCGCATGGCGACCTTCGCTTTGTTTCGCGCCGCGACCAGCCTGTGCCCGTTGATGGAGGCGCGCGGCAAGGGAACTATTTTGGTCACCTCGGCGACAGCGGCCATGCGCGGCAACGCTGGCCAACACGCGCATGCAGCCGCCATGGGCGGGCGGCGCATGCTGTGTCAAAGCCTGAACGCAGAATATGCGCCCAAGGGCATTCATATCGTCCATATCGTCGTCGATGGGTCGGTCGACGCGCCGGACACCTTAGGCAAGATGCTCGGCCCCGAACGGTTCCGTAAACTTCGCGAAACGCGCGGCATGGAACACGATGGGCTGTTGCTACCCGCCGAGATCGCCGACACTTATTATCATCTGTCGCAACAGCACCGTTCGGCTTGGACACATGAAATGGATCTAAGGGCTTTCTCGGACGTAGCTTGGTGGAACAATTGACGATAGCTGACGACCGAGGCTGCCAAACCCGCAAAAATTGCAGCGATGGATTAAATACTAATTGAATTTGGTCAGCTATCCGTGTGAATAAGTGTTGCCTAGCCTCAATGGTGACAAGAGGATGGCATCCTTGTCAGAATAGGAGTTATCACATGGACACCAAAGCCGCAGTCGCGTTCAAGGCCAGCGAGCCACTACAGATTGAGACCGTGCAACTAGAGGGTCCAAGGGAAGGTGAAGTCCTGGTCGAAATCAAGGCCACGGGTATCTGCCATACGGATGAATTCACGCGCTCCGGCGAAGATCCGGAAGGCCTTTTTCCGGCAATCTTGGGTCATGAGGGTGCAGGCGTGGTGGTTGATATTGGCCTCGGCGTGACGTCGGTCGCGATAGGTGACCATGTGATCCCGCTCTACACGCCGGAATGCCGCCAGTGCGAATACTGCACGTCGGGCAAGACCAACCTCTGTCAGGCGATCCGCGAGACCCAAGGCGCCGGCGTGATGCCAGATGGCACGTCGCGGTTTTCACTAGGCGGCGATCCCATCTACCACTACATGGGCTGTTCAACCTTCTCCAACTTCACCGTGCTGCCGGAGATCGCGTTGGCCAAGATCCGCACCGATGCGCCCTTTGACAAAGTCTGCTACATCGGCTGCGGTGTCACCACCGGCATTGGCGCGGTGATCAACACCGCCAAGGTACAGCCCGGCGACAACGTCATCGTATTCGGTCTCGGCGGCATTGGTCTGAATGTCATTCAGGGCGCCAAGCTGATCGGCGCCGACATGATCGTCGGCATCGACATGAATAACGATCGTAAAACCTTGGGCGAGAAGTTCGGCATGACCGATTTCGTCAATCCCAAGGAGGTTGACGGCGATCTTGTGTCATACCTCGTGGATTTGACCAAGGGCGGCGCCGATCATTCCTTCGAGTGCATCGGCAATACAGACACCATGCGTCAAGCGCTGGAATGCTGCCATAAGGGCTGGGGCGAAAGTACGATCATTGGGGTCGCGGGCGCTGGTCAGGAAATCTCAACCCGGCCGTTTCAGCTGGTAACTGGCCGCGTTTGGCGTGGCACCGCTTTCGGCGGCGCCAAGGGTCGTACCGACGTTCCGAAGATCGTCGACTGGTACATGGAGGGAAAGATCAACATCGATGACCTGATCACCCACACCATGCCGTTGGAAAACATTAACAACGCGTTTGACCTCATGCACGGCGGTGAAAGTATTCGCAGCGTCGTGGTCTACTGAGCTTGATGGCGCTTACCACCGTCAGTGAACAAAAGACCTTCGGCGGCGTTCAGGGCGTTTACAAACACGCTTCCGACGAAACCGGCTGCGAGATGGAGTTCAGTCTCTATCTGCCCGCGCAGGCCCAGTATGGTCCTGTGCCAGTGCTCCACTATCTTTCGGGCCTCACCTGCACGCAAGAGAACGTTACCACCAAGGGTGGATTTCAGCGGTACGCGGCAGAGCACGGCCTCGCCGTCGTTTGTCCTGATACCAGCCCTCGAGAAGCGGGTTATGCGGGTGAGGACAAGGACTACGACTTCGGCACAGGAGCGGGGTTCTATGTCGATGCCACTGAACCACCGTGGTCGGGCAATTATCGCATGTACAGCTACGTGACGGCCGAACTCCCGGCCGTTGTCGGCGACAACTTCCCGGTCGATATATCCAACGCCGGCATCTTTGGCCATTCCATGGGCGGCCATGGAGCGCTAACCATCGCGCTCAAGAACCCAGGGAAGTACAAGTCGCTTTCCGCCTTTGCCCCCATCGTTGCGCCGATGCAGTGCCCATGGGGCAAAAAGGCCTTGAGAGGATATCTCGGTCCGGACAAAGGGGCTTGGCAGAATTACGACGCTACTGAACTGATCCGCTCCGGGAAGCGCTTTGAGGGAACCATCCTTATCGACCAGGGCAGCGCCGATAACTTTCTGGAAGAACAGTTAAAACCGCATCTGTTCGCCGAGGCCTGCGAAGCCGCCGGCCAGCCCTTGGAGCTGCGCATCCAGGACGGGTACGATCATAGCTATTACCTGATGGCCAGCTTCATGGAAGAGCATATTCGTCATCATGCGCTGGCGCTAAACACCAAGGCTTAGGAACCATTAATTTGTAACTCATGATTTTTGCTGGTGATATTTGTTCAGTTGGGGAAGAAACACCATATGAACAATAATTTTCAGCTGAAGGCTGTGAAATTGAGACGGATTGGTTCCTGCTTTTCCCTATCTTATGGTCCTCCGCGTGTTGATGGAATACCGGTGATTTCAGGGATTATCCGTGTGATCAAGCGCGGTTTGAGATGGTGGGATGTTCCTTTTGAATATGGCTCCACAAGACGCTTTATAACCGCTTTGTGCGCTGGAGACAGATGGGAGTTTTGATAGGATATTTGCTGAACTTACAGTAAGTAAAAATGTTCCAAATCCTCGGCGGTGACGGACACCAACTGCGGCGGCCATCAATCATTTTATGGCGAATGACCGTTTCAAGTTGATAAAACATATTTTGGGGTCTCCGGTAATTAGCGGGCGATTATCATCATGGGTTCGGGAATTTTTTTGTGATTGTTATTTCATCAAGAAATCCGGATAGATCGGATAAAGACCTATCTTCATGGTCCTTATCCACGTATCCCATACCGATCAGCATGTCACATGCAGGTACGTGCGCTAACGAAGTCACGGCAAGTGTTTCTGGTCGGGGAGGAAACGGCATTTCGGATGTCCATTCCCATGCCGCGTAATTTTGCACTTGCCCGCAAGCCTTCTGTCTCGCTACAGCGTTGAAGCAAATCCGTAAAACCTTGGCCGGCTTGTTGTCTACAGCGCCTTTGGCCCAATTTCGGATCCGTTTAAGCCCAATATCCGAGGCGTTGACCGGCGGTGCGAATTCCTTGGTAAACAGAGGGAGGCCTGCCAGCAGTCTTAACTGATCTGCCGCTTTGAAGCCCGCCGGACGGGCACGCCGCGCAAGAAGGCACCACAGCTTATCCGCATCATCAACGGAACAAACAATTTCAACGCCGTCAAGCCCGGTAAACCCCAATCGCCCAACCCGGCAAACCGAACCAAACAGTTGGAGGTCGCGAAATTCGAAACTAGAAATTTGGGAAACATCTTCACCAGGTGTTAACAATGTAAGAATGTCGTTGGCCTCAGGCCCTTGGAGAGCCAGAACAGCCGTCTGACTGGATAAATCGAAGACTTCGAGATGATATGAGCCCAAGACGCAGGCTATTGCCGGCAAGTCTTCGGCGCGGCCGGTCATAATTTCCAGCGTTTCGGGACCGGTCCTCCATACAGTAAGATCGGAAATCAACCAGCCCTCTTCGTTAGTCGTCAACGCATATTGAATTGTTCCTTCGGCCAAAGATGAGAAATCACGCCCGCAGAAGTTCGACACGGCCCTAATGGCATCAGGGCCATGAACCCGAACACGCAGCAAAAAGGAATAGTCGAAAAGTGCCGCTTCGTTCTGGCAAGCCCATACTTCTTCGCAAGGCGAGCCGAAATCATTGGGCATCGCGTCTTGGGTCAGGCCGCGCGGCAGTTCTGCCGGAATCCGATAATCGATGCTATGCATTTCAATGTTTCATGACACTCACGAAACCCAGGCCGCGTATAAGTACCCCGCCCTTGGGCTCGGAGTTGGTGATAAAAGAGCCAGGGCCAATAGTTGAGGCTAGACCGGGCTTTGTAAGGCTATTGATATAGGCCGGGGCGTCAGCGCTAAACGGACAACACCGACATGAAATCATGGGCGATCATGGTCGCCAGGCGTCGCATCACAGAATAGCCCGCAGCCTTGTTATTGGCGAACAGTTCAAGCAGTTTATCACTTGGTATTACATACAGGGTCGAAGCTTCAAGACATGATGCGGTCGCCACCCGGCGTGGCTGCTCCTCCAACAACGCCGCCCAACCGAATAAATTTCCCGGAACCATGATAGAGCCCGACGCTTTGGGCCTGTTACCAATCCCCATCGAAAAACGGAGTCGACCACTATCCACCAAGTACAGGTCTCTCGCGTCATCTCCCAACTGATAAACAAGTTCGCCGTCTTCATAGGCCTTAAAAGACGCCATACCCGCGATTTCAGTTAGAATCTCCTCGGACAGATCGCCGAATAGACCCACTTCTCGGAGCAACTCAACTGTGACCATTTTTCTATCCTATCCCAATACTATCCGAACTTATCATATCGGATATTGGTTCCTGGCAATCGTGCCTCAAGAACCAGCATTCTGAGCGCGCCATCGACCATCGGTGGCGGGCCAGCAACATAGGCGAGAATGTTCTCATACTTGCCGGCCATGCTTTCCGACGTGACGGAGTGCACAAAGCCGGTAGCGAAATTAATTCTCGGATAAGCGGCTATTAGATCCACGGAGACATCTTCGTCAGAAAGCGCAACGGTTACTTCGAGTTTGTTCGGGTACGCCTCTACAAAAGCGGAGAACTCATCGAGAAAAAAGACGTCTTCTGCGGTTCTGACCCCGAAAAACACATGTCCTTTATGATTGCTGAAATATCCATCGCCACATCCCTGGGTAATGATTGACATCATGCCCGCGATTCCTGAGCCGCCAGCGATACACAGGATGCTCTTGTCTTCTTCCGGGTGAAACGTGGCGGCACCAAGGGGCCCGAAGACCTTAGCGAGTGCGCCTTGCGGATCCGCATCGAACAACCAGTCGGAAAACCGACCATTGGGTTTGCGCTTGACGACGAACTCCAAGACCTTCGTGTCGGGCTGGTAATTGACCATTGAATATGCACGTCTGCCGATCACGCCCGCGACTTCTAACACGGCAAATTGCCCGGCATAAAAAGTCAAGGGGGCGTCTAGGACGACATCGAAGCTCACAACATCTCTAGTCAGCACGGATACGTTTTCGATGATTCCCGACCTGTAGCCGGGCGTCTTGCCGACCCCATTTTGATTCGTAACCTGAGCCGGAATACGCAAGGTGCATTCGCCTTGCGCCTTTGCTTGGCACAGAAGGATTTCTCTCTTTTCTTGCTTAACATAAGAAAGGCCCGGAGCTTCGGTCCAGTTCAATTCCACGTCACCCTCAAGCACCCGCGCGCGGCAAGTGCCGCAGGTGCCCGTCGCGCATTCGTACGGCAGGGCTAATCCGTTGCGTAGCCCGGCAAAGAGCAGGTTTTCGTCAGCGCCACTTTCAAATTCGTGGTTGCCGCCCTTTGTCTGTACCTTGACTTTCATGTCGGGCGCTACCGGCGCTTCAATGTTTGGAGAACTGCGAACGCGCGCCTACAAACCTTGGTTGGGTTTAGTTGGCATAGTTTTCCATGTTGCCGCATCCGCTTTAGACCAACATCAACTGCAATAACCGGAGGTTTAGACTCATGAGTAAACAGTGCTAGACCCGCCTTCAGCCGAAGATGATTAGCAGCAAAAGATCCCGCTCGACGAGCGTGAGAGGAAAGTAATCTCCAAAACCTAGTAGCGTCATTAGCTGCACAAAGTATTTCGACCCCATCGAGGCCCGTATAACCTAGCCCCCCAATGCGGCAGGTCACCCCACACACCTCAAGATCTCGAAAGCGAAAATAAGGAATATCTACCACATTTATTTTATCCGCAATTTTCGAAAAAATCCTATTTATTTCAGGGTTTTGCAGCGCCAGAACTGCGGTTTGCCGCGATAAGTCCACAATTTTGACATCATGGCCAGCCAAAGC
>CAYXUT010000039.1:0-19306 GCA_964468005.1 uncultured Magnetovibrio sp. | reverse complement strand
GGCGTCACAGCAACTGGTTCCGGGATCACTTCAGAAGCCGCGGGTATCGTCGTCTCTCGTTTAGTTTTAACGGGATACGGCGTGGACACCGTCTCGCAGGAAGTTGCGCTCTCAGCCATTCGCCCAAACGCCGCTCGGCCCGTACGCGTGACCCGCTCGAATAGGCTCGGCTTGTCCTTTTCCTCAGGTAAGTTAGCTATAGGCGCTTCCTGTGCACCGTTGGCCATGGCAGCTGCCGCGAACGGATCAGGCTTTTTCTCCTCGGTCGCCACTTCGTCAGCTTTCGGCGCGCGTGGGATGAAAACGTCCTCGCCGCCTATTTTTGGCATCGCGACTGGTGCTGCTAGGGTTTCGAGCTCGGCTTCAGATTTGGTTGACCCAGCCGTCTCCTCGATAGCCGACTTACCCAGATCATCGAGCACTTCCGCCTCTTGTAACGTACCCTCGATGGTTTCTAGCGATGTTTCTTCGGCAGTTTCTTCTTGAATCTGAGGTGGGGAGACATGCTCAGGCTCTGACGCCTTCGGTTTGGTTTCAGCAATTTCCGCCGGCTTCTGTTCTGCAGCTGGCTCGGAAATGCCTTTCGGTTCCGGGCCGCGCGCTCTGGTGATCGCCTCTGTCACACGCATCATGGTTGGCTGTGGCAGGGTCGAAGCTTCCACATCAATGCCAGTAGCAACGACCGATACTCGCATGGTGCCGTCGAGTTCGGCATCGAACGCTGAGCCGATAATGATATAAGCGTCCTGGTCGACCTCGGAACGGATCCGTGATGCGGCTTCATCAACCTCGAACAAAGTAATATCAGGCCCACCGGTAATGTTGATAAGCACACCCTTGGCCCCCTTCATGGAAGTGTCGTCCAAGAGCGGATTAGCAATGGCCGCTTCCGCCGCTTCAAGTGCGCGGCGCTCACCGATCGCCTCACCGGTCCCCATCATTGCTTTACCCATCTCGCTCATCACCGAACGAATATCGGCAAAATCGAGGTTAATCAGGCCAGGCATCACCATCAAGTCGGTAACCCCGCGCACGCCAGAATAAAGAACTTCATCCGCCATTGCGAAAGCGTCGGCAAAAGTAGTGTTTTCGGTGGCGACCCGGAATAAATTCTGGTTCGGGATGATAATCAGGGTATCGACATATTGAGCCAGTTCCTCAATCCCCGCTTCGGCGAGCCGCATGCGGTGCGTACCCTCAAACTGAAACGGCTTGGTTACCACGGCGACGGTCAAAATGCCTGTTTCCTTGGCGGCCTTAGCAATGACCGGCGCGGCACCAGTTCCGGTACCGCCTCCCATACCAGCGGCGATAAAGGCCATGTGCGCGCCGTTCAGTTGGAGCAACACATCTTCGCGGGCCTCCTCGGCAGCAGCAGCACCGACGTCCGGCTTGGAACCTGCACCGAGACCTTCTGTGAGCATTGCACCAAGCTGTATGCGCCGATCGGCGCGCGACTGCATTAGCGCCTGCGCATCAGTATTGGCAACGACGAAGTCGACCCCCGCCAATTCCCTTTGGATCATATTGTTGACGGCGTTTCCACCGGCACCGCCCACACCGACCACGGTGATGCGCGGCTTGAGTTCCGTATGTTCCGAACTCTCAGGTACGCTAAGGTTGATACTCATATTGACCTCCTAAGTCAGGGCTGAAAATGAACCTGTGCCACGCCCCTTCCGGGCATCGACGAAAAGAGCAACCCAACGGAAGAAATCAGACCAGTTCATGTCAGAAATTCTCCCGCAACCATTGACCAATTCGACCGAACCGCCCGCTAGGCGTGGTGAATTGAGGAACCTGCGCATCAGGTTCCTCGGCGCGATGGCCGAAGCCGTATTGCAATAGCCCCATGCAGACAGCGAAAGCCGGCCCGGCGGCAGCTTCCGCCATGCCACTCATAGCGATCGGCCGGCCGAACCTGGCCTGCTTATTGAGAGTGGCGTCCGCAACCTCGCGCACACCGGGCAGTTGGCTGGCGCCGCCGGTAAGCACCAGGCCGCGCCCCGCGACCTGGTCGAAGCCCGCTTCTTTCAAGTGATCACGGACCAGTTCGAAAACCTCTTCGATTCGCGGCCGAACAATCCCAACCAATACGGACCGCGGAATCGAATTGGCTTCCGGGGTCTCTTCCTCACCTACCGAAGGCACCTGGATGAGCTGGCGGTCGTCGTTAGCCGACGGCATGGCGTTGCCGTAAAGCGTCTTCAGGCGCTCAGCATGCGCATAGGCCGTGACCAGCCCGCGCGCAATATCCTTAGTGACGTGCACACCGCCGACCGGCAAGGTATCAGTATGCACCAGTTCACCATCGAAAAAGACCGAAACGGAAGTGGTGCTGCCGCCCATGTCGATACAGGTAGTGCCCAGTGCCTTTTCTTCTTCGCTGAGACACCCCAGTGCGGCGGCATAAGGCGACACAACAACCCGCTCAATCCCAAGATGGCAGCGCCGCACTACAGTCTCCAGGTTGCGCAGCGGTCCACGTAGCGCCGTAATCACGTGCATATTGACACTGAGCCGCTCACCGAACATTCCGCGCGGGTCGGCAATACTCCGGTTGCCGTCGATCCCATATCCAATGGGGATGCGGTGCAGAAGTTCGTATTCTTCGGGCTTCTCGTTACTCAGGTTGGCCGGGTCGAGAATACGGCGGATATCGAAATCACCAATCTCATGCCCGCCTATGGCCACTTCGTAGGCCAGCAAACGAGACTTTGGCCGCCCACCGCTCAGGTTGACAATGACGTTATCGATATTCTCACCGGCCATTTGCTCAGCCGCTTCCACCGTGGCCCGAATGGCCGTCTCCGCCTGACCGAGATCAACCACGGCGCCATTACGCAATCCTTTTGACACCTGATGACCAATACCGACAATGCGCGGCCCGCTGCCACGCTCTTGGGGTGGCTTGGAGATCAAGCAGCAGATCTTGGTCGTGCCAACATCGAGTGCCGCCAGCACGCGGTTGCGGGATTTCGTTGAATTGTCGCCGTTTCTCATGACGTGATCCGCCTTTTCATTTCGTTCGTCGGCTCTTCCATTTTTTAAGTTTCGCGGCCCTTACCAGATTTGGTGCCGGGGCGCGGCGTTTTGCGGACGATCAACCGATCGGGAATTCTGAGATCAAGAACCTGGACATCGCGCTCCAGCACTCGGTGAACCTTCTCGTATTCGGCAAGCCGCACCCAAGCCGCTGCTGGATTGTCTTCCGGGAGCCGAACATCGATGTCACCTTTGAGGCGCAGGTTCCAACGTCGCCCTCCGACCCATACGGCAGCCTTGACTGTGGGTACCAGTTCAGGCGCCGTTGCCAACAACTGAAAAAGGCCTGACGCGTGGCGCGGTGCGTCCTCGCCGACGACAACGACTAGGTCGGAGAATCGCCTAAGGCCCTTGCGTAGGATCACTTCACCCTTGTCGTCGATGAGTGCGAATTTTCCCTTGTGTTGCCAGAGTGCGATCGGACGGCGTTCCTCGACGTTGAGTAATATGGTGCCAGGTAACATGCGTTCCACAGTGACATTTTGCACCCAAGGCAGCGTCTCAACCCGACGCCTTGCCGCATTGAGATCAAATGCTAAGATTGGAGCACCACGAGCCAATCGCACGGCCTTTAAGAGATCTTCTTGCTTGGTCTCTCGCCGCCCAACGACCAATATTTCATCAACCTTAAATCCGACACGCGACGACAAGGCAATCATCTGCCAACGCGCCTTCTCAACGGTGCGAACCACGGTGCCGCTAGTCCATACCCACCAACCAACACCGGCTGCCAGAACGCAAAGTATCACCCCTAAAGTCGTGGCAATTCGCCGGCCCTGGAATCGCATCACCGTCTTGCGTTTTCTTGGCTTGTTCGCCGCCGCTGGCTTTGATTTTTCGTTCATTTGTCGCACTCCGCACTTTCAACCATCCACGACACCAATTCCGGAAAGGAGATACCAAGGTGCGCAGCTTGTTCGGGCACCAGTGATGTCGGCGTCATACCGGGCTGCGTATTGACTTCCAGGATCACCAAACGCTCGCCATCGCAACGAAAATCGGCCCGCGATACGCCACGGCACCCGAGCACTTCATGTGCAATTTCGGCAAGTCGCATTACCTCGGCCTCTACCGTCTTGTCGATGATGGCCGGAACCTCATGTGTCGAGCCTCCTTCGACATACTTCGCGTCGTAGTCATAGAATCCCCGGTCGGTCTTTACCTCAGTAACTGCGAGCGCCTTGCCGCCCTTGACGGCGACGGTCAATTCCCGCCCGGGAATGAAGGCCTCTACCATCATTTGTGATTCAGCGGCCATGCCCTCATTGATGACCGGTCCGTTGTCACCGTTGCGAATAATCTGCACACCTACGCTCGAACCTTCGTTAGCCGGCTTTACTACGTAAGGGCGTGGCAGCAAATCACCGGCGAGGACCTCGTCGGGAGACGCCAAGACGTGTTCAGCCACGGGAATGCCGGCGAGAGCAAACAGACGCTTGGCCGTCGGCTTGTCCATGGCAATTGCCGAGGCCAGGAGCCCTGAGTGGGTATAGGGAATGGCAAGAATATCGAGCAACCCTTGAACACAACCGTCTTCCCCATAACGCCCGTGTAGCGCATTGAACACGGCATTGGGTTTCGGATAGAGACGCGTCATTAACGACCCCATGTCGCGTTGCACATCAATCGGCGTGACGACGTATCCGGCTTCTTTCAAGGCGTTGGCGCAGGCAGCACCGCTGACCAGCGATACCTCTCGCTCGGCCGACCAGCCCCCCATCAACACCGCAACATGCTTGGTCATGAGGTCACCTCCTCCGGTGCGGTTTGAACAGGCTTGCCGATACCGCGGATTTCCCATTCGAGAACAATTCCGCTATGGGCCTGGACCCGGCGACGGACCTCTTCTCCGAGACCTTCCAGATCGGCAGCGCTGGCGCCCCCCTCGTTGATCAGGAAGTTGCAATGCTGTTGGGAAACCACTGCCGCGCCCCGGCGCAGGCCGCGGCAACCGGCCGCATCAATCAGTTCCCAGGCTTTGTGGTCTTCGGGGTTCTTGAAGGTTGAACCACCGGTCAATGTACGAACCGGCTGGGTGGTTTCACGCTCTCGCTGTATCTCTTCTATAAGCCCCGCAATCTTAGCGGTGTCACCGGCCTGCCCTCGCAAATGGGTTGAGACGATTATATCTCCTTCGCCAAGCGCTGAATGCCGGTAGGAAAAACCTATGTCATCCCACCCCAATGTTCTCGTCGCACCATCACGACCAAGCACCTGGGCTTCGACAAAGACATCTGAAATCTCCGCTCCATAGGCACCAGCGTTCATCAAAACACCGCCCCCCAGGGTTCCAGGCACGCCTGCCAGAAACTCTAATCCGGTAATGCCAGCGTCGCGTGCACGCCGCGCAACGTTCAGGTCAGCAGCCGCTGCACCAGCCACGACATTCAAACCATCGACCCGTATTCCTCTGAATGCCCGACCGAGCTTGATCACCACGCCATCAATACCACCATCGCGAACCAGCAAATTCGATGCATTACCGATAACGGTAATCGAAACATCACTCGGTGTGCCCGCCAGGAAACATGCCAAATCGACCTCATCGGCTGGACGAAACAGAACTTCCGCCGGACCGCCGGTCTTGAACCAGGTGAACCGCGCCACTGGCACTTCAGCCGTCAGTTCTCCACGCACAGCTGGCAGATACTCTATCAACGACACTTGTTGATCATCTGGCATCATTCCCAGCCTCCTTGTATCCGGAGCGTAGATGGCGCAGTTCGTCCGGAAGAGAATTTGCCCACTGGGTTATGGTCCCGGCTCCAAGACAAACAATTATGTCGCCGTTCTCGGCAAGCTCATTGATCAGGCCTGCCAGAGCCTTCGGTGCCTCCAAGGCTTGCACGGTGCGGTGCCCATGGTGACGCAGGCCCTCAACCAGGGCATCACGGTGAACACCTTTGATCGGTGCTTCGCCAGCGGCATGGACAGGAGCCACAATCACCGCATCGGCATCGTTGAAACAGGTACAGAATTCTTCAAAGAGATCGCGCAAGCGGGTATAGCGATGGGGTTGAACTACGGCGATAACGCGGTTCCGCGCGGTGGCGCGAGCAGCCTTCAGGACGGCCGTGATCTCAACCGGATGATGCCCATAGTCATCGATGACGGTGATGCCATCAACCTCGCCGGTCCGGGTAAAACGCCGCTTGACGCCCCCAAACCCCGCGAATGCGTCTCGCATCTTATCGTCCGGGATTTTCATCTCCCAGGCAATGGCGACGGCGGCCAGTGCGTTCTGCACATTGTGATCGCCGATCATCGGCAGGCGGAACTCCTCAAAAGTACGTTCGTCACCGTTTTTTCGATCAGTGATCGTCACATCGAATTGGGTTCCGCCTGAACTAGTTTGGACATTTACACCACGAACGTCCGCTTGTGATGAAAAACCATAAGTTATGATGCGGCGATCCGATACCCTCGGGATCATCGCCTGAACTTCTGGATGATCGACGCAAAGCGTCGCAAAACCATAGAAGGGAATATTCTCAATAAAAGCATCAAATGCATGACGCAAGTTGTCGAAAGTGCCGTAGTGCTCCATGTGTTCCGGGTCGATATTGGTGACCACGGCGACAGTCGCCGGCAGTTTCAAAAATGTGCCGTCAGATTCATCGGCTTCGGCGACAAGCCAATCACCCGTACCAAGGCGTGCGTTTGACCCCCAAGCATTAATGATACCGCCGTTAATTACCGTCGGGTCGAGACCGGCACCGTCCAGCATGGCGGCAATTAGTGATGTCGTCGTCGTCTTGCCGTGCGTGCCGCCAACAGCGATGGACCACTTAAGACGCATCAATTCGCCCAACATCTCGGCACGACGAACTACCGGGATCAACCGATCCCGTGCCGTAACTACTTCCGGGTTATCGCAATTGACCGCAGACGATACGACGACTACCTGAGAGTCGCCAAGATTAGCGGCCTCATGCCCGACAGTAACCGGAATTCCGAGCGAACGTAAGCGCTGCATATTGGCACCATCACCGAGATCCGAGCCCTGTACCGAGTAGCCCAGTGTATGCAGAACCTCAGCAATGCCGCTCATGCCGATGCCGCCAATACCAACAAAATGCAATGTGCCGAGATCAAGAGGTAAGGTTCTCATGGAGCCCTCCTTTCGCCATCGACACCGTTGGGGATCAACTGTACGACCAAATCAGCTAGGTTTTTTGCGGCTTCAGGGCGACCGAGCGCTTTGGCATTAGCAGCGGTGCGTTCGAGCACCACGGGCATTCCAAACAACGATTCGATACGTCCACGGAGCGTATCCGCTGAAAACGCCGCCTCTGGAAGTATCCAACCCGCACCGGCGTCGTTAACCGCGTGAGCATTGCGAGCTTGATGATCATCCGCTGCATAAGGAAATGGCACCAAAATCGACGGACGGCCAACGGTCGCAACTTCGGCAACCGTCGACGCGCCAGCTCGTGCTATCACCAGATGCGAACTTGCCAGGCGCGCGGGAAAATCATCAAAGAAATTATTGAGTTCGGCAATCACACCCATAGCATTATAGGCGGCACGCACCCGATCCAGATCTTCTGGCCGGCACTGCTGGACAATTCGTATCCGAGAACGGATGCCGTCCGGCAATGCTGCGACCGCCCCTGGCACCACGTCGCTTAACACTCGCGCGCCCTGCGATCCGCCGATCACCAATAGTCGAAATTCGCCATCCTCGGCAATATCAGGATAAGGGCTGTCCTGATGCTCGATAACCGCCATACGAACCGGCATACCGGTCACGTTAACCTTGCCTAATGCGTCTTCTGACAGCCCTTCGACCGTATCGAAGCACGTAGCAATGCTCGCGACCCAGCTTACCAACAGGCGATTGGCGCGCCCAAGAACGGCATTTTGTTCATGGATGGCTGTCGGATAATTTCCTACGCAGGCAGCAAGCATCGTCGGAAACGAGGCATAGCCGCCGAACCCGACAACGACACTTGGTTGTAGCTTCCGTAAAAGCCTGCGCGCCTGAAATAGTCCAATGGCCAATTCCGGCCCACTCTGAAGCAAGTTTAAGATATTTTTTCCAGCAACGCCGCCCGCGTGAATTCGATGGGTTTCCAGTTCTCCCAATACGCCTGAAAACATGCCGCCACGCCTGTCAGTGAAGAGCGAGAGACTACAATTGTGAGCCGTCAGTTCTCGCGCCAACGCCTCCGCAGGAAAGACGTGCCCGCCGGTACCGCCGGTCGCCAGCACGACAAGAGGTTTATTCGCGCTGTTCATCGCTTCACCTCGGATCCAGGCCTGAGGCGTGTGAGGGCAAGGACCATGCCGAAACCGAGACCAAGCGCCAGGGTTGAAGAGCCGCCATACGAAATGAACGGTAACGTCATTCCCTTGGGCGGCATCAAATTAACGGTGGAAGCCATGTTAAT
The DNA here is from genome assembly GCA_964468005.1 of uncultured Magnetovibrio sp. Taxonomy (GTDB): domain Bacteria; phylum Pseudomonadota; class Alphaproteobacteria; order Rhodospirillales; family Casp-alpha2; genus TMED8. The sequence continues at coordinate 10,868 of CAYXUT010000039.1, read as the reverse complement.
CAGGGCTTGAAGGCCGAATTGCGTCAGCAACCCAGCCACCGCCAAAAGAACAAACAGATCCTGGTCCTTGAGCACCCGACAGAAGCCGCGAAGGACGATAAACACAAAAAAGGCGAGTACGATCAGGCATACAATCAGGCCAAACTCCTCGCCGGCAACAGCGAAGACAAAATCTGCATGGGCATCGGGCAGGACTTCCTTGACCCGCCCCTCACCCGGGCCACGCCCGGCCCAGCCGCCATTGCGAAAAGCATCCAACGAGCGCGAGACCTGGTATCCAGTCCCGGCTTCGGGATCAAGGAAACGGTCGACTCGCACGCGCACATGGTCGAACGCGAAGTATGCCCCCGCACTGCCGCCCAAGATGAGAAGCGCCAACCCCGCGACGAATATCAACGGCAAGCCAGCAACGAAGAACTGTACGGCCCAAATCGCCGAGACGACCAACGTCATACCGACATCCGGCTGCAGCAAAAGCAAACCGGCGACAATGACGTAGAGACCACAAGCCAGAGTATATCCAGGAAAATGATCATCAAGCCGGCGAAGCGCGAATAGCCATCCCGCCATTACGGCAAAGCCCGGCTTTATGAACTCACTCGCCTGCAAGGAAACGCCCCCAAGCTGCAGCCAGCGGGTCGCACCCTTGATCTCAACTCCGACAATAAGGGTCGCGACCATCAGACCGATGGTGCCGACCGTTGTCAGCGCCGCTAGGCGGCGCACTCCGCGCAGTGACAGAAACGACACAATCACCATCACGGCTAAAGCCAACGCGATGAAGAGCATCTGACGGTGGGCAAAATAGAAGGTGTCTTTACCGAGGCGTTCTGCCACTGCCGGAGAAGCCGCAAGTGTTAGAATGATCCCCGCCAAACAAAGCCCGACGACGGCAGTCAACAACCATCTATCTACAGTCCACCACCAACGCCCAATCAGGCTTGTATCGGTACGTGCCCAGGCCGTCATGCCGCGCCCTCCGCGCCTCGTGGCGGTTCGGTGCCTGGAAATAACCCAGGCTCCTCAAACGGATCGAGATGTTTACCAGGCAAGGCTTCGACCATCTCCTTGAAAGCGTCGCCTCGCGCCTCGAAATTGCTAAACTGATCAAACGATGCGCAAGCCGGGGACAGCAGTATCACTGGGCGATTCTGAGGCTCGGTCCTCGCCGCCTCAAACGCCTGATGCACGGCAGTTTCCATATCACCTGCCAACGCGAACGGTACGTTGCCATCCAATTCTTGCGAAAAAGAGATTGCCGCCTCTCCGATAAGATACGCCTGCCGAACATTGCCTAAATGATCTTTTACAGGGTCGAGGTTGCCATTCTTGGGCCGGCCGCCGGCGATCCAATAGACGGTATCGTAACTGGCAACTGCACGCGCTGCAGCATCGGCGTTGGTCGCCTTCGAATCGTTGACGAAAGCAACGCCATCCACCAGTGCAATGGGCTCTTGGCGGTGTACCAGGCCAGGATAGCTATGGATACAGGCCATGATGGCGTGTGGCGCAACACCGGCAGTCTTCGCCGTGGCATAGGCCGCTGCCGCATTTTGAGCATTGTGGGCACCCGGTAGGCTCGGGTTTTCACGCAAATTGCAGACCGGCGTTTGGGAATTTTCCGTGTCGTCGATCAGGATGCCGTTTTGTACGTAAACACCACCTGGAATTACGGTCTTCCCGGAAATTCGAATCACAATCTGTTCGTCTATTTGCTCAAGCTCGTCAGCAATGGCGCGGCACAGATCATCATCAACACCAATTACCGCCGTGCGCGGTTTCGTCTGGCGATGGAAGATCAGGCGTTTGGCCGCGACGTAGCCGTCCATGCCATCGTGCCGGTCTAAATGATCAGCGCTCAAGTTAAGCAAGACGGCCACATCAAAAGTGATGGAAACGGTCAAATCCAATTGGTAAGACGACATCTCGAGTACATAAGTGCCTTCTGAGCCTAAAGGCTCCAGCGTCAGCACCGGCACACCAAGATTTCCGCCCACCTCGGCCTCACGCCCCGCCGTTTGCATGATATGGCCGATGAGGGCCGTAGTCGTCGATTTTCCATTGGTCCCGGTAATGCCGATATAGTTGCACCAGCGCTGCGTTCGGCCGAGCAGTTCGATATCACCGATAATCTCACAATGGGCCTCACGAGCGAGAGTGACGACCGGATGCGGCTCCGGATGATGCAAGGGCACGCCTGGGCTGAGCACCAACGTCGTCAACTCACGCCAATTGCAATCATAAAGATCAACCAAAGGAATATCGGCCTCGGCGGCGCGGGCGCGGGCGGCCTCACTATCATCCCAAGCCCAGACCTCGGCTTGGCTGCGGTCCAAGGCTTGGGCCGTGGCCAAGCCCGACTGGCCCAGTCCGAAGACGGCGACGGGATAGCCGGCAAAAGGGAAGACATCGATCATCGCGTCCTCACCTCAGCTTCAGGGTCGAAAGACCCGCCAGCGCCAGGATCATAGCAATGATCCAGAACCGAATGACGATAGTACTCTCGGCCCATCCCTTTTTCTCGAAATGATGGTGCAGTGGCGCCATGGCGAAAACACGCTTACCGGTCAGCCTGAAAGACACGACTTGAACGATGACACTGACCGTTTCGAGCACAAACAGTCCACCAACGATCGCCAGCACTAACTCGTGCTTGGTAATCACGCTGATTGCACCCAATGCACCACCCAGCGCAAGCGAGCCGGTATCACCCATGAATACCTTGGCTGGCGGCGCATTGAACCACAAAAATCCTAGGGCAGAGCCCACGAGAGCACCACAGAAGACGGCAAGCTCGCCTGCGCCTTTGATATGATGTATCTGCAAATAGTTGGCAAACCCGCTATGACCACTGAGGTACGCGATGGTGGCGAATACGCCGGCCGCGATCATCACCGGCACGATGGCCAGACCATCCAAGCCATCAGTCAGGTTGACCGCGTTGGATGCGCCAACCATGACAAGGATGGCGAAAATTACGAACATCCAGCCGAGGTCGATAATAACGTTTTTCAAGAATGGGATCGTCAGCGCCGTAACCATGCCAGGCGGCAGGTGACGCATGATCCAGAAAGTCGCCACGGCAGCGATGATCACCTGAAGTAAAAGCTTGAGCTTGCCCGGCAGGCCCCGGCTGTCACGCTTTGAGACCTTCATATAGTCATCTAGAAAACCGATGATGCCGAAGGCGAGCGTCACGCCAAACGCCGCCCATACGAAACCATTGGAAAGATTGGCCCACAAAAGCGTCGCCAGTCCAAGGGCCAGCAAAATCAACACACCTCCCATGGTCGGTGTGCCTTGCTTGGTCAAGATATGGGTTTCCGGACCATCGGTACGGATCGGCTGACCGCCGCTCTGACGGGATTTAAGCATCTCAATTAGAACCGGACCGAACAGAAAACTGACGATCAAAGCGGTGATTACCGCGCCACCCGTCCGGAAAGTTAGATAGCGGAAGACATTGAGCGCGCCAAACTGATCCGCGAAAGGAACTAGGATATGGTACAGCATACCGTTACCCTCCGTTCACTACGCATGGAGCCAGCGCATCATGCCGCCGCGTCTCCAATAAGGCATCAACGACAATGCGCGTACAGCTGCCGAGCGATCCTTTGACCATGACCACATCACCCGGCTGAACCGACGAAGAGACCATGGGCACGAGCTTTTTTGCCGTGGCGACATGACCGCCTCGCATGTTCGCCGGGAGCGCTTCCCACAGTAATGACATGTACAGGCCAGCAGTAAATACGAGATCAATGCCACCTTCGACCAGTGGTACGACTAGCGCGGCATGCAACTTTTCGGATTGATCACCGAGCTCCAGCATGTCACCGAGTACCGCGATTTTTCGTCCCCCTGGTTGCGGCTGGCTCGTCGCCAGAACCTCAATGGCTGCAGCCATTGATGCGGGTGAAGCGTTGTAGCTCTCGTCGATCAGTTCAAACGTCCCCTCCCCCATATCGACTTGATGCCGCTCACCTCGGCCCTTCAGTCCTTGCACGTTAGCCAGCGCCGCAGCCCCGGCCTCGACGTCGGCGCCAAGTGCATGAAGCGCACAAAGAGTGGCGAGCGAGTTCATCGCAAGATGCCTGCCCGGCACACCCATGATGTAACTGAAGGCACGGCCCTCAATTTCCACCGTTATATCGCTGCTGGCAGCATTGAGAGTGATATCAACTAGCCGGCAATCGGCATCCGGCAGGCTACCGAATGTCATCACACGGTTAACGCCAGCAGCGCGCGCTGCCCCGACAATTCTGTCGAGTTTAGGATTGTTGGCATTCAGCACAGCCACGCCATCAGGTGTCAGACCGTCGAAGATCTCAGCTTTGGCATCAGCGATTTGATCGAGAGATTCAAAGAATTCGCGATGGGTATCGGACACAGTGGTAATGACCGCCACGTGTGGTCGTGCCATACGCGACAAAGGCGATATCTCACCTAGATGGTTCATACCCATCTCAAAGACACCGTAGGCCGCTTCCTTAGGCAGGCGCGCCAAGCTAAGCGGCAAGCCCCAATGGTTGTTCAGATTTCCCTCAGAGGCACAAACCCTTGATCGGCCATCGACTTGCGCCCCAAGCGCTCGCCGCAGAGCTTCTTTAGTGCTAGTCTTGCCGACACTTCCAGTAATAGCCGCAATGCGAGCGTGGCTCCGCTCACGCGCCGCCCTCGCGAGGTTCTCGAGCGCCACCTGGGTGTCGTCGACACACACCAATCGATCCTTATCAACACTGCTTCCAAGACCCACCGCTTCGGCTGCGCGCACCACAGCACCGGCCGCCCCCTTGGCCAGAGCGTCAAACACGTAGGCGTGGCCATCACGGTTGGGACCTCTAATGGCAACAAACAGATCGCCGTTTTCGACCACGCGGCTGTCGATGGAAACACCGCTAACCAACCAGTTTCCTTCAGTCGTACCAGCCGTCGCTTTGGCAATCTCAGGTGCCGTCCAAAGATCGGAGGTATGTGCCATGCCATTCATGCGCCGCCTCCGATAACATCACGCACGACTTCCGCGTCATCAAAAGGCAAGACTTGGCCTCCGACGATCTGACCTGTTTCGTGGCCCTTGCCGGCAACCATTAGGATATCGCCATCGCCCAGCCGAGCTAAAGCTTGGGTAATGGCGTCGCGTCGATCGCCGATCTCAATTGCGCCTGGGCATGCCTGCAAAATGGTACGGCGGATCATGGCTGGATCCTCGCCGCGCGGGTTATCATCGGTCACATAAATATCGTCAGCAAGTTCGTTAGCTATTCGCCCCATCTCCGGGCGCTTCTCAACATCTCGATCACCGCCACACCCAAAAACGGTGATCAACTTTCCCGTCGCATGGGGTCGAAGCGCTAGAAGAGAACGGCGAAGCGCGTCGGGTTTGTGTGCGTAGTCAACGTAGATGGTCCCGCCCGACGTATTCTCGCCGATCAGTTGCATGCGTCCCGGCACACCTTGCAAGGACTCAATGGCCGTTACGATCGTCTCGGCATTCGTTCCCGTAGCCAGGGCCAATGCGGCCGCGCATAGGGCGTTGGAGGCCTGAAAATCACCAACCAATGGCAGAAGTATTTGGTGGACAGCGCCATCAATTTCAATGCTCAACCTCTGTCCACTGGTCTCGGGCAAACGTTGAATGAGCCGCACCCGATCTCCCTGCTCGCCCGAAAGTATAACCGGTAGCCCACGCTCACGACAGACCGCAACGATGGCCTCCGTGTAAGGCTGGTCAGCGTTGATTACAGCCGTCCCGTCGTCGATCAGCAGATCGCTGAATAATCGGAGCTTAGCCTCCAGATAGGCTGCCTCGTTCTCGTGATAATCCAAATGATCGTGGCTCAGGTTGGTAAATGCAGCCGCCGACACGCGGACACCATCGAGGCGCCGCTGGTGCAATCCATGGCTTGAAGCCTCCATGGCCAAGTGCTCAACGCCGAGTTCCGTTAGTTCACTCAACTGGCGATGAAGATTTGCTGCATCAGGGGTCGTCAGCGCCTTATCGTCACCCGACAGCAGGTTTCCGCCGTCCGCAGCTGTCGCCTGCAGGCCGAGCGTGCCCATGGCCCCCGCCATTAGGCCCGCAGAATTCCAGACTTGGCGCAGAAAATGAGTAGTCGAAGTTTTGCCACTGGTGCCGGTAATGGCGACGATGGTTCTTGGTTGGCGATCAAACAACCGCGCTGCCATCAAAGCATAGAGGCGGCGGGGGTCTTCATCAGTGACGACTGAAATGTCCGGATGATCGTTATCCAGTTCGGTCCCAGGCGGCCCCAACACGGCTACCGCGCCACGCAGAATCGCATCGGGGATGAAACGCCGCCCATCCGTCTGGGTACCTGGGATGGCGGCAAACAGATAGCCTGGCCGCACCTCGCGCGAATCGCAAGTGACACCTGTAATATTCAGGTCTGTCGCGGCCGCCGCCCCCGTCACCAAATATCCATCTCCTCTCAATACCTCAACGAGACGCACCGTCACGCTCCACCAACGACACTGCCCTCGATAGCAACTGCCGATGCTCAGCCCGCGCCGTAACCGCATGGGTCAGCGCTTTGCGGGCCTGCAGAACAAGTTCTGCTTCTGCCGCCGCTTGCCGGGCGGGTGTCATGCCGACGGCTCGTGCCACATCATCGGCCCAGCGTTTGGCATCTGGCCGATAAACGGCTTGCCTGGTTTTCGCCACTCCTGGGCGACGCGGTTTAGGCGCTGCCTTTTGTACAGGAATTTTTGGGGGCTCGAACTCGATATCCATTGCCGGCGCAATACTGACAACCGGTGCCATTCGTGACACGACCCTACCAACCACGGGTGCCGCCACCCAGCCACCCGTAGCATAGTTCAAGGTGCGCTTGTTGCCGACCGGCTCGTCGACCACGACGAGCACCACATAACGCGGATCATCCATGGGAAAGGCACCGACAAAAGACGAAAGCTTAGCTGACTTAGAATAGCCGCGCCCGGAGATTTTTTCCGCCGTTCCGGTCTTACCGCCGACCAGGTAACCACGCACGTTTGCCTTACGTCCGGTACCGTTTCTGACGACCAGGCGCATGAGACCGCGCATCTGGTCTGACGTTTCTCTGGTAATGACGCGCGTGCCGGTCTCGGACTTGCGCACCTTAGTTTTCAAGAGCGTTGGCTTTCTATAAATTCCGCCATTGACCAAGGCGGCGACGCCCGCAGCCAACTGCACGGGGCTGACGGAAATGCCGTGGCCGTAGGAGATAGTCATGGTGTTGATCTGCCGCCAAACCTTGGGCAACAGGGGCGAACTAACCTCCGGCAATTCGAGGCTGGCAGGTTTTAAAAGACCGAACTTTTCAAGATAATTGCGCTGGTTCTTAGTCCCGACATCGATAGCCATTTTGGCGGCGCCAATATTTGATGAATGGAGGATGATTTCGGGAACCGAGAGCCAACGGTTCTTAGCGTGATAGTCGGAAATGGTGAAACGCGCCACGCGGATTGGCTGACTCGCATCATACCCGCCATCAACCCGGACGGTTCCAGAATCAAGCGCCATTGCCACCGTGAATAGCTTGAATGTCGAGCCCATCTCGTAGACGCCCTTTGCGGCACGGTTGAACGCCGCATCGCTGGACATGTGAGACCGCATGTTAGGGTCGTAGTCCGGGAGTGACACCATGGCGATGATCTCACCGCTGGTCGCATCCATCACGATGCCCGCCGCGCCGATCGCCTTGAACTCATTCTTGGCTGCCATCAACTCGTCGCGCAGTACCGATTGAACGCGGAGATCTATGGAGGTCTTGAGCGTCCCGCTACCAGCTCGAAGTGCTCTGTCAAAACGGTTTTCCAGCCCCGCCACACCCTTGCCGTCAACGTCAGTCAGGCCGAGCACATGAGAGACCAGGGCACCATGTGGATAGACTCGCCTCTCACCACTCTCGAAACCGATCCCCGGCAAACCAAGACGATTGAGGCGGTGATGTTGTTTTGGTATCAGGTTCCGGGCAAGCCAGACAAAACGCCCCTTGCCGGTCAGCCTAACATAAAGGTCCTGACGATCGACCTTCGGCAGTTCGGCCATGAGCTTCTCCAGCGCTTCTTTCGGATCGAGGACCGCGGTCGGATCGGCATACATAGAAACGGTTGGCAGGCTGGTCGCCAGAACCATGCCATTACGATCAACGATATTGGCACGGCCGCTGGCCGGCATCACGCTCGGCGTTGACTGGCTCGTACGTGGCTCGTAACCCTCTTCCAACACGGCCAGATCGACCAAGCGCCCGGCGACACCCGCGAACGCCATGGTCATTACCATACCGGCGACCAAAAGCCGATTGCGGCCAGTTTCCAGCGCTTGTTTACGTATGCCTTCCATTTGACGCCGTTTGGCAACTAATCTTTTTCCAATGGCGGTCATGGGGTTTTCTCCTTTCTGGAGGCTGGCCTGCCGATCTCGGCAGCCATATCGTCCGACGCTTCTATCCGGACGGGAAACTGCTCGTTAAACTTGGCGCGGCTGGCAACTTTTTCCACCAGCACCGGCGCCATATCGAGGTGCCGTCCGGCCAGTACTTTTAACCGGCTCGGTTCGTTCAGGTGGCTCCATTCCGCGCGCAATACTTGGATGGCTTCGCGGTCGCGGGCGATCTCTCGATTGAGGGTCACCAGTTGATCTTCGAGATCCTGCACTCTGTACTTGACCATAAAGAGCCCGACGCCGATGGCGACAGCCAAAAGCAGGATGGAAAGTGTTGATGTTCTCATCATACTTCCCCCTTCACGCCGCATCCTGGATAGGGGTGTCCGTCCGTTCCGCCCAACGCAAGCGCGCCGAGCGTGCTCGCGGGTTGCGAGAGGACTCTTCCATCCGTGGCTTCACGGCGCCACGCTTGATCAGACGGAACGTTAGAGCATTTTTTGTTTGAAGCTCCGGCATGTGGAGCGATGGTCTGGGGCTCTGGCCGGCGCGTTTCTGCATGAACAATTTTACCCGGCGATCTTCCAGAGAATGGAACGACACCACGGCAAGCCTGCCGCCCGGCGCCAGAACGCTTTCCGCCGCCGACATGCCTTTTTCCAGTTCATGCAACTCATCGTTGACGTAGATACGGAGCGCTTGGAACGTGCGGGTTGCGGGATCGATACCATCCTTCGATTTGCGGACCACACGGCGAACCAGCGCCGCCAGTTGTTCAGTGCGCTTGATCTGTTCCTTGTCGCGCAATTGAACGATAGCGTGCGCAATGCGCTTCGATGCACGCTCTTCGCCGTAGATGTAGATGATATCGGCAAGTTCACGCTCAGCCATGCGGTTGACGACATCGGCGGCTGTCTCGGCATCACCATCGGCATTGTTCATGCGCATGTCCAAAGGTCCATCAGCGCGAAAAGAAAACCCTCGGGCGGGATCATCGATCTGCATCGACGACACGCCAAGATCGAGCACGATGCCATCGACCTGCATGACACCGACGTCAGCGAGCAAAGTTTCCATATCGCCGAAGCGACCGCTCAAGACCGTTAGCCGTCGACCATGGGCCTTTGCCAAGTCCTCTCCGATAGCAATGGCGAGCGGATCACGGTCGATACCCCAGACCGTGCAATCGGCGGCCCCAAGGAGTGCGCGGCTATAACCACCCGCACCAAAGGTGGCATCTACGTAAATGGCGCCATCGCGTGGCGCTAAGGCATCAAGCACCTCGTTGACCATCACCGAAATGTGCGGGGACGAGTTCATGCATCACCATCTTTCGTATCGCTCTCTGTTGGCCGAAGCTTGAGGGTTGCACCACGCACCCGGGCACGCTCAAAGGCCATGGCGCGGTTCGTCTGGTAGGCGCCAGGTTCCCAGATCTGGAAGCGCGCGCCACGACCGACGAAGGCAATGCGCTCCGAAATGCTAGCATGATCGACGAGTTCTTTGGGCAGCACGATGCGGCCTTCTGGATCAAAGCTGAGCGGATGGGCGTTCTCCAAAACAATGGCGGCCAGGTCGTCCTGCTCGTCCGAGAACATATCCATGTCATCTAGACTGGCGCTGAGCCGCGCCATGAACTCTTCGCCGCAAGCCTCTATAGCGGCGTACTTGAATAACCGATAAGCGTAGAGAGTTTGGGAGCCTTGACCCTGCAAGGCGGCACGAAACGGCTTGGGAACGGACACCCGTCCCTTGGAATCGATCTTGTTGATGTGCCGGCCGACGAACAAAGTCATCCTGGCCTCCGATTAACGTGCGTTTTACCGACTTCTGCCGATACTTTGAGTGGCCAGATTCTTCTGGACACATCGAACTTTCCTGGACGGGCAAGAGCGACAGACGAACACCGCACTGAACCCCTCCTGTAACGCCTAATATCCATGACCAAATTTTGGGTTTTAATGGGATAACATGGGATTATATGGGCGTCAACGGGATAAAGATGGCATGTAATGGGTTAACAAAGGGTTTCGCGGTCGCGGAAAACCAGGTGTTTTCAGATGGATATGGGGCAGCTTTCATGGGCCAAGTCTGCTCTTCCAATCGGGCACGATTGTGGCTTCCAGGGGTCCGTTTGAAGGCAGACAGGATCGTGATGGTTGCAGCAAGGAAAAACGCCAGACGGTCTGTAAGCCGGGTTCTGTCCTCCTGGCGGCCGAAACCACCAGAATAGATGGCCATTCATCTGGGACGCCCGTCGCCGGACGCCTCTCGCAACCGACCCGGACGGCGGCGCGGAAACCCGCCTGCCGAACGAAGCCGGCATGCCGCCCCTATTTGGTTTTGCTCCCGGTGGGGTTTGCCCTGCCGCCACCGTTTCCGGCGGCGCGGTGCGCTCTTACCGCACCCTTTCACCCTTACCCACCGTCGCCTAAGCTTTGGCGGGCGGTTTACTTTCTGTGGCACTTTCCCTGGGGTC
>CAYXUT010000038.1:0-19699 GCA_964468005.1 uncultured Magnetovibrio sp. | reverse complement strand
ACAATATCGCTATGCAGGTGAATTTGATTGCACCGATTGCCATGGACGAAGGCCTGCGTTTCGCAATCCGAGAAGGTGGGCGTACCGTCGGTGCTGGCGTAGTTGCGTCAATCATCGAGTGACTTTAGCAACGCCGGCTCGATTGCGGGTCCGGTGAATTTAATTTGAGGCTACGGCCATGGAACAACAAAACATTAGAATTCGTTTGAAGGCGTTTGATCATCGCATTCTCGATCAATCCGCTCGTGAGATCGTCAATACAGCACAGCGTACGGGGGCAACGATCCGTGGCCCTATTCCGCTGCCGACACGTATTGAAAAGTACACAGTGCTGCGGTCGCCGCATATAGATAAGAAATCTCGCGAACAGTTCGAGATCCGTACCCACAAGCGAGTTTTAGATATTGTCGATCCAACACCACAAACGGTGGACGCGTTGATGAAATTAGACCTCGCCGCTGGGGTCAACGTCGAGATTAAACTCTAAAGGTCGATGTCATGAGAACAGGTTTAATTGCGCAGAAGAAGGGGATGACCCGCCGGTTTATAGACGGTGGTGAACATGTGCCTGTCACCGTGTTGCACCTTGATAATGTACAGGTCGTTCAGACCCGCACAGAAAAGACTGACGGCTATAATGCTCTACAGTTGGGTTGGGGACAGGCGAAAGTGAAGAACGTTTCCAAGCCGATGCGTGGCCACTTCGCGAAAGCCAAGGTTGAGCCCAAGCTTAAGCTCGCGGAATTTCGGGTTGATGCCGATGGTTTGATCGACGTTGGCCGGGAGATTATCGCCAGCCACTTTGTGCCGGGCCAGATGGTGGATGTTTGTGGCGTCTCGATCGGTAAGGGTTTTGCTGGCGGCATGAAACGACATGGTTTTGCCGGCCTTCGGGCATCGCATGGCGTTTCAATCAATCACCGCTCGTTAGGTTCCACCGGCCAGTGCCAGGATCCCGGCAAGGTGTTCAAAGGGAAGAAGATGGCCGGTCAGATGGGGAACGTGCGTGTTACCACGCAAAATCTCAAAATCGTTGATGTCGACGAAGGTCTTGGCCTGATCTTAGTCCGTGGTGCAGTGCCGGGTTCCAAGGGTAGTTTCGTGCGTATCACGGATGCCATCAAGCATGCCCGCCCCGACGATGTACCATACCCGGCGGCCCTAAAGGAGGATCTGACGCTGGCTGACCCTGACAAGAAGGAGGCTGCTCCGGCAGAAGAGGCTGAAGACGCTCCGGCCGGTGAAGAGAAGGAATAACTAGCGATGAAATGCGACGTCATCGACCTGGCTAACAAAAAGAAAGGCACCATCGACCTTGATGATGAGATTTTCGGTGTCGAGATCCGGAAGGACTTGTTGGTCCGAACCGTGAATTGGCAACTCGACAAGCGTCAATCTGGTAATCACAAGACTAAGGAACGCGCTGAAGTCAGTGCCACGAAGTCGAAGCCGTTCCGCCAAAAAGGTACGGGCCGTGCACGACAAGGCACGATTCGTGCGCCGCAAATGCGGGGTGGCGGTGTCGCTTTTGGCCCTCGGGTGCGTAGCCATATAACTAAGTTGCCGAAGCAGGTGCGCCGCCTCGCCTTGAAAAGTGCGCTGTCCGCGAAACAAGCTGAAGGGCGCTTAATCATCCTTGACGAAGCGAAATCTAAATCGCCAAAGACGGCTGAATTAGCGAAAACACTTAAGACATTTGACTGGGGGCGCACTCTGATCATTGACGGTGCCAAGGTTGATAGCAACTTCGCCAAGGCGGCTAGTAATATCGTCGGTATCGACGTTCTGCCAAGCATTGGCGCCAACGTTTACGACATCCTGCGCCGCGACGTCTTGGTCCTCACTAAGGATGCGGTTGCTCAGCTTACGGAGCGCTTGAAATGAATAAATATGCAAGCCTTCGCGATAAGAAACCGAGCCGTCAGCGCATGTACGAGTTGTTGCGCGCGCCATTGATTACGGAAAAATCGACCTTGATCAGCGAATACAGCCAAGTTTCGTTTTGGGTTCCGGTTGACGCGCATAAATTCGAAATCAAACATGCGGTAGAGGGAGTGTTCAATGTAAAGGTTACCGACGTCAATACCCTTCGTCAAAAGGGTAAGGTCAAACGTTTCCGTGGCCGCCCTGGCATCCGCATTGAGCGCAAAAAAGCCATTGTGACATTGGCTGAAGGTCAGTCCATCGATATCACAACAGGCATTTCGTAAGAAAGTTTGAAGAATGGCATTAAAGAGCTACAACCCAACGACCCCCGGCCAACGCAGCCTTGTGCTAGTGGACCGGTCTGGTCTTTGGAGAGGTAAGCCCGAAAAGACCCTAACCGAAGGTTTGCGTGGCAAGGGTGGCCGCAACAACAAGGGCCGGATCACGGCGCGCCGCCGTGGTGGTGGGCACAAAAATCGCTATCGGGTTATTGATTTCAAACGCACGAAGTATGACGTGCCGGCGATCGTCGAACGTATCGAATACGATCCCAACCGCTCCGCGTTCATCGCACTGATCAAATACGAGGATGGCGAACTGTCGTATATTCTTGCGCCGCAACGCCTTCGCGAAGGTGACGTGGTGATCGCTGGTAAAAGCGTGGACATCAAGCCGGGCAACGCTATGCCAATGCAGAACATTCCGGTTGGCACTATCGTTCACAATGTGGAGATGAAGGCCGGTAAGGGCGGCCAAATGGCACGTGCCGCCGGGACTTACGCTCAGATCATCGGTAAAGATCAAGGTTACACGCAACTCCGCCTGATATCCGGTGAGCTTCGCATGGTGCGGGCTGAGTGCATGGCTACAATTGGAGCCGTCTCCAACCCCGACCAACAAAACATGAAGCTCGGCAAGGCCGGCCGCAAGCGCTGGTTGGGCAAGCGACCTAGCGTTCGTGGTGTTGCCATGAACCCGGTCGACCATCCGCATGGTGGTGGTGAAGGGCGGACTTCGGGTGGTCGCCATCCGGTGAGCCCATGGGGTAAGCCGACCAAAGGCAAACGGACCCGCTCCAATAAGAAAACCGACCGGCTCATCATGCGTCGCCGTCGCTCTAGAAAGTAAAGGAGAGCAATCTTGCCTCGTTCCGTTTGGAAAGGACCGTTTGTCGACGGTTATTTGCTCAAGAAAGCTGAGGACGCGCGCGCTACTGGCCGCAAGAGCGTGATCAAGACCTGGTCGCGCCGCTCGACTATTTTGCCGCAATTCGTCGGCCTTACGTTTGGGGTCTACAACGGTCAAAAGTTCGTCCCAGTGTTGGTGACGGAAGATATGATTGGCCAAAAACTCGGTGAGTTCTCACCGACCCGAATCTACCTTGGGCATGGCGCGGACAGGAAAGCCAAAAGAGAGTAATGATGGGTAAGAGTGCATCCGAACGGCCCTACGCCGACAACGAAGCGATGGCTTACTCCAAGCACATCCGGGTCAGTCCTCAAAAGCTGAATCTGGTTGCCGAGAGCATTCGCGGTATGGATTGTGAGTTGGCCCTGGCTGAATTGCATTTCTCACGCCGCCGGGTGTCCAGTGAGGTAAGAAAAGTTTTAGAGAGCGCCATCGCCAATGCCGAGAATAATCATCAACTGGATATTGACCGCCTGTTCGTGGCGGAAGCCACGGTTGGTCGCTCAATGGTTATGAAACGCTGGCGTCCTCGTGCACGCGGGCGGGTCGGCCGCATCCAGAAACCATTTTCGAATTTGAGATTGGTCGTACGCGAACGTGAGGAGAACGATTAATGGGTCAGAAAGTTAACCCCGTCGGCCTTCGTGTCGGTATCAACCGGACTTGGGATTCGCGGTGGTACGCAGACAACGATTATGCCTATCTTCTCCACGAAGATCTGCGTATCCGCGACTACCTGAAAAAGACTCTTTCTCAAGCCGGCATTTCCAGGGTTGTCATCGAACGCCCGGCCAAAAAGGCGCGTGTCACGATTCACACAGCCCGTCCAGGTGTCGTTATCGGCAAGAAAGGAACGGATATCGAGCGCCTACGCCAGAAGATTTCAACGATGACCGCGTCAGAAGTTCATCTGAATATCGTTGAAGTCCGAAAGCCGGAAATCGATGCGCAGTTGGTAGCTGAGAACGTCGCACAACAGCTAGAGCGTCGTGTTTCCATACGCCGTGCCATGAAGCGTTCCGTCCAGTACGCCATGCGCATGGGTGCCGAAGGCATTCGTATCAATTGCGCCGGTCGTTTAGGTGGTGCTGAGATTGCACGCATGCAGTGGTACCGCGAGGGCCGGGTGCCTTTACACACGCTGCGGGCTAATGTCGATTACGCCGAGTCGCCGGCTGTCACGACTTACGGTGTTTGTGGCGTCAAAGTCTGGGTCTACAAGGGTGATATTTGGGCTCACGATCCGATGGCTCTAGACAAGCTGGCGCAAGAACAGCAACCGCAACGGTAGGGCTCAACAGGCTTAGGGCAAACCAGAGGGAACACGAGCATGTTGCAACCAAAGCGCAGCAAATTTCGGAAGGCACACAAAGGTCGTATCCATGGCAAGGCGAAACGTGGGACGACGCTGAATTTTGGCGCCTATGGCCTCAAGGCCATATCGCCCGAGCGCGTTACCGCTCGTCAGGTTGAAGCCGCGCGGCGTGCTATGACCCGGCACATGAAACGTGCTGGCCGTGTCTGGATCCGTATTTTTCCGGATGTCCCTGTTTCCCAAAAACCCGCTGAAGTTCGCCAGGGCAAGGGTAAGGGTAGCCCCGAATATTGGGTTTGCCGGATTAAACCGGGTCGCATCATGTTCGAAATGGATGGTGTGCCGCTGGCCGTGGCGAAGCGCGCTATGGAATTAGCCGCGGCGAAATTGCCGGTAAAGACGAAATTTGTTACTCGCCTCGGGGAGCGTGCATAAGCCATGAAAGCCGCCGATGTGATAGCCAAGAGTGATGATGAGCTCAAAGAGGAACTGATTGCTTTGCGTAAGGAAGCGTTCAATCTGCGTTTTCAGACCGCTAGTGGTCAGTTGGAAAATACGGCGCGCGTGCGCCTGGTTCGGCGCGATATCGCGCGCATTAAGACAGTCCTGCATCAGCGCGTTATCGCGCTAGCGGCGTCCTGAACGGAAGGACACGGATATGCCCAAACGGATTTTGCATGGGGTCGTGATTAGTGACAAACAGGATAAGACGGTGACGGTTCGCGTTGAGCGAAGGATCAAACACCCCGTCTATACCAAGGTTATTCGGCGATCAAAGAAGTATGCCGCCCACGACGAAAATAACCAGTGTAAAATTGGAGACACGGTAAGCATTCGCGAATGCAAGCCGATTTCCAAGCGTAAGACTTGGGAAATTGTTAGCGAAGGCGCTTGAGCCGCTAAATCGGTACGAAGAGGGTTTCTAAACGATGATCCAAGCCGAAAGCAATATCGATGTCGCCGATAACTCGGGCGCGCGCCGGGTGCAATGCATCAAGGTGCTTGGCGGCTCGAAGCGAAAATACGCTTCCGTCGGTGATGTCATTGTCGTCACGGTGAAAGAAGCGATCCCGCGTGGCCGCGTAAAGAAAGGTGAAATTCTGCAAGCGGTTGTCGTGCGCACAGCCAAAGATATCCACCGTAAGGATGGCACCTCAATCCGCTTCGACAACAACGCGGCTGTATTGATCAACAAGCAAGGCGAGCCGATCGGCACCCGCATATTTGGACCGGTAACCCGTGAGCTTCGCGCCAAGCGTTACATGAAGATCATTTCCTTGGCACCGGAGGTGTTGTGATGGCGTCCAAGCTGAAATTTAAGAAGGGTGATAAGGTCGTCGTTCGGACGGGCCGTGATAAAGGTAAGAGCGGCGAAGTGCTGAAAATTTATCCAAGCCGTAACCGGGCAATTGTCCAAGGTGTGAATCGGGTCAAGCGCCATACGAGCCCGACCCAGTCGAGTGCTGGAGGCATCATTGAGAAAGAAGCGACGATCGATGTCTCAAATCTCGCTCATCTCGATCCCAAGGATGACCAACCGACGAAGATTGGTTTCAAAACTCTCGACGACGGTCGCAAGGTGCGCTTTGCCAAGCGGTCTGGCGAGATCATCGATAGCTAAGGTGAAGAGTAATGGCACGCTTGCGTGAAGATTTTGAAACTCGGATCAAGCCAGCACTGATGGATGAGTTTAACTACAAGTCCGTCATGGAAGTGCCTAAGCTTGAGAAAATTGTCATCAACATGGGGGTTGGCGAGGCCTCGCAGGACCGCAAGAAAGTTGATGGCGCCGTTACGGACATGACCCGTATTGCTGGTCAGAAAGCGCTTATTACCCGGGCCAAGAAAGCAATTGCGACCTACAAACTGCGTGAAGGTATGGTGGTTGGCTGCAAGGTGACGCTCAGGCGCGAACGTGCCTACGAATTTCTCGACCGTTTAATCAATATTGCACTGCCGCGGGTTCGGGATTTCCGTGGTGTTTCCGGAAAAAGCTTCGACGGCAACGGCAACTATGCCATGGGTTTAAAAGAACAGATCGTGTTTCCGGAAATCGATTATGACCAAGTTGACCAGATCCGGGGTATGGATATTGTGATCTGCACCTCGGCCGATAGCGATGCCGAGGCTAAGGCCCTTTTAACACATTTCAACATGCCGTTTTCGAACTAACGGACGACGGAGATAGTTTATGGCTAAGAAAAGCGCCATCGAGAGAAACAAGAAACGCGAACGCCTAGCGAAGAAGTATGCGTCGAAGCGCGTGCGCCTGAAAGCCGCGGCAAAGGACGAATCTTTGTCGCCGGAAGAGCGGTTTAATGCCCGCCTAAAATTGGCTGAAATCCCGCGAAATGCCGCGCCAGTACGTCAGCGCCTGCGATGTAGCCTGAGCGGTCGTCCGCGTGGCAACTATCGCAAGTTCAAGCTCAGCCGGATTGCTGTGCGTGAACTGGCCTCGGCCGGACAAATTCCCGGCATGGTTAAGTCGAGTTGGTAAGGAGGGACGTTTATGTCTATGACTGATCCCTTGGGTGATATGCTGACCCGCATCCGAAATGGTCAGCGGGCTCGTAAGAATCAGATCGTTTCACCAGCATCCAAACTGCGGAACAATGTATTGGATGTTCTCAAGCGTGAAGGTTACATCCGCGACTTTTCCCAGCGTGAATTGCGCCCCGGTATTTCGGAAATTGAAATCCAGCTCAAGTATCATGACGGTGAACCGGTTATTCATGAGATTTCACGCGTTTCCAAGCCGGGTCGTCGGATCTATTCCAAGATCAAGGATTTGCAACGGGTTTACAACGGATTAGGTATTGCCATTTTATCGACGCCGCGTGGTGTGCTTTCAGACAACGAAGCACGCGACCAAAACGTTGGTGGCGAGATTCTGTGCCAAGTCTTCTAGAGAAATCTAGATGAGGAGAGGAAATTACAATGTCACGTATCGGTAAAATACCGGTTGAAATTCCAGACGGTGTGTCTGTCGAGATTGCCGGCGTGATGGTTACTGTAAAAGGCAAACACGGGGAGCTCTCCGCAACGTTCACGGATGATGTCGAGATCACGCAGCGGGTCGATCAAGTTTTGATTTCGCCAAAAAGTGATTCGTCGAATGCCCGTAAGATGTGGGGCACCTCCCGATCCGTGATTAGCAACCTTGTGGCGGGCGTCAGCGAGGGGTTTACGAAAAAGTTGGAAATCAACGGAGTTGGTTACCGCGCCCAAGTTCAAGGTAAGGAATTGGTGCTGCAATTGGGCTTTAGCCACGACGTGAAGTTTCTTATTCCTCATGGCATTGATATCAAGTGTCCTGACCAGACCCATGTTGAGATCTCAGGTGCCGATAAACAAAAAGTTGGTCAGGTGGCCGCCGTGATTCGCGCATATCGTCCACCTGAACCATATAAAGGCAAGGGCATCAAATACGAAGACGAATATATCCTGCGTAAGGAAGGCAAGAAGTCGTAGCCATGGCAAACAATGACAATACCATCCAGCGCAAACTGCGTACTCGTAACCGGATCCGGCAACGGGCCGCTGGCCGGCCAAGACTTTCAGTTCACCGTTCGGGCAAGCACATTTATGCGCAGATCATCGACGATGTTGCCGGCGAGACCGTTTGTGCAGCATCGACGGTGGATAAGGATTTGCGCAATAGCCTGAAAACCGGCGCCAATATCAAAGCCGCCGGAAAAGTTGGGAAATTGATTGCCGAGCGCTCCGTCGCGCAAGGCGTTAAAGAGGTCGTGTTCGATCGTGGCGAGTTCCGCTACCATGGGCGCGTCAAGGCTTTGGCTGAAGGTGCCCGCGAGGGCGGCTTGGCATTCTAGGAGTAGTTGAATATGGCAGATTTAACAGGACCTCGTGGCCCAAGGCGTGATCAGAGCGGTGGCGGGCGCGGTGGACGTGGTGGACGCGGTGGACGCGGAGGACGCGGTCGGGATCGCGATGAAGGCGATGAGCTGATTGACAAACTGGTACACATCAACCGTGTTGCTAAGGTAGTTAAAGGCGGCCGGAGGTTTTCATTTGGTGCGTTGGTTGTCGTCGGTGACACCCGTGGCCGTGTTGGATATGGCACCGGCAAGGCTCGCGAGGTTCCCGAAGCTATCCGTAAGGCTACCGACGCAGCCAAACGCAATATGGTTCGTGTGCCGCTGCGTGATGGCCGTACATTACATCACGATGTTAAGGGCCGTTTCGGTGCGGGCAAAGTCGTGCTGCGCGCGGCTCCTCCGGGAACGGGCATTATCGCCGGCGGCCCCATGCGTGCCGTCTTTGAAACAATGGGCGTACAGGATGTTGTTGCTAAGTCGACGGGCTCCGCCAATCCACACAACATGGTGAAAGCCACTTTTGAAGCACTGGCGGGATGCGTCTCGCCTCGTGGCGTGGCTGCTCGACGTGGCAAGAAAGTCAGTGATGTCGTTGCCCTCCGCGGTGAGCACATAGCGGGCTAACTGGAGTTTATAATCATGGCTGGCAAAACCAACACTGTAAAAGTCACGCAGGTTAAAAGCCCCATCGGTCGTCCGGCTGATCAGCGCGAAACGCTGAAGGGATTGGGTCTAAATAAAATGAACCGCACCCGCGAGTTGGAAGACACATCGGCTATGCGCGGCATGATTAAAAAGGTGGCTCACCTCGTTCGGGTGGAAGAGGCTGGTTAAGGCTGTTATGCAATCACTGGCATTGTTGGGAACTGCAGATATGAAACTTAACGAAATACAGGACAACGCTGGCTCATCTCGTTCACACAAACGGGTCGGCCGCGGTATTGGTTCCGGGACGGGCAAGACGTCCGGCCGTGGCCAGAAGGGACAAAAATCCCGTAGTGGCGTCAGCCTCCTGGGCTTTGAAGGAGGCCAGATGCCGCTTTATCGCCGGTTGCCGAAGCGTGGTTTCAACAACCCGTTTTCGAAGCAGTACGCAGAAGTGAACGTCGGTGAATTGCAGCGCGCCGTTGATGCCGGAAAGATCGATGCCAAACAGTCAATTACCAACAAAGTGTTGCTTGATTCTGGCTTGGCCCGCAAAAGCCGCGATGGTGTGCGCTTGTTGGGCAAAGGCAAATTGAAGAGCAAGCTTGAGATCAAAGTGGCTTCCGCGAGCAAGGGTGGTATCTCCGCTGTCGAGAAAGCTGGCGGCTGCGTGATATTGCCTGATCCTATTGAAAAGCCGGAAGGTAAAGGAAAACGCCGTGACAAGCTTTCCACCGAACGAAAGGCGGCGCGCGCAGCCGCTCAAGAGTCTGAATAGAACGTCTCGACACGTTTTGTGGCCTAGGCTGCAAACTAACTGGAGTTGAACCCGCTAAATGGCTTCCGCCGCCGAACAACTTGCAGCGAATATGAACTTTGGAGCCTTTGCAAAGGCTACCGAATTAAAAAAGCGTATTTGGTTTACCTTGGGTGCTTTGATCGTCTA
This sequence comes from uncultured Magnetovibrio sp., assembly GCA_964468005.1. Classification (GTDB taxonomy): domain Bacteria; phylum Pseudomonadota; class Alphaproteobacteria; order Rhodospirillales; family Casp-alpha2; genus TMED8. The sequence continues at coordinate 9,840 of CAYXUT010000038.1, read as the reverse complement.
CCGATTGGGCACTTTCATTCCGTTGCCGGGTATTGATGCTGCCGTTCTGGCCGATATTTTTCGGCAGAACCAAAGTGGGATCCTCGGTATGTTTGATATGTTCGCGGGCGGCGCGCTTGGCCGGATGTCAATCTTTGCACTCAATATCATGCCTTACATTTCTGCGTCCATTATCATGCAGTTGATGAGTGCGGTTTCTCCGCAGCTTGAGGCAATCAAGAAAGAAGGTGAGAGCGGCCGCAAGAAAATCAACCAATACACCCGTTATTTGACTGTCGCGATTTGCGCCCTGCAGGCTTATGGTATTTCCGCTGGTATTGAGGGCATGTCGACTAGCCAAGGACCGGCTGTAATGGATCCGGGTTTGTTCTTCAGGTTCTCGGTCGTGGTGACCCTGGTCGGCGGGACCATGTTCCTGATGTGGATGGGTGAGCAGATCACGGCGCGTGGTGTTGGCAACGGTATCTCACTGATCATCATGGCCGGCATCGTTGCCAATCTGCCAAGTGCCCTTGCTGGAACCCTCGAACTGGGCCGTACCGGTGCGCTGTCCACCGGATTCATCATATTTATGCTGGTGATGTCGGTTCTGGTCGTTTACTTCATCGTGTTCATGGAGCGCGCCCAGCGCCGGATTATTGTTCAATATCCGAAGCGCCAGCGCGGTAATAAGATGACCGGTGGCGAAAATTCCCATCTACCGCTAAAGTTGAATACGGCTGGTGTGATCCCGCCAATTTTCGCGAGCTCCATCTTGCTGATGCCAATCACGGTCATGAGTTTCTCGGCCGGCCAGGGACCAGAGTGGATGACAACAGTCGCAGCATATCTTGGTCGTGGCCAACCGGTCTATTTGATCGTCTACATTTCGCTGGTGGTGTTTTTCGCCTTCTTTTATACTGCTGTCGTCTTCAACCCTGAGGATACCGCTGATAATCTGAAATAATACGGTGGTTTCGTGCCAGGAATTCGGCCAGGTAAGAATACGTCTCAGTATCTTGATCGCGTATTGACACGCCTTACCGTAATCGGTGCTGGTTATCTCGCGCTGATCTGTCTACTGCCGGAGCTGTTGATATCGCGGTTCTCTGTTCCGTTTTATTTTGGCGGCACAAGTCTGCTGATCGTCGTAACGGTAACTTTGGATACGGTGGCGCAAGTGCAATCGCATTTAATCGCGCATCAGTATGAAGGTCTGATTAAGAAATCGAGATTGCGGGGCAGGAGAGGCTGAGGGGGTTGGAAAAGGATGACAGTTATCATTCTTTTGGGCCCTCCAGGAAGTGGAAAGGGAACACAGGCAATGGCGATTCAAGAGGAGCGCTACATTGTCCATCTTTCCACGGGAGAAATGTTAAGAGCAGAAGTGGCTTCCAAAAGTGATGTCGGTAAACGAGCGAAAGAAATTATTGAGACAGGAAAATTTGTACCCGATGAATTAATTATAGAACTCGTTTCCGATCGGGTTCAAAAGCAGGATTGCAAAACCGGTTTCATTTTGGATGGATTCCCACGCACGCTGCCGCAGGCTAAGGCTTTGGATGGGTTACTAGGGTCTCAGGGGCGTGCCATTGAATACGTGATTGATATTTCGGTTGATGAAAATGCCCTAGTAAGACGAATAACTGGTCGATATTCGTGCGTTAAGTGTGGTTTTGGATATCATGAGAAGTTTCAAAACCCCATAGTCGAGGAGGTTTGCGATAAGTGTAGTGGTCGAGATTTTTCAAAACGAGCAGACGATAACGAGAGAACGGTAAGGGCAAGACTCGTTGACTACCATTTTCAAACTGAGCCCATCATCGGTTACTATGAAAAGGCCGGTGTGTTGAGTAGAGTGGACGGTATGGCTCATATTGGCGAGGTAACGAAACAAATCGTCAGAATACTCGGTTGAAGGTCGAGTTTATTTCGGTGTTTCAAGGGGATAAGCGTGTTGACTTGGTGTTGAAAGCGCTTATAATCCGGCACTTCATTATCCCGACGGACGGAACTTTTTGTATCCAAACTCTTGAGGAGTATGAGCTTTGGCGCGCATTGCTGGTGTAAACATTCCGACCGGAAAGCGGGTGGTCATTGCACTTACCTATATCCACGGTATCGGCCGGACTTCAGCTGTAACAATTTGTGAGAAGAACGATATCCCCGCGGAGCGGAGAGTATTTGATTTGACTGATGATGAACTCGGCCGAATTCGCGATACCATTGATCAGGACTACCAAGTTGAAGGAGATCTTCGCCGTGAGCACGCTATGAACGTCAAGCGTCTCATGGATCTGGGCTGCTACCGGGGACTGCGCCACCGGCGTGGCCTACCAGTTCGCGGACAACGTACTCATACCACCGCTCGCACTCGCAAGGGGCCGGCCAAAGCTATCGCTGGTAAGAAAAAAGTAATAGCCCGGTAAAGATTAAGGAGGGGTTATGGCAAAAGCTAGTACACGCGTCCGGCGGCGCGAGCGTAAGAACATCACTTCCGGTGTCGCCCATGTCAATGCGACGTTCAACAATACGATGATTACCATCACCGATGCTCAGGGTAACGCGATCGCTTGGTCATCTGCCGGTTCACAGGGCTTTAAAGGGTCCCGCAAATCAACTCCATATGCGGCACAGATGGCGGGCGAGGATGCTGGTAAGAAGGCGATGGAACACGGTATGAAAACTCTTGAAGTTGAGGTCAAAGGACCGGGCGCGGGGCGCGAATCCGCTCTGCGAGCCTTACAAGCGGTCGGGTTCACGATTACCTCAATCAGGGATGTTACGCCGATCCCGCATAATGGCTGTCGCCCGCGCAAACGCCGCCGGGTCTGAGCGTGTTTATAACACGAGGGACGACGCGCAATCTCTCGAAACTGGTTTTGGCCGACCTATCGGCTGATATTTTTACGAGACGAGCATAAGGACACTCCGTGATTCAAAATAACTGGCAACAACTTATTAGGCCCACGAAACTTGATGTTGTACCCGGAGGTGATCCGGGACGTACCGCGACCATCGTAGCGGAACCGCTTGAGCGGGGCTTTGGCCTTACTCTTGGTAACGCCTTGCGCCGTGTTTTGCTGTCGTCCTTGCAGGGTGCAGCCGTTACGGCCGTTCAAATCGATGGTGTGCTGCACGAATTTTCTTCAATTCCTGGTGTGCGCGAGGACGTCACGGACATTGTCCTCAACATCAAATCCATCGGTTTGCGTATGCATGCCGAAGGGCCGAAACGCATGACCTTGAAAAAAGAAGGTCCAAGCGATGTGAAGGCTGGAGATATCGCAACCGGTGCTGACATTGAAATCATGCACCCCGATCTGGTTATTTGCCATCTTGATAAAGGGGCTAAGCTGAGTATGGAACTGACCGTCGAGATCGGGAAAGGCTATGTAGCCGCGACACAACACCGACCAGAGGACAGCCCGATCGGTTTGATCCCGGTGGACGCTGTATTCTCGCCGGTTCGCAAGGTCTCTTACAAGGTCGATAACACTCGTGTCGGTCAGGTTACCGACCACGATAAACTGTCGGTTGAAGTGACGACTAACGGCGCGGTTACACCAGATGATGCGACAGCTTTAGCGGCGCGCATTCTACAAGATCAGTTGGAATTATTCATCAATTTCGAAGATCCGCAGGTTAAAAAAGATGAAGAAGAACACGAAGATCTGCCCTTCAACCGCAATCTTCTGCGCAAAGTTGACGAGCTGGAGCTTTCGGTACGTTCCGCTAATTGCCTCAAGAACGACAACATCATCTACATAGGTGATCTAGTTCAAAAGAGTGAGGCCGACATGTTGCGCACGCCGAACTTTGGCCGCAAGTCATTGAATGAAATCAAGGAAGTTCTGGGTCACATGGGACTCCATCTCGGTATGGAAATCCCGACCTGGCCGCCGGAAAATATCGAAGACATGGCTAAGAAACTAGAAGATCCGTTTTAAGCGGAAACGAAATAGAAAAGAAGGGTAATAACCCCAAGAATGTGAGCTCGTGGGTAAAATGGCACGTACGGGCATAAAAATTAGGAACCTCCGCTATGAGACATCGTCGTGGTTACCGTAAACTCAACCGCACTCATTCACACCGTAAGGCCATGTTTTCTAATATGGTCGTATCGCTGATTAGGCACGAACAGATCAAGACCACCTTACCGAAGGCTAAGGAACTGCGACGTATTGCCGACAAGATGATCACCCTTGGTAAGAAAGGCACCTTGCACACGCGCCGTCAGGCCGCATCCTACCTGCGTGATAACGATGCGCTTGTGAAGTTGTTCGGTTCGCTCGCGGATCGCTACAAGGAACGTTCAGGTGGTTACGCTCGTGTTCTCAAAGACGGGTTCCGTTATGGCGATAGTGCGCCGATGGCGATTATCGAACTCGTTGATCGGGACCCAGATGCAAAAGGTGCCGAGGATATAGAGCGCCATGAGGCAGAAGTGAAGGCGGAAGAAGACTTAGACCCGGTTGCGTAAACCTGGTCTTAAAGAGTTCGTTTGTCGACAGATGTAAATCACAGGCAGCCTCTTGCGGCTGCCTTTTTTATTTCGAAATGCTAAAATCAACAGACTTTCTATAAACTCTACAGACTTTTGACGGACTGAAGATGATTCTCAAAAAGTTTTTCAAGCCTGCCGTGTTGTTGCTAAGTGCTGTTTGCTTTCTTGGCGCGAGTATCACGTCAAGCGCGATGAAGAACGTACCAAGTAGCAAAAACCAGGTTTCTCTGTCGTTCGCTCCACTGGTGAAGAAAGTAGCACCGGCTGTAGTCAATATCTACACGCAAAAAATTGTACGCGCACGCCAAGCGGTACCGCTGTTTAACGATCCATTCTTCCGGCGTTTTTTCGGAGATTCATTCAATTTTGATTTAGGCCAGCCGAGAACACGCAAGCAAAACTCGCTTGGGTCCGGCGTGATCGTCCATGTAGACGGCTTGGTGGTGACGAATAAGCATGTGATCGAGGGTGCCGATGAAATCCGTGTTGTCTTGACCGACAGGCGGGAATTCGATGCCGAAATTATTGTAACCGATGAAAAAACTGACCTTGCCATCCTGCGGCTCAATGCCGATGGCGAGGCGATGCCGTTTTTGGATATTCGCGATTCAGACGATCTTGAGGTCGGCGACTTGGTGTTGGCGATTGGTAATCCATTTGGCGTGGGCCAGACCGTCACTAGCGGAATTGTGTCTGCATTAGCTCGGACCCGCATCGGAAATTCTGACCTCAATGCTTTTATACAGACCGATGCTGCTATTAATCCCGGCAATTCGGGTGGTGCCTTGATTGCCATGGATGGAAGGCTGGTTGGTGTCAACACGGCCATTTACTCAAAAAGCGGCGGCTCTCACGGTATCGGGTTCGCCATGCCGTCAAATATGGTACGTGCCGTATTACGGGGTGTTTCCAACAATGGAAAGCTCGTGCGGCCTTGGCTTGGGGCTGCAGGGCAGGTGGTGGATCAGGACATTGCCCACTCTCTTGGGCTTCGCCGCCCGGGTGGGGTTCTTGTCAATGCTGTCCATGATGCGGGCTCTGGTAAGCGTGCCGGCTTGAAGGTGGGGGATGTGATATTGGCCGTGAATGGCCATAATATTCAAGATAGCAATGCCTTAAAGCATCGCATTGCAACCTTGCCTGTGGGCGAGACGGCTGTGTTGCGAGTTTGGCGGGGTGGCAAAATTCAAGCGCTCAAGATCAGTCTTGACGCTGCGCCCGAAAAGCCCAAGAAGAACGAAACCCTGTTGGAAGGTGATCACCCACTTACAGGTGCGACGGTTGTCAATTTGTCTCCCGCGTTCGCTGAGGAGATCGGCGCTGACCCCTTTATTGTGGGGGTGTTCGTTCTTCGAATTTTGCGCGGATCGCCAGCCAATCGCTTGAGATTTCGTGCTGGTGATATGGTGAAAAGCATCAATGGCCGGAATGTTGCGACCGTCAGCCAGTTGCTTGATGAAGTGCGCCGGCCAACGGAGCGGTGGCGCATTGCGGTGTCGCGTGGCGGAAAGGTACGGGAGTTGTTAATCAACCGGTGAATACCCTGTTTGAAAGTCAAGCGCCTCGCCCGCTTGCTGACCGGCTCCGGCCACAATCCATGACCGAGGTCATCGGCCAGGATCAGTTGCTAGACGATAACGGTCCATTGGGCCGGATGCTTAGCGCCGGCCGGCTAACCTCGCTCGTTCTTTGGGGGCCGCCAGGTACGGGGAAAACCACTATCGCCAGGCTATTAGCGGCTCATACAGATATGTCATTTTCACCTTTGTCTGCGGTTTTTTCCGGCGTGGCGGATCTTCGCAAGATTTTTGAGAAAGCAAAGCGCCAACGCGATGTTGGCCGGGGCACTTTGCTTTTCGTTGACGAAATTCACCGTTTCAACCGCGCCCAGCAAGATGGTTTTCTGCCTTATGTTGAGGACGGTACAGTAGTGTTGGTCGGCGCCACGACCGAGAACCCTTCATTTGAGATCAATGCGGCCTTATTGTCACGGACACAGGTCATGGTACTCAACCGCCTTGGCAATCAGGCTTTGATGGCCTTGTTGGACCGTGCGGAAGAACTAATGGGTGCCGATTTGCCACATGATGATGGTGCCCGACAAGCTCTATGCGCCATGGCAGACGGTGATGGACGTTATCTTTTGAACATGGCCGAAGAGGTATTTGCCCTCAACGCGGACGCACCGATTGATGCCACCGAGCTTGCTGCCGCCGTACAGAATCGTATTCCGCTCTACGACAAAAATCTGGACGCGCACTACAATCTGATCAGTGCGTTACACAAGTCTTTGCGCGGCTCCGATACGGACGCGGCACTTTATTGGCTAGCTAGGATGCTGGAAGGTGGTGAGGACCCGTGTTATATCGCCCGTCGTTTGGTTCGCTTTGCGAGTGAAGACATTGGGCTGGCTGATCCAAATGCTCTGACGCAGGCTCTTGCGGCGTGGGAAGCTTTCGAACGCCTTGGCCCTCCGGAAGGAGAACTGGCTATTGTGCAATGCGTGATTTATTTGGGTACCGCGCCGAAATCAAATGCCACTTACAAGGCGGAAAAAACAGCCCGACAAACCGCGCGCGAGACGGGGTCATTGATGCCGCCCATGCATATTCTCAATGCGACAACGTCGATGTTGAAGGATTTGGGATATGGTGATGGATATGCCTACGATCATGACGATGCCGATGGCTTTTCCGGACAGGGGTATTTTCCAGACGATATGAGCCGAGCAAAGATATACAACCCTGTTGATCGTGGTTTTGAACGGGAAATTAGCAAACGGCTAGCCTATTGGGATAAACTACGCCATACAAAAACCAAGAGGTAATTGGGGCCAATGGGGAAATTATGGGATTGTCGTTTCAGCATTTGATTGCCGTAGCTTCTGGCGGCGCATTTGGCGCGGTGGCTCGTTATTTCATGATGATCGGTGTCGGCCATTGGTTTGATTACGGTTTTCCGGTGGGAACGATTGCCATTAATATCCTGGGTTCCTTTGTTCTGGGTGGATTTATCGAGGCTTCAACACTTGCTTGGTCTCCGTCATCGGAAATGAGAGCTTTCATCGTGATTGGGGTTTTGAGTTCGTTCACCACGTTTTCAACCTTTTCGCTGGACGTCTATGCGCTTTGGACACGCGGAGACATGTTTGCCGCTGCGGGATATGTCGTGGGATCAGTGGTTTTTACCGTGTTGGCCTTTTTCGCTGGGATATCGGTGTTTCGGGCCTTGCTATCGTGAGCAGGGTAAAATCTATAGCTGTTGAAACGGGTGACGACGGCATTCGGCTCGACCGTTGGTTTCGGAATCACTTTCCCGGTATCAGCCATGGCCGGCTGCAAAAACTGTTGCGAACCGGACAGGTCCGCGTCGACGGCGGACGGGTAAAAGCTGGAAACCGGTTGAGCACTGGCCAAATTATACGTGTTCCTCCAATCTCTAAAGAAGATGTAGAGGGAGCAAAACAGAAAGTAACATTCGCGATCAATGAGCAACGTGCTAAAGATTTACGTCGGCGAGTAATCTACCATGACGAAAATGTATTGGTGGTGAACAAACCAAGTGGTTTGGCCGTGCAGGGTGGAACGAAGACCAACGAACACTTGGATGGATATCTCGCTGCGCTAAGGTTCGACGCTACCGAAAGGACAAAGCTTGACCATCGATTGGACAAAGATACCAGCGGAACGATTGTGCTGGCTCGACACACCAAAGCCGCACGTTGGCTGACGGCCTCATTCAAGAAAGGGGATGCGCAAAAACTTTATTGGGCTGTTGTTGCCGGATTGCCGTATCCGAGGGCGGGTTCAATTAATGCTCCGCTGAAGAAGAGTAGCTTTAAGGCTGGCGAAAACATGGTGATCACCGAAGAATCAGATGGCATGAATGCGAGGACCCTGTTTCATACAGTGGCTCATGCGGGGAATTCCGTAGCATGGCTGGCCATGGAACCGTTGACCGGCCGGACACACCAATTGCGAGTTCATTGTGCGGCTGTCTTGGAAACACCGATCTTAGGTGACGGTAAATACGGTGGCCGGGGGGCATTCTTGGAAGCGAACGGATTGTCGCGTGAATTGCACCTGCATGCGCGCGGCATTCGCATAAATGCACCCCACGGGAAGCAGATAGAGGTCTTTGCGCCACTGCCCGATCAAATGGTGTCAACCTTTGGGTTTTTTGAATTTGATCAAGCCAGCGAAGATAGTGGGTTCCTTACGTAATGACGTGAGGCTGATGAATGATCTGCAATAACCATCGTTACGGCGAAAATGCTCGGGGATTTCGCGCGACTTGCTCACCGTTAATTCTGGCTTCCCATAACCTCCCGGCTTTTCGGGGCATTTCAGGCACTCTAAAATAGCCAAATTAACCTGAACTTGAGAGAGCATGACTAAAACAGAGTTGAGACTAGCTGTATTTGACTGTGACGGAACGATCGTCGATTCACAGTATTCCATTATCGCCTGTATGCACGCGGCATTTGACACCTATCAATTACCACTCCCCAGCCAAGAATCTATCAGGCGTGTGGTTGGCCTGCCACTACTGGATGCGGTGGCGGATTTAATTCCGGAAGCTGAGCGAGATGTCATCGAAGGCATACGCACGGAATATGGCCGCGCCTGGCAATTCCTCCGTGAAACTGAAGGGCTTGATGAACCATTGTTTCCCGGCCTTAAAGAGGTGCTCGATGCATTGGAAACGCAAGGCTGGCTGCTCGGTATTGCTACGGGAAAATCACGGCGTGGATTGCATGGGACGCTAGAAAAGCACGATATACTTGACAAGTTCGCGACGTTACAGACGGCTGATCACGCACGCGGCAAGCCGCAACCGGATATGTTGTATCAGGCTATGGATGAAACCGGTGCCTCAACTGCAGGTACCGTCATGATTGGCGATACTACTTTCGACATGGAAATGGCCCGTAATGCTGGTGTCGTGGCCATTGGCGTATCATGGGGATATCATGATGCGGAGGAATTGCGTCAGATGGGGGCGGCGGATGTAATTAACACATTTGAGGAACTCCCAAGGGTTCTGACGAGATAGAAATAGACAGTAGCGGGAGCTTGGCGATAGAACGTCGGATAACGATGTTATCAATTATGGGTATAGTTGCAGCCCCAATCATTGTTGTGGGAAACGTAATACTTGGCAAAATATCCAGGGCCGATACGAAATCGAGTGAGAGCCCCCCCCAGGCTCCGGCGTTGCGCCGACAAAGAACGAAAAGGGCTTAAGCTCGCTTGGCGATGTGAATAAGGTGTTGAAGAGGCTGTTGGGAACTAAACCAATTGGAATTCGATGTTCAGCGAAAGTGCGAAACGCTTTTACAAGCGTGCCGAGGT
>CAYXUT010000037.1:0-19764 GCA_964468005.1 uncultured Magnetovibrio sp. | reverse complement strand
AATCGCTCTATTGTAAAGCTTTGTCCGGGCGGGACAAAGAGCTACTTCGAAAAGCCCACTAAAGTTTCATGCACCGGGTATTAACGACATGATGCGGCAATTGGCCTAGCGTAACGAAGCCCGCATCGAAACGGAGGGCACAATGGGCATGGACTTGGTGGTTTTACACGAAAGCGAGGGCGGTGCGCTCGTTCTGCCGGCGCTGGCGCGGGTTGAAGGCCTCATCTGCTGTCCTTGCTGAGTTACCTGGTGAGCTCAAGGGCGCGCTGGTAGACGGTGCGCCTGGCAAGCCCCGTCTCGGCCGCAATGGCATTAGCGGCATCTCGGACGCTGGCATTCGCGAGCATGTCCAGCAGCATTTCATCAAGTGCTGCTGGGTCAATTTCCGACGTGGTGCTATCGGGCGGGCCGATAACGACAGTCACTTCGCCCTTCGGAGGGCCTGCCTCGGCGTAGTGGGTAGCCAATTCGTCAAGCGAGCCCCGGCGCACCTCTTCGAAGCGCTTGGTCAGTTCGCGGGTAACGGCGGCGTCGCGTATGCCGAGGCATTGATGAGCATCGGCCAACATGGTAGCCAGGCGTTTGGCTGATTCCATAACTACCAACGAGCCGGGAATGGCTGCCAAAGCGCTCAATACCCGCCTACGTTTAGGCTTCTTGTTGGGCAGAAACCCCTGGAAGAAAAACCGGTCAGTGGGCAATCCGGAAAGTGCCAAGGCGGTCGTCACAGCCGAGGCGCCAGGAATGCAGCTTACCGCGATACTTTCATTGATGCAGGCGGCAACCAGTTTGTAGCCAGGGTCCGATATTGTTGGCATGCCGGCGTCGCTAACCAGCGCCACGGTTTCGCCATCTTTGAGGCGCCTAATCAGCTTCGGGCGCTGGCTCCGCGCATTGTGCTCGTGGTACGGCAGCATGGGTGTTTCCAGGCCATGCACGGCAAACAGTTTAGCGGTGACGCGGGTGTCTTCGCAGGCAACCATGTTGGCGCTGGCCAGAACTGCAAGTGCGCGGGCCGAGATATCGGCAGCATTGCCGATCGGCGTTGCGACGAGAACGAGGCCCGGCGGAGAGGGCCCGGCGAGCGGTTTACTCTCCCCGCCTCGGCCGCTAGACTCAGGCGCGGCGGAACCGGTGGCCAATGATGTCCGATCGGAAGAGGGACCCCGTGAACCGGATGACACGACTATTAGCCTCTCGCTTTATTCCGCCGGCATTTTTGCTGGCAACGATGGTTGCACTCCTTGGCTGCCAGCAAATCGGACTGGGCGGCCTCTTGCAAGCCGAAAGCCCGCTAAATTCCCGCTCGCAAGGCACGCACGGCACACCGCCATCGCACCGCAAACCGCCGCTAACTGAACTAAAAACTGCGGCCGTGTCCCCGCCGCCGGGCCAGCAGTCCGTAAAGATTGCCCCGGGATCACAGGCTATCGGTGCGGCGAGCAACACCGAGGCCCTGCCGTCCTTGGCCGCTTTGCCGTCGACACAGCCGCTCCCTAATCCAGACCTGCCGTCCCTGACGCATCTTCTGGGCCGCGTGCCGGATCCGGTGGCAGAGCTTACTAATCGGCCGGTGGTGCCGCCACCGGCAACCACCGATACGGTGCGCGTGGCATTGCTGCTTCCGCTGACGGGACCGAACGCCACCATCGGTCAGGCCATGCTGAAAGCAGCGCAACTAGCGGTTTTTGATTTCGCCGACCGCAGGCTCGAACTGTTGCCCATCGATACGCGCGGCACCCGGCAAGCGGCAGGCGTTGCCGTGGCGACAGCCATTGGCGACGGTGCCCAGATGATCCTTGGGCCGCTTCTCGCGAGCTCTGTGCGCGCCGCGGCGCCGGCGGCGCGTGCCGCACATGTCCCCGTGCTGGCTTTCTCGTCCGATCGGCGGGTCAGCGGTAACGGCATCTTTACGCTAGGCTTCTTGCCTGAGGACCAGGTGCGCAGCATCGTTTCCTATGCAGTCTCGCGTGGTATCACGCGCTTCGCCGCGCTGGCGCCGGACAATGTCTACGGGGCCACGGTGTTTGAGACGCTCCGCGCCATCACCCGCGAACTTGGCGCCGAGGTGGCGGCAGCGCAATTCTATGATCCCTCGGCCGAGGACTTTACGGCTGTGGTCCGAGGGCTGGCCGACTATGATAACCGCCGCGAAGCTCTTCTCGAACAGCGCAAAGAGCTTGAGGAGATAGATGACGAAGTTTCCCGCCAGGCGTTGAAACGTCTTGAGATGTTGCAGACGATTGGCGATCTGCCGTTCGATGCCTTATTGATCGCCGACGGTGGCAAACGCCTTCAATCGCTGGCCGCATTGCTACCGTACTATGACATTGATCCCGGCAAGGTACGTATGCTCGGCACCGGACAATGGGATGTGCCGGGGCTCGGCACGGAACCCGCGCTGATGGGCGGCTGGTATTCGGCACCCAATCCGAAAGCGCGTAAGGGGTTCGTTGATCAATACAAAGGCGCCTATGGCAGTGTGCCGCCACGGCTCGCCACACTGGCTTATGACGCCACGGCGTTGGCTGCCGTGCTGGCGCGGGGTGAGGGTGGTCCGGATTTCTCCGAAGCGACGCTCACCACTAACAGTGGTTTCTCTGGCCGTGATGGCATTTTTCGTTTCCTGCCCACAGGGCTTTCGGAGCGTGGGCTCGCGGTCATGCAGGTGCGCCACCGTGACGCTAAGGTGATCCAGCCGGCTCCAGTGAAATTTCATTCCGCGATAAACTGAGAACGGGTTCTGCCGGCGCCAATAACGCGACGGTAAGGGCATTTAAACAGGCCATGCCGCGCTCCGTTGCGGTGAGATGCTGTTCCTGCCAATAAAGTAGTTCTGCCTTCAGGCATTGTTCGAGTTTGATGGGGTCGAGCATGTCATCGAGCATTAAGCCGGAGAGTTCTTGCAAGCGACTCACGTCCAAGCCCTCCGCCAGTCTGAGCCCGGCCATGATCATTTCCTCGGCCCGTTCACTGGGCTCTAGCCGCCGGCGCTTGGCGGTACCGTGACCGGTCTTGGATACCTTTTCAAGCCAGCGCACCGGATCATGGATTTGGTGCGTGGCGACAAATTCGGCACCGATGTTCAGTCGGCCATGCGCGCCAGGACCGACACCAATGTAATCGCCACCGCGCCAATAGGTCAGGTTGTGACGGCTCTCGCGGCCGGGCCCAGCGTGATTGGAGACCTCATAAGGCGGCAGGCCAGCATCACAGAGTAGCTCCCGCGTCAGCGTGAAAAGGTCAGCGCTTAAATCCTCATCCGCCGCCCGGACATGGTCGCGAAAGAACACCGTTCCGGGCTCGATGGCCAGCTGATAGACAGAGATATGACCAGCGGCCATAGCTAAAGCTTCGACCAATTCATCCCGCCAGCTTTCAACAGTCTGCCCAGGCAGCCCATAAATCATATCGAAAGAAAAACGGTCAAAGGTGCGCGCCGCGTCGCAGAGCGCCCGCCTAGCTTCGGCGGCATTGTGGCGGCGGCCCAAGAAGGTGAGAGCGCTGTCGTTGAGCGATTGCACGCCGACGGATACCCGGTTAACGCCGGCGGTGTGGAAGTCTCGAAAGCGCGCCGCCTCTGCCGATGACGGGTTGGCCTCCAGCGTGATCTCGACGCCCTCAGCGAACCCCCAAAGATCCTTGGCAGCATCAATGATGGCGGCTACGGTGTCGGCGTTCATCAGGGAAGGGGTGCCACCACCGAAATAAAGGCTTGAAACAAACCGGCCCGACGTTTCCGCTGCGTAATGTTTCAACTCTGCCAACAGGCCCTCACGCCATTCAGCATGATCAATCCTTTTCCCAACATGACTGTTGAAGTCGCAATAGGGGCATTTCGACTGGCAGAACGGCCAGTGGACGTAAAGGGCGACGGGCCTACTCACGGTTTAGCCTCGCTGAGTGATATTTTCCAGCGCATGGCGGTCTCGTCGCAGAGACGGCTCGGGCGTTTACGCTTGCGTGCCGAGAGCCTGTTTTCTCCCATCGTTTCGTACAACTCGATGGCTAGATTGGTTTCCAGCATAACCACACCTATTCGTTTGCAGCTCCACAGGCGCAGCTCATCTGCCGTGGCGCGCCGGTTACGAATGTCTCTAAGACCACCATTCATGGCTCGAAACAGGCCGCAACTAGCTTTCGGAAAGCATTGGCGCGGTGACTGATGGCGTGCTTTCTGGCCGGATCAATCTCGCCGAAGGTCATATCATGGCCGCGCGGCACAAACATAGGATCGTATCCGAATCCTTTATCGCCTCGCGGCGGCCAGACGAGCTCGCCGTGCACGGTGCCCTCAAAGGTCTCGATATGGCCGGCACTTCCGCTATCGCCGGGCCAACAAAGCGACAAAGCACTGGCGAAATAGGCCGCTGGGTCACCGCCGTCGAGCTTATCCCACACCGCTTGCATGGCGAGCCCGAAATTTTTGTCGGGCCCGGCCCAGCGGGCCGAACAAATCCCAGGTTCTCCGCCGAGGGCTGGAACCACAAGGCCGGAATCATCGGCCAAAGCGGGCAGGCCCGCCATTGCCGCCGCGCGCGCCTTGATCTCGGCATTGGCGACGAATGTTGCGCCATCCTCGACCGGTTCGTCCAGGCCGAGCGTAGCGGCGGAGATTGTTTCCGTGCCAAAAGGCGCCAAAAGCTCATTAATTTCGCGCACCTTGCCAGGGTTGTGGCTGGCAATAACTAGTTTAGGCTCGACGAAGCGGTAAGGCATTAGTGCAACACCCTAATCTTTCGCAAGAGCCCTACGTTGGGCGGCGGCGAGTTTCGCAACGCCTGCTTGCGCAAGTTTTAGAAGGTCAAAAAATTGATCTTCGCTGAATGGATCAGCCTCGGCAGCGCTCTGAATCTCAACGATTCCACCGTTTTCAGTGAGCACAAAGTTAGCGTCCACCTCGGCATTCGCGTCTTCATCGTAGTCAAGATCTATTATCGCCGTGCCCTTATATAAACCGCAAGAAATGCTTGCTACTTGATTGATCAACGGAATGTTCTTAGTGATACCTAGGTTGAGGCAACGCTCGAAAGCGCGGTGCAAAGCAACGTAGGAGCCGGTGATGGCAGTGGTGCGGGTGCCACCGTCCGCCTGGATTACGTCACAATCGAGTTTCACCTGGATCTCACCAAGTGCTTCAAGGTCAGTTACGGCGCGCAGGCTGCGTCCGATCAAGCGTTGGATTTCCTGAGTGCGGCCCGATTGCTTGCCGCGCGCGGCCTCGCGGTCGGTGCGGGTATTGGTGGATCGCGGCAGCATGCCGTACTCAGCTGTCACCCAGCCGCGTCCGGTGTCCCGCATCCATGGCGGCACGCGCTGCTCAACGCTGGCGGTGCAGAGAACGTGGGTATCGCCGAACTTGGCCAAACATGACCCCTCGGCATGTTTTGAGGCATCTGGCTCAAGCACGATTTCACGCAGTTGATCAGGATTTCGACCAGATGGCCGCATGGCAATTCCTTTCCGCGTTATTTTCATGATTCTAAGGCCCGCAAGCTAACTCGGGTATTGATGTCAAACAAGCACATCAGCGGCTCCCAAAAAACGATTCTTCACGGTGCGTTGACGCTGCCGGAGCATAAAACTACATTCTCGCCAGATTTAAACTGTGCTCAATCGGGCTTGCTCGATGATGCCGGGAAAGCTGATGCCATGATCACTGAGCTAAATAACCGCTCGCGCGAGATTTTTCGACTGATCGTCGACGCTTATGTAGAGGCGGGCGAACCGATCGGCTCGCGCTCCATCGCGCGGCAGCTAGGTATGAAACTATCGCCGGCGACGGTGCGTAATGTCATGTCGGATTTAGAGGAAGCGGGGCTTCTGTATGCACCGCACACATCGGCCGGGCGCTTGCCGACAGATGCCGGGCTTCGCATGTTCGTCAATGGGCTCTTAGAAGTTGGTAACCTTTCAAGCCGCGAACGCGATGACATCAAGGGTCAGTTCGCCGGCTCATCGACTAGTTTGGAAGGCATGCTTGAGCAAGCGACGGAAACGCTTTCGGGGTTGACCGGCTGTGCCAGCCTGGTCCTGGCGCCAAAAACCGAAAGCCCCTTGAAGCATATCGAGTTCGTGTCTTTAAGCCCGGGCCGCGCCTTGGTCGTCTTAGTGGCGGAAAACGGTATCGTCGAAAACCGCATCATACAGACGCCCGAGCAGCTATCGCCATCGACGCTGGTGCAAGCAAGCAACTTCCTGAGCGCCAGGCTTGTCGGGCGCACCCTGGCTGAGACCTATGACGAGATCATAGCCGAGTTGGAACAAAACCACGCCGAACTCGACGCCTTGACCCAGCGCGTCGTCGAAAGTGGCATTGCCACATGGGGTGGTGATGCCGACGATAACATGCTGAACGGCTCACTGATCGTGCGCGGCCAGGCGAACCTCCTGGAAGATATCAATGCGCTCAATGATCTTGAGCATATTCGCAACCTGTTCGAGACCCTGGAAACAAAGAACGAAATGCTGAAGCTACTATCGCTCACCGATACCGCCGAGGGCGTGCAGATCTTTATCGGTGCGGAAAACCAGCTTTTTAACATGGCGGGTGTCTCAGTCGTGGTCGATTCGTTCCGAAGCAATTCCGAGCAGATCCTCGGCGCCATTGGCGTCATCGGCCCGACACGAATGAATTACGCTCGCATTATTCCCATGGTCGATTACACGGCCAAATTGATTGGCCGTTTGATCGGCTGAACACAGAAGCAAGACGGAAACTAAGATGATAGAAGACGAAACATCGAAACCCGACGAAAACTCTGAAACCGAGGCCCAGGCTGAAGAACCGACCTTCGTGCCGTCCGAGACTTCTCCGGAGCCGGATCTCGATATAACGTCCGAAGATACTGAGACCAAAACTGTCGATGGCGATACTGCGACATTGGCCGAGGAGAGCGCCGACCTGGAGGCGCGGGTTTTAGAGCTTGAGTCTGAGGCCGCCAATCTCAACGATAAGCTGTTGCGCGCGCTGGCTGAGACCGAGAACGTGCGCCGCCGCGCCCAGCGCGATCGCGAAGACGCGGCAAAGTACGCCATCAACAGTTTTGCCGAGGACATGCTCAGAGTATCCGACAACTTGAGCCGGGCGCTCTCCAGCATTAATGCCGATGCCCGCGCCGTGGATGGCAATCTGGAAAACATCGCCGTCGGTGTCGAGATGGTAATGAAGGAGCTTTTGGCAGCTTTCGAACGCTCCGGCGTAAAGCAAATCGAGGCCATGGGTGCGCGTTTTGATCCGATGTTGCATGAGGCGCTGTTTGAAATTCAGGACCCGGATCAGCCGGCCGGCACCATCGCGCAAGTGATGGAGGACGGGTTTACGCTACATGGCCGCACGCTGCGCGCTTCCAAGGTCGGCGTCACCAAGGGCGGGCCTAAGGTCGCGGTACCGAAGGAAGCCGAGGCAGAAAATAAAACCCAGTCGGAAGTTCCGGCACAGCGCGACGGGCAACAGGCTTATGAATCACAAAGTGAATTGCCGCCCGAGGCTGGTGGACAGGTGGACCAGGAACTTTGAAAGGTTTAAGTGCAAGGCGTTGCGCCTTCCGGCGCCCAAGCCTATATAAGCGCGGGAAGCGACCGGTTTGGGCGCTCCGAATACGAACAACACTAGGGATCTTGGGCGGCGCCGCATGGGCCGCCTTCCGGTACGAGCCGGGATGAATTGAGATTGCTGTAAAAGATGAGGACGAAATGAGCAAAGTCATTGGGATCGATCTAGGCACCACGAACTCGTGTATTGCCATCATGGATGGCAAGGATGCCAAGGTCGTAGAAAATGCGGAAGGTGCGCGCACCACGCCTTCAATGGTCGCATTTGCTGAAGAGGGTGAGCGCCTTGTCGGCCAGCCGGCGAAACGCCAGGGGGTGACCAATCCGGAAAACACGCTATTCGCCATCAAGCGCCTAATCGGACGGCGCTATGACGACCCAATTACCAAGGAAGACAAGAAGCTTGTGCCCTACGAAATTGTCAAGGGCGACAACGGCGATGCCTGGGTTGAGGCGGAAGGCCAGAAATACAGCCCGAGCCAGATTAGTGCCTTCATTCTGCAAAAGATGAAAGAGACCGCCGAGAGTTATCTTGGCGAGGACGTCACGCAGGCGGTGATCACAGTTCCAGCCTACTTCAACGATTCTCAGCGCCAAGCCACAAAGGATGCTGGTAAGATTGCCGGCCTTGAGGTTCTGCGCATCATCAATGAGCCGACCGCCGCGGCTCTCGCCTACGGTCTCGAGAAAAAAGAGACCGGTGTTATTGCTGTCTATGATCTCGGCGGCGGCACCTTCGACGTATCGGTTCTGGAGATTGGCGACGGCGTTTTTGAGGTCAAATCGACCAACGGCGATACCTTCCTCGGAGGGGAAGATTTTGACAAACGCATCGTCGATTATCTAGCGAAGGAGTTCAAAAAGGAAAACACAATTGATCTTCGTGACGATCGCTTGGCCCTACAGCGTCTGAAAGAAGCCGCTGAGAAGGCCAAGATTGAGCTATCGTCCACGACACAGACGGAAGTGAACCTGCCGTTCATCACGGCTGATCAAGCTGGGCCCAAGCACCTCAATCTAAAACTCTCTCGCGCCAAACTCGAAGCCTTGGTTGAAGATTTGGTGGAGCGAACCGTCAAGCCGTGCAGCCTGGCGCTCAAGGACGCTGGGCTCAAAGCTTCCGAAATTGATGAGGTGATCTTGGTCGGCGGTATGACCCGCATGCCAAAGGTCCAGGAAACGGTAAAATCCTTTTTTGGCCGCGAGCCGCACAAGGGCGTTAATCCCGATGAAGTAGTCGCCATCGGTGCCGCCATACAGGGCGGTGTCTTGAAGGGTGATGTTAAGGATGTGTTGCTCTTGGACGTCACCCCGCTGTCGCTCGGCATCGAGACACTGGGCGGCGTGTTCACGCGTCTGATCGACCGCAACACCACGATCCCGACGCGAAAATCCCAGGTGTTCTCCACCGCCGAAGATAACCAGACAGCGGTAACCATTCGGGTGTTCCAAGGCGAACGCGAAATGGCTGCTGACAACAAAATCCTTGGCCAGTTCGACTTGGTTGGCATTCCGCCATCGGCGCGCGGCCTACCGCAGATTGAGGTTACCTTCGATATCGACGCGAACGGCATCGTTAACGTGTCGGCCAAGGATCAGGCAACTGGCAAGGAGCAGCAGATTCGCATTCAGGCATCCGGTGGTCTGGACGACGATGATATCGACCGCATGGTCCAAGAAGCCGAGAAGTATGCTGATGATGACAAGACGCGCCGTGAAAGCGTCGAGGCCCGCAATAACGCCGACTCGATGATCCACGCGACTGAGAAGAACCTGTCTGAATACGGCGACAAGGTGCCGGAAGAGGACAAGAAAGCAATTGAGGATGCTGTTGCTGATTTGAAGGAACTTTTGGAAAACGAAGACGCCGCCGTCGATGATGTTACTGCCAAGACTGAAGCCTTGACCCAGGCGTCTATGAAACTCGGCGAAGCCATGTACAAGGCCGCACAGGCCGAAGGCGGCGCCGAGGGTATGGACGCCGGAATGGGCCCTGATATGGGTGCTGCCATGGGCGATGGTGGGGCTTCCGCCAGCGAAAAGCCCGCCGATGATAATGTGGTCGATGCCGACTTCGAGGAAGTTGACCCGGACGCCGAGCAAAAGAGGGACGATTGATGAGATCCCGGGCGGCGGTCGCTACAGACCCCGCCCCCACCACACGTTCCATCGCAGGCGGTTGAAAACCGGGGGACCGAACCATGGCGAAAGATGATTTCTATGAAACGATGGGTGTCGGGCGCGATGCTGGCGGCGATGAAATCAAGAAGGCCTACCGCAAGCTCGCCATGAAGTATCACCCGGACCGCAATCCAGGGGATAAGGGGGCCGAGCAAGGCTTCAAGGACGTTAACGAGGCCTACGAGATCCTGAAAGATGGAGACAAGCGCGCCGCCTATGATCGCTTCGGCCATGCCGCTTTCGAACAAGGTGGACCCGGAGGCCCGGGCGGATCGGGCGGGTTTGCTACCGGGTTTGCCGATATCTTCGATGAAATGTTCGGAGATTTTGGCGGCCAACGGCGCGGTGGCGCGCAGCAGGCCGGCAAGGGTGCCGATCTCCGTTTCAACATGGAGATATCACTGGAAGAGGCTTATAAGGGTAAACAAACGGAAATCCGCGTACCGACATCGGTCGGTTGCGAGGCCTGCAATGGTTCAGGCGCAGCGTCGGGTTCTGGCCCGGCGGCCTGTCCGACCTGCCAGGGTCATGGCCGTGTACGTTCGCAATCGGGGTTTTTCACCGTCGAGCGCACCTGTCCCAATTGCCAGGGCACCGGCGACGTGATCCAAGATCCCTGCGCCAATTGTGGCGGGGCAGGGCGCGTGCACAAAGAAAAGACCTTAAGCGTGAATATCCCGCCGGGAGTTGAGGATGGTACGCGCATCCGCCTGGCCGGCGAGGGCGAGGCCGGCTTGCGCGGCGCGCCCGCGGGCGATCTCTACATCTTCTTACACCTGCAGCCACACCGCTTTTTTAAGCGTGACGGCACCGATATCTATTGCCGGGTGCCAATTCCGATGACCCGTGCGACGCTTGGCGGCACCATTGAGGTGCCTACTGTCGACGGCACTATTGCACGGATCTCCATTCCCGCCGGAACGCCGACCGGCCATCAGTTTCGCTTGAAGGGAAAAGGCATGAGCGTGCTGCGTTCCAAGGCGCGTGGCGATATGTTCGTGCAGGCTAGCGTTGAGACGCCGCAGAACCTGACCAAACGCCAGAAAGAACTGTTGAAGGAATTCGAGGGCGAGGGCGGCGACGAAAAACACAGCCCCGAAGCGCATGGCTTCTTTTCCAAGGTGAAGGATCTCTGGGAAGACCTGAAAGAATAGGACGCTCGCCACCAAATTTGTAATGTTCAGAGGGGCTGGCATAGATAGGAAATGTTCGTTATTTGATGTTAGATGGATAGAAAGAGACAAAAAAGCAGGCTTCATACAGGTATTCAGGAAAAATTGATGCAAGCTCCTACCCAAGGCCCGTGCCTTGCATGCGCCGGAGTTGGAACGCATCGGCAAGGGTAAGGTCCATAAGTCCTATGAAACTGTCGCTAAGGCCTGCGTCGTCACAACGCTGATACGTTGCAAGGGAGGCTAGTTCGCCATCCATGCCAAACCCCTGTTGGGTCGGCCCTATGACTGCCACGCCTTGGAGGCTGTGATTTCGGAGATTGAGAGCCGCACCGCCAGCATGGAGCTTTGCCGGCCCAGGTTCAAAGCGGATCAGATTGCGTACCATCCGCGGCTAACCTATAGACTGTGCCAAACGCAAATACAGGAGCGAGGGTTATGAAAATCGGAATTGTCGGGTGCGCCGGTCGCATGGGCCGCATGTTGAGCGCCGTGGCACTCGAAACCGAGGGCGCAGAGTTGATCGGCGGCACAGAAGCGCCGGGCAGCCCGCACATAGATTCCGATATCGGCAAGCTAGCTACCGGTGAGCCTTTAGGCAGCAAGGTTGGCGACGATGCGGCCCATCTATTCGCCGCTGCGGATGTGGTGCTCGAATTCACCGTGCCCGCGGCAACGCTAGCGCACACTCATCTTGCTGCCGAGTATGGCGTGGCAATGGTAATCGGCACGACCGGTCTGAGCGACGGCGACATGGAGATAATATCTAAGGCTTCTGGCAAGGCTGTTATTGTTCATGCCGGCAACATGAGTCTTGGCGTCAATTTGTTGGTCAGTCTCGCTGAGCAGGTGGCCCGCGCGCTTGGGGCGGATTTTGATATCGAGGTGTTGGAAATGCATCACAAGCACAAAATCGATGCGCCATCTGGCACCGCTTTGATGCTTGGCAAGGCGGCCGCTATGGGGCGGGGCGTCGATCATGCTGACAGCGTGGTGATGAGCCGCGAGGGCCATACCGGTGAGCGCCCCGATGGCACCATTGGCTATGCGACGCTCCGGGGCGGTAATGTCGTTGGCGAGCACTCGCTAATCTTTGCCGGCCCTGATGAGCGTATCGAGATTACGCACAAAGCTGCTGACCGCGCTCTCTTCGCGCGCGGCGCCATCCGCGCGGCCATGTGGACCAAAGGCCAAGCTCCCGGGCTTTACACAATGTGTGATGTTTTAGGGCTTTAGAAGTAATGCATTAAACCGGGCTCGGTCTTGTTTGGGCGCAGATATTGGCGACAAACCGCCTGAGGGGAGTCTCTACTTCGCGGCGCTCATCGGCGGTTAGGAACTTACCGAACGAGATCACGTTGCCGTGGCTTAGGAACTCGAGCCGACTGTCGGATTTTCCCGGATTGACCAACCGCACCCGGACCCAATGGCGTAAACACGACCTATCTTGCGCCGGCCCCAGGGGCTGACCCGCTCAAGGTGTAATTGGTGGTTGGTAACAGCGATGCGCTCGACGATAGTGCTCTTGCGGTGATGATGATGCAATAACGAAATGAGCGCTACCAGTTCGAGCCCCATGAACCCGAACACCAGCCAGGCCCCAATCAGCCCGAAGATTAGGGCCACTGGAAACATCACAGCCGCTGCGCATATCGTGAACCACGTTACGGCTTGGCGCGTCGCCGAACGGTTTGGTCGAAGCTCGGTACTGAATACGAGGGGGTCAGAACAAGCTTTGATCGTAAGACCATCGACTTGAAACGACCTCTCCCGCTACTATAGGGTTGTTCCATGAAGAAAGCTAATGTCGAAGCCTTTTATGCTCGCCTTGAGACCGCCGACCCGGAGCCTAAAGGCAATCTCAATTATATTAATGTCTACACGCTCTTGGTGGCGGTGACACTTTCCGCCCAGGCCACTGATGTTGGTGTCAACAATGCAACGGAAAAACTGTTCAGGATCGTCGATACGCCCGAAAAGATGATCAAGCTCGGTGAAAGCAAGCTCAAGGGCTATATCAAGACTATCGGCCTCTATAACAACAAGGCGAAGAATGTCATGGCCTTGAGCCATCTGCTGATCAAACACCACGGCGGTGAGGTGCCGGATGACCAAGCAGCATTGGAAGCGCTACCCGGTGTTGGGCGTAAGACTGCTAACGTTGTGCGCAATATAGCCTTTGGCGCGCTTACAATTGCTGTCGATACGCATATCTTTCGGGTTAGCAATCGAACTGGCTTGGCGCCCGGCAAGACGCCGCTGGCGGTGGAAAAAAAGCTCCTGAAAAGGACGCCCGAGGCCTACGTGTTGCATGCGCACCACTGGCTGATCTTGCTAGGCCGTTATATCTGCAAGGCACGCAAGCCCGACTGCCCGGCGTGCCCAGTCATTGATCTCTGTCGGTTCAAAGGCAAGACAACTGCCTGACGATAAAAACGCTTGAATTATATAGGATTAGCCGGACGTTGCGCGTGCAGTACGAACCATAGCGGCGAAGCACTCCTGGGCATCGCCACTCGCGGTTTTCAAGTGTCGAGTTTCCAGGTGGTCGACCGCAAGTCCGGTTGACGAGGGATAAAGAAAAAGGTCCAAGACGCAGCCGTTTTGGCGATATTGCCAAAGCTCGGCCGGCGCATCCATACGCTGGAACTGCGGGTTGCCCAGCAAAGCAATGATTTCCGGCACTGCAAGACCCATTAAGGAACCGAGTTCCGGTACCGGCTCGAGCGGCGGATTAGTGGCCCAGGGGGTTAATGTTTGTGGCTCTTCATTGCCGAAGGCTGGGATAGCCGGCCCGTCGTCCCTCGCTTGTGGTTGCTCCGGCGTTGCCGTAACCTGCGGCTCAATGTCCGTTTCGGACTCGCTGGTGGTATAGCAGCCAGTAGCTAGAACAAACGCGCCCATCACAAGAAGCGAAAGTCTCCAATAACGCATACTCTGAATTCACCGAATCAATTGTCGACATCTTCCAGGGTTTTCATGTCACCGCTGACCTCGCCACCCGCTTCAATGACAATGCGGCCGTAGCGCACCTTGCCCTTGACGTGGCCGCCAGCGCGCACGATCAGACGTTCACGAGCCATCAACTCACCATCGAAGCTGCCTGAGATATCGGCCTCGGCGACGTCGGCATTGCCGGTAAAGCGGCCCGATGGAGAGACCTCGATGGCACGAGCGCTTGGCAGCGTCACTTCGACGACGCCTTCGACCACCAGTTTGTCGCAAGCGGTGATTTCGCCTTTCAGGCAGATCTCGCGGCCGACTACCAGGCACTTCGAATCACCGTCATTGCCGACCGCGCCAACGCCAGACAGGGGCCGCTCCATGCGGCGGCCAGATGGTTTCGGAATATCAGGTATCAGTCTTTGGGTCTCGGGCTGGAAACTGGTTGCCGTCGGTGGCTTGGGCGGTGCGTGCGAGCCCTTGCGCGAAAACGGTTTCAAGGGTGGGGCTTCGCTCGGGGCCTCGGCGTCGGCATTTTTCTCCGGGGCCGCTTTGCCGGCGTTCTTAGCCGTCTTGGAGGCCGGGGAGTCGTCGGATTTTTTTTTGCCGAACATGGGGCTTTCCTCTCTCTCAGGTCGTCGCAAGCGCCGTTTCCGCCTGGCTACGCCATTTCTCGAACAGGTGCAGCATGGTGGCGGTGGCGATAATGGGGGTCAACAGGTTGATAATTGGTAAAGTCATCAAGAAGGCGAAGACAGCGCCGATGCCGATGACGACGGTTTGTTTTTGTTTACGAAGCGCGCGGGCTTCCGTCTGGGGCAGGCGGCGGAGTGCTACTAGCTCGAAAAACTCTCGCCCCAGCAAGTATCCGTTCAGTCCGTAGAACATGAATGGGAACAGCGGCGGAATAAACAGGAATGGCAATAATGCCAGGTTGACCAGCACCATTACCGCTAGAAATTTAGCTGCCTGGATCAAAGCATCAGCCAACGGTGTGTGCTTAGGCGCCGGCAGATTGGGGTAATGCCGCGCCTCAACGGCCGAGGCAATGCGCTCGAGAAAAAGCCCGACGTTGGCGGAAATAACGCTCGGAAACAAGATCCAGGTTAGCACGAGGGACAACACGCCACCCAGCACGTCGGCAATGCTCTCCATCCAGGCAGTTTCAAACAAGGCTGTCTCGGCTAAAACCTGTCCGATCACCGCCCAAAGCGTCGCGAAGGCCAAGACAGCCGCGCCGCCGCTCATCCAGATGACTTTTTGCGACGCCGGATCACTGAGCTGGCGGATCCCTTTGATCAATTCAGAGGTCATTATGTTTTAATAATTTAGTCTTGTTAATTTAAGTTGTTTATGAGGAATAGATCTCTCTTTGATCCATACCCGAATAAATGCTCCCAATCCAATTAGGAATCAATAAAGTTTTGTGTAAGCCATTAAAGTAAGACTAGTAACGGTCGAAACTCTGTCATGCCCGGACTTGATCCGGGCGTCTAAATCTTTCGTGCAGGCCAAACCGTGATTGTGAAGTCGCGGATAAGGAAGCTAAGCCCAACTTTCCTGGCCCAAAACCGCCCGCAATCGCTTGCCGCACCGTACGCCTTGGCTATACTGCGCGCGTCCGGCGAAACTGCCAGCGCCAACATCCACGAAGGAGAGAGTTTTTGAGCACAGCCGGATTTGACGTTCTCGGCATTGGCAACGCCATTGTCGATATTCTGGCCAATACCGATGACAGATTTTTGGTTAGAGAAGGCCTGGAGAAAGGCGCCATGGCGCTGGTTGATGCGAAGCGCGCCGGCGAGCTTTATAAAAAAATAGGTCCGGCCGTTGAATGCTCAGGCGGCTCTGCCGCCAACACTATTGCTGGACTGGCGTCTTTGGGCGCGCGCGGCGCGTTCATCGGCAAGGTCTGTGACGACCAGTTGGGCCGGGTATTCCGCCACGACATTCGGGCCTTAGGCGTTTCGTTTGAGACGCCGGCTGCGGCCGATGGGCCGCCGACGGCGACTAGCCTTGTCTTGGTTTCGCCCGATGCCGAGCGCACCATGCAGACCTATTTGGGCGCCTGCGTTGAACTCGGCCCGGAAGATATCCATGAAGATCAAATTTCAGCCGCTGCTGTGACCTATCTAGAAGGCTACCTTTGGGACCCGCCGATGGCCAAGGCGGCCTTCCTGAAAGCAGCTGACATGGCGCACGGCAACGACCGTAAGGTATCGCTGAGCTTGTCCGACCCCTTCTGCGTCGACCGCCACCGCACCGATTTTGTTGACCTCGTGTCGAACCACGTCGATATCCTGTTTGCCAACGAAGAGGAAATCATGTCGCTTTACCGGACCGAAGATTTTGACACTGCTTTGCAAGCCGTGCGCGACCACTGTGAGGTTGTGGCGCTGACCCGGGGCGCCAAGGGTTCTGTGGTGCTCGCCGGTGACGAGATCTATATCGTCAGTGCCAAACCGGTGGATCAGCTCGTCGATACCACGGGCGCCGGTGACGCTTATGCAGCTGGCTTTTTTTTCGGCATGAGCCAGAACAAAGATCTGGCGAGGTGTGCACATATCGGCAACATCGCTGCGGCGGAAGTTATTCAACACATAGGCGCGCGCCCCGACCGACCTTTGAAAGAGTTGGTTGAAGCCAGGCTCGGGGCTGCTTGACGCCCATGGAGCTTCGCAACATCGCCATCATCGCGCACGTCGACCACGGCAAGACGACACTGGTTGACGTACTGCTTAAACAAAGCGGCGCGTTTCGCGAGAACCAGCAGGTCGCTGAGCGCGCTATGGATTCGGGGGAGCTCGAACGTGAGCGCGGCATCACCATCCTGGCCAAGTGCACCTCGGTCGATTGGCAAGGGGCACGCATCAACATCGTCGACACGCCGGGCCACGCTGATTTCGGCGGTGAGGTGGAGCGCATTCTTTCCATGGTCGATGGCGTGTTGTTGCTGGTCGACGCCGCCGAGGGGCCAATGCCGCAGACTAAGTTCGTCACTGCCAAGGCGCTGAAACTCGGCCTTAAGCCCATCGTCGTCATCAACAAGGTCGATAAGTCCGAATCGCGCGCCTACGAAGTCCAGGACGAGGTCTTCGATCTGTTCGCCGCACTTGACGCTAACGACGAACAGCTTGATTTTCCGACCATCTTCGCCTCTGCCAAGAACGGCTGGGCAAGCGCCCAGCCACAAGACGTGTCGCCCAGTATGGGGATTATCTTCGACAAAATCCTGACCCACGTACCAGCACCCTATGCCGACAAGGATGCACCTTTTTCCATGCTGGTGACGACGCTCGAGGCTGATCCTTATCTGGGCCGCATCTTGACCGGGCGCATCGCTACCGGCACCATTAAACCCAACTCCACCATCCAGGCGCTGAGCCACGATGGTGCTAAGATTGAGCAGGCCCGCGTCACCAAGGTGCTGGGTTTCAGAGGCCTCAAGCGCGAACCGGTGGAAAATGCCGAGGCCGGTGACATCGTCGCCTTGGCCGGGCTACCCTCGGCCAGTGTTGCCGATACGCTTTGCAAGACGGAAGTGATGACGGCGCTTGCCGCAATTCCGGTCGATCCGCCAACGCTAGCCATGACGTTCGCCATCAACGATTCGCCCTTGGCCGGCCAGGACGGCTCCAAGGTCACCTCGCGTATAATCCGCGATAGGCTGATGAGAGAGGCTGAGGGCAACGTGGCCATCCGTGTCACAGAAACCGCTGATGCGGACGCCTTCGAAGTAGCAGGACGGGGCGAATTGCAACTGGGCATTTTGATTGAACAGATGCGCCGCGAAGGTTTCGAGCTATCGATCTCGCGTCCGCGCGTTCTGTTTCGCGACAACCCGGAGGCCGACCAGCGCGAAGAGCCTATGGAAGAAGTGCAGATCGACGTTGACGAAGAGTTCTCCGGCATCGTCGTCGAAGCCATGAGCCTGCGCAAAGGCAAGATGGCTGAGATGCGGCCGTCCGGCGGCGGCAAGGTACGGCTTACGTTTAACGTGCCGGCGCGCGGCCTCATCGGCTATCACGGTGAATTTTTGACCGAGACGCGCGGCACCGGCATCATGAGTCGCATGTTCAACGGTTTTGGTCCGATGATGGGGGCAATCCCAGGGCGCAGGAACGGCGTCTTGATCTCCAATGCTGCTGGCAAGAGCGTTGCCTACGGGCTCGCCGGGCTTGAGGGCAGGGGGCCGCTGTTTATCGGTGCCGGCGTCGCCGTCTATGAGGGTATGATCATCGGCGAACACAGCCGCGGCAACGACCTTGAGGTCAACCCAATGAAGTCAAAACAACTCACCAACTTCCGCGCGGCGGGCTCCGACGAGGCGACGCGCCTGACGCCGCCCCGGCGCCTGACGCTTGAACAAGCCATTGCCTACATCGAGGATGACGAGCGCGTCGAGGTGACGCCTGGACATGTCCGGCTTAGAAAGCAGCACCTCGATCCACACGAACGCAAGCGCGCCCAGCGCCGCGCTGAATATGGTAACGGGACATGACATCTGCGCCCGAATCCTTTCAACCGGCATCATTTGCGCAAGTGACGTCGGGCGGGTTCTGGCGGTTGCTGCCGGCGGGTATGCGCCGGCGCTGGTGGCTGTTTAGACTGTTTGATCTGCTAGCACGCTCCAAGATGATTGCGCGTCCGCGCAAGGGGCTTTTGGTAATTCGCATGGACGGCATTGGCGACATGGTGCTGTTTCGCAACAGCCTCGATCACTACGCCGAGACCTTCGGCGTCAGCAAGGACAAGATATTCATCATCGGCTGCAAGAGCTGGGAAAGCATCACCGACCATATCTTCGAAGGCTACCGGCTGATGGCCATTGATGAGCACAAGTATGCAAGCAAGATTCTCTACCGCATCTGGATCAATGGCCGGGTGCGCCGCCTGAACGTCGCGATTACCGTCGTTGATGCCTATTTTCGTCGCGCGTTGATGGCGGACTCGCTCGCCTACGTAGCCGCAGCGCCGAAGACAATCATGACGCTCCCCTACATCAACGGAGACACGCGTGCCGAATATTCCTGGTATCTGGGCCAAGTCTCGGAGGTGATCGACACCGGACCCTATCCACGCCATGAGATCGAACGCCACGCCGCCTTTACGGCATACTTTTCGGGCGAAGCGCCGGCACCGGCACCGCCGAAACTCAATTGGCGTGACCACCCGCCGAAAGTTGCAACCGATAAACCCTACGTGGTGCTTAATCCGGGCTCCAACGAATATGGTCGGCGCTGGCCGCTTGAAAAATATATCGAACTGGCGTGCTGGCTGGTCGGGAAGGGCAGCCGAGTTGTCTTTGCCGGCAAGGCCGAGGAGAAGGCCACTTCAGGTTTGATTGCCGAAGCCGCTGATGGCGAATCCATCATCGATCTCACTGGTGCGACCGACGTGCCAGAACTGTTCGATTTGATGATGCATGCAGCACTTGTTGTCTCCAACGACACCGGCCCGGCGCATGTTGCCATCGGCTTGGGCGCACCGACCGTGGTGGTGGTCGGCGGCGGGCATTTCGGCTGCTTCGTGCCTTACCCTGAGACTGCGGCGCCTGAGACGGCGAGATTTGTCCATCACTACATGGAGTGCTACCATTGCTTTTGGCGTTGCCATAAGCGCGAAGACCCGAAGGCCTCGTTTCCTTGCATCGCCGCGGTCACCATGAAACAAGTGCAAACCGCCTGTGGCGAACTCTTGGGAGAGGAAATAACGAAATGAAAATTTGGCGAGAATCGGTCGGTGTCTATGCTAACCGCCGGGTGCTGGCCGAACCTCTGGCCGCCTGATTGGCCGAAACGGAGGTGACAAAAACTGCCATTAGACACTTTGCCTTGGTAAGTCTGCCGTAATCCTTAAGGCTCGTCTGGGCGCTCTTGGTGGATCATCTTCACCTCCAGCTGATGACGCGCTT
>CAYXUT010000036.1:19033-19840 GCA_964468005.1 uncultured Magnetovibrio sp. | reverse complement strand
AAGTCCACCTTCCAGCGCTCGCAGCCATGGCACCGGGGCTGGAGGCGGTGATCCGGTCGATTGGCGTTTTGCCTACGGATATCCAGCAGGCCATGTTCGCTGGTCTCAACCCCGGTTCAGCCAAGGCTCGTGATTTCGTTGCGCTTGAGGACTGGCTGAACGACGGCGTGCTGCTGGCTGGTACCGTAGCGCGCGAATGTCTTTTTAATTGGTATCTCGCCAACACGCCAGCCAAGCGGAAATGGAAGGTAGCCGGTGAAGTCGTCGACCCGGCAAAGACCGAAACAGCAGCGTTGGTGGTGGTACCGTCGAGTGATTACATCGTACCCCCCGTGAGCGCTAAACCACTGGCCGGTTTGCTTCCCCATGCGCGGTTGAAAACCGTCAAGGCCGGCCATATCGGCATGGTTGCTGGCGGCCGCGCGCGTTCCATCCTCTACACGCCGCTCGGTAAATGGTTTGAAGAAACCATAACCTAAAACAAGACGCATTGGTCCAAACATGGGCGTCCTTCTTTGGGCTTTCGGAAGGTGTTGCTGTTCATAATTTTGATAGATTTCGCACACGCAGCATTTTTAGTTAAGGGGGTCAATAATAGTAAAAAAAGATTAGATAAATTTTGCACGTGCGAAATATTCATTCGGCCGCAGTCATCGAGTAGCGGTATCGATGCGGCAGCGCGCCTTTAGGAGGAAACATAGATGACCGAAGTTGTTATTGTGGGCGCTGCCCGCACCCCTGTTGGTGGCTTCAATGGCGGACTTAGCTCAATGCAGGCCCATGAGCTTGGCGAAGATGCCATCAACG
>CAYXUT010000036.1:0-19023 GCA_964468005.1 uncultured Magnetovibrio sp. | reverse complement strand
AAGCCAAGGAAATCGCACGCTGCGTAGTTTTTCTGGCCTCCGACGATGCCGGTCTAATCACCGGCTCGACCATTACAGCCAACGGTGGTCAATACATGGTCTGACTTTTCAGCGCGGACAATATAGAATTTGGGCCTCCTGAAAACTAAAGGCCCTTTTCGTATGTCTGGAGTGAATATGATCCATCTGTTCGGTTTTATTCTCGTCCTTGCTGGCCTTACCGCTATGCTGGCTTAGGGGCGTGAGATCTTGGCGAAGACACCTCGGTCGACAGCCATCGCGTCGCCATCGCGTCGTTATCTTCGCATCGGAAGTTGTGCTTCCGATGATGCCGCTAACAAAAAAACGTCCGCCCCTACTGCACGAGTTTTGGCTGACAAGGTGATGACAGGCACGGAATTCGCCATCGGGAAGTGCAACATTTTCATGCCCTAGTTTTCTCTCCGCACTGAAATTTACGGCCGTGACGGGAGCGAGATTGTCGTCTTCGAAGAACGAATGCCGCTGATCGTTGATCTTAACAACGACGGTAAACTTAATATGTCCAATGTTGCGAAATACTCATCTGTCATGGGCAGACCTGATCCGGCCATGACAGATGAGTTCAAACTGGTCAGAATGCATTATCACTCAAAACCCTATGGCCGCATGCCGAAACTCGACGGGCCGGGTTTGCGGCGCTTCGCCGACAGATTGGCAAAATCGCAGAGGACTGAGCGTGTAGCGCGCGGGTCGATCATCTCCTCAATGGCGAAGGTCTCGGCGGTGCGGAAGGGTGAGCGCAGTTTCTCCAAGCGCTCCTCAATCTCGTCGAGTTTTGCTTGCGGATCGTTGGCGGTGTCGATCTCGGCCCGGTAAGCGGCCTCGATGCCCCCGGCGAGTGGCAGCGAGCCCCAGGCACCTGAAATCCAGGCGTAGCGCATGGAATAGCGTCCGGCTGGGCGGTGGGCACCACCGGCAACGCCGAAGGCATTGCGCACGATGATCGAACACCAGGGGATGGTGGCCTGGCTGATCGCCGTCATGACACGCACGCCGGCTCGGATGGTGCGGGCCTTCTCGGCCTCCAGACCAACGGCGAAGCCCGGACAATCGCAAAGATAGACAATAGGCAAATGGAAGGTTTGGGCCATATCAACGAACCGAATAATCTTTTCGCAGGCTTCGGTGGTCCAGGCGCCGCCAGAGAATAACGGATCTGAGGCCATCACCGCCACTGGCCAGCCGTCAAGCCGTGCAAAGCCGGTGATGATCGGCCGGCCGAACTTGAAAGCTATCTCGAAGAA
Organism: uncultured Magnetovibrio sp.; assembly: GCA_964468005.1. Lineage (GTDB taxonomy): Bacteria > Pseudomonadota > Alphaproteobacteria > Rhodospirillales > Casp-alpha2 > TMED8. Next base: position 17,737 of record CAYXUT010000036.1, on the reverse strand, counting down.
ACTGCCTGTATCAATTACGGTCTCGACGATTTTTCGCATGTTGTAGGCCTGCTTGGGTTCGCGCGGGATGATCGAGAACAGGCTGGCGTCACGGCGGTCGACCGGATCATCGCTTGGCCCGCGCTCGGCCACTTCGTCGACGGATGACGGCAAGTAGGAGAGAAACTTACGGGCCAGTTCGAAAGCCTCCTCTTCCGTATCGACCGCATCATCAACCCCGCCGGCGGCGAGCTGAATTTTCCAGCCACCCAGTTCCTGCTTGGACAAGTCTTCGCCAAGTCCTGCTACCACGGGTGGCCCAGCGACAAACATCGCCGATGTCTCCTTGACCATCACCGAATAGTGGCTAGCGGCTAGGCGCGCGGCTCCCAAACCGGCCACCGAGCCCAGGCCTAGCGCCACCACCGGTATATAACCCATGTTCTGTAGCATAAGATCGTACTTGGTACCGACGCCGCCCGGAAGATTGGGCCGGCCAGTCGTCTCAATGGTTTTGACCGAGCCGCCGCCGCCAGAGCCTTCGATCAGGCGGATGATCGGAATGCGAAGCTCACGCGCCATCTCTTCGGGGTAGGCTGCCTTGTCCTTGCTCGTCGCATCCGCCGCGCCGCCGCGCTGTGTGAACTCGTCGCCACTGATTACCACCGGGCGGCGGTCTACACGGGCGCGACCCATGACGCAGTTGGATGCGTTGAGCTTTATCAGATTACCGGTGTCATCATATTCGGCATTACCGGCAATGGTGCCGATTTCGTGAAAGGTGCCATCATCGGCCAGCGCATTAATACGCTCGCGGATCGTCATACGGTTGCCCGCGTGTTGACGCTCGATCCGCTCAAGTCCTCCCATTTCGCGGACATCAGCCTGGCGCCGGATCAGTTCCTCTAGTTGGTCACCCCAATCTTTCGCCACCGTTCCCTCCCCTCGGCTGCCGATGCGAGTGTAAAGATTGGCGGGTGTGTGAAAAGACTTTATCGAACTTAACGGCCGGTGACACATTTATTAAGCGCAATTGAAATGCGCGCTACCGGATCATCCCATTCTCCGAGTTCCGATTGGCGGAATAACCGCGCAGATGGATACCAAAGCGTGTCGTCACTCTCCATAAGCCAGCGCCAATCCGCATCAGCTGAGAGCAATATCCACACGGGTTTTCCCATGGCACCGGCCAGATGCGCCACCGACGTACAGACCGTGACCACCAAATCAATTTTCGCAATGATTGTTGCCGTAGCGGCGAAGTTCGGCATCCATGGCCGCATGTCGACAATTCTGTCGCCTAACTCCGCATTGACAATTTCGTTGCCGGGGGGGCCCTGTTGCAGGGAGAAGAATCGGCAACCCTTAACATTCAACAAAGATGCAAGAGACTCTAATGGCAGCGAGCGGTCGGAGTTGGTCGGGTTCAAGGGACTGCCGGTCCAGACCAAGCCGACCTTCAGTCCTTCGCCCTCGGGCAATTCAGTCGCTGAATCTTCAGGCGCGGCAACATAGGGTCCATCCCAAGGAATGGTTTGGGGCGTGGTTTTGAACACCCTGGGCAGGCTCATGGCCGGTAAGTGCATATCGAATGCTGGCAAGCCACCACCGGAGGAAAAGCAGTTGAAGTTGCCGGTCATGGCGTCGATCAGCGCTCTCAGTTCGGATTGACATTCGACCACGACACGTCCAACTCGTTCAGTCATCATCGGCAAGTAGCGCGCCACCATCAGCATATCGCCCATGCCCTGCTCGGCATGCAACAGTACCGATTTGTCGGGTTCGGGCGTACCGTCCCACATCGGCTCTTCGAAAGAGCGCTGGAAGGGTGCTAGCTGGCGCGTCTGCCACCGTGCCTCAAACCCGGGCCAGGCTTCCGACCATTTTCCTTGCCGAAGCCACAAGAGAGCCTGATTGAATTTGGCGTCGGCAAATTTCGGCGACAACTCAAGTGCGCGAATGTAGGCATCCTCCGCCTCTTTTGGTCGACCGAGAGAGATCAGGACGTTGCCTCGGTTATTATGGGCGTCTGCCATGCTGGCATCTATGGCCAGTGCCGCATCAAGATGTTCCAACGCCGTCGACCATTTCCTTTGCTCCGCCAACAATGCCCCCAAATTGGCTCTCGCCGAGGCGAAGTTCGGATCGATTTTAGTGGCGCGGGAAAGAACGGAGCCGGCCTCGTCTAGATCACCTGTTGCCAACAAGATTGCGCCCAAGGCATCATGAGCGGCGGCCGTGCCGGGTGTGGCTTCGACCATGCGGTTGGCGTATTCCCGCGCCTTGGCAAGATCACCAGCGCGGCGGTGGAGGTTGGAAAGGCAGTGTAAGACGGTGCTAAGGTCCGGTTTCAGTTCCAGAGCACGTTCGTAACGTTCGATGGCTTCCTCATCGGCGCCGCGCGCCTCCGCAGCTGCAGCGTGGATAGCATGTGCCTGCACCATCTCGGGCCCTGCTTCGATGGCGCGCGCCGCTGCTGCCTCGGCCTCGTCATGGGCACCCATTTGCCACTGTACCATAGCGAGATTGGTCAGGATGCCGGCGTGGCCGGGGGCGGTCTTGTCCAAGTCAATCCAGGCCCGCTCGGCCTCGGCAAAACGGCCAGCCTGCTGCAAGTTTTGGGCGGTGGTGAAGGCAGCCTGCAACTGGTTAGGGGATATAGCCATCAGTAACGACTTATGCTGGATCTGTCCGGAAATATTATATTCATGAAAGGGCGTTCCGAAACATTCGCATGCTAGGTCGGCAGAACAGGCGTTAAATGGCGCCAGTCTTTGGCGAAGAAAGGAAAGTCCATGTAACTCAAGGCTGCAGCGAAGTTAATGTGGCCGATGGTGATCCTGTCCTGCAGTTCATCGACCCTGGCTTCAAAACTAGCCAACGCCTGGTGCACGGCGGACATTTGGTGCACGACCCTGGTTTTCGAAAGGCGCCCCTCGTGCCGGCGTAACAAAAGCGTATCGAGAATACCATCGGCGTCAGCTAGCGAGTACAATGCCTGCCACTGCGCTGCATTGCCTTTAGGGAACAGGTGCAGCCCATCATGCGTCCTGTCCGCGTATTCGCAAATCATCGAAAAATCGAACAATACCGCGCCGGCATCAAGTACTGGTGCTGGGGTTTTGCTGAGAAGGTTTTGATCGTGGGGGGTATTTTCGCTCTCGAAGGGACTAATGAAAATTTTGTCGATCCGGTCATGTATGCCAGCTTTCAGAAGCAAAACTTCGACCTTGCGGACATAGGGTGATATTGGCCAGCGATAGAGTTGCATAAATTTGCCCTTGCCTTGGCGCGATCTCGAATTAGCAGCGCTGAATCTAGCATACCCCTGATGAGTTTAAAGCTGCGCGTTTAATCAGCACCTTGAGGTTTCTATGGCTGGAATTACGGTGCTGGCCGTGTAAGCTACGCGGATGTGGCGCGATGTCATTGATATTCGGGACTTTTATGGGACGTCGCTGGGCCGCCAGGGCCGGCGTGTCATCAACGCGCGCCTGCGCCAATTGTGGCCGGACGTTAAAGGCCAGATCGTGCTGGGAGTTGGCTATGCAACACCGTACTTGGCAGGCTTCCGTGATACCGCCCAACGCGTCATCGCTGCCATGCCGGCTGAACAGGGTGTTTTGCACTGGCCGCGTGATGAGCCCGGCCTGACAACGCTGGTCGATGAACTGGCATTGCCTTTTGAGGATCTTAAGGTCGACCGCGTCATTTTGGTCCACGCCCTGGAATACGCGGAGCAAATTAGACCGTTGATGCGTGAAATCTGGCGCGTTCTGGCGGGCAGCGGTCGGTTGATCGTCGTTGCGCCGAACCGGCGGGGTTTATGGGCGCGCTTTGAGCGCACGCCCTTTGGACATGGGCTCCCCTATTCGGGCCAGCAGCTTTCCCATACGCTCCGCGAGAACATGTTCACACCTGTAGATATCTCACACGCTCTTTTCATGCCGCCGTTACGATCACGCATGTTTCAGTCTGCCGCCGGTGCCTGGGAGAGCCTGGGCACCAGGTATTTTCCGGTGCTCGGCGGCATCATTATCGCCGAGGCGATGAAACAGATCTACGCTGGCAGCACCGCAAAAACCACGGCCCGGGTGCGTGGCTATTTGCCGTTGCCCAAACAATCGCGCCGGATGCCGACCGACCGCTAAGCAACGTGCAATAAAGCCGGTTTCTTACCCGACTTTTCTTTGATTTTACCGGACCTTGGCTATATCACTAGCGGGCTTTGGCCGATGGTCGGCCGGAATCTTGGACAATGGAATGGCGATGACATCGAAAGAAGAGAAACTAGTCGAACTACGCAAGGAAATCGATTCCGTCGATAGCGCCATCCATAAGCTGATCATGCGCCGCACGAAAGTCGTCGAAGGTGTATGTGGGGTAAAGGAAGGCTCAGCAGTAAAGATCCGCCCATCGCGTGAGGCCGCTATTCTCTACCGCCTTTGCGCCGAACATCAAGGGTATTTTCCAAAGCGCGAGCTCTGTCGTATCTGGCGCGAACTAATCGTTGCGACGCTAAGTTTTGAGGGTCCGTTTTCGGCCGCCGTGTTTCACTCGGAGGAAACGCCAGGTTATTGGGACTTGGCGCGAGACCAGTACGGCACGTTTACGCCCATGCAGCGCCACGTTTCGACCCGCGCGGTTATCGAAGCTGTGTGCGAGCAGCAAGCCACCGTCGGCGTACTGCCGTTTCCGAGCCGGGATAAGGATGAGCCTTGGTGGCGCTTCTTGGTCAGTGAAACGCCCGAAACGCCCAAGATTATCGCTCGCCTACCCTTCATTCCCGATGCTAATACTCGCGACAAGAATCTCGATGCCCTGGTGATCTGTCCGGTTCCGCAAGAAGAGACCGGCCGCGACCGCTCAATTCTGGCCGTAGAGAGCGAAGAAGACATCGGCTTCCCGGCTATCGAGCGAGCGTTATCGCAAGCGGGCTTTTCCGTTGTGTTTCACCAGCTCTGGCATGACCCGAACGGACCTCCTGGTTGGACATACCTGGTCGAAGTATTCGGGTTCGTCGGCCCCAACAACAGCCAAATGTCACGACTATTCGACGGGCTGGGCAACCGCGTTTCCAGGCTCATTCATTTGGGCGGCTACGGCACGCCATTAACCGAAGCGGACCTTGAGACCGCCGAGCCACAAGATTAACAAGAGGCGGGAAAAAGACGAATGACATCGCCTAAAGTTCAACCGGGAATAATGAATATCATGCCCTACGTCGGCGGTGAGGCTAAACTGGTCGGTATGGACGAAGTTACCAAGTTAAGCTCCAACGAAAGTGCGCATGGCCCCAGTCCGGATGCCGTTAGCGCCTATGGCGAGTTTGCAAAGGATATGCACCGCTATCCGGATGGCAATTGCACGGAGCTGCGCAGGGCCATCGCCCAGACATTCTCGCTCGACGCTGATCGTATTGTCTGCGGCTCGGGGTCGGACGAGATCATTTCGCTCTTGTGCCAAGCTTATGTTGGTCCTGGCGACGAGGTGTTGCATACGCAGCATGGTTTTCTCATGTACCCGATCTCGGCAAAGGTCAACGGTGCGACTCCCGTGGCCGCTCCGGAAACGGACCTTACTGCGGATGTCGATGCATTACTTGCTCACGTGAGCGATAAAACGCGCGTGCTTTTCATCGCAAATCCCAACAATCCGACCGGCACCTATATCCCGGCCTCTGAAATACAGCGGCTACGCGATGGGTTGCGTGATGACGTGCTAATGGTGATCGACGCGGCTTACGCTGAATACGTCAGTCGCGAAGATTACATCGACGGTGCCGCCATGGTCGAGGCGCACGACAACGTAGTCATGACTCGCACATTTTCCAAAATTTACGGGCTAGGCGGCATGCGGCTGGGCTGGGCTTATATGCCGCCGGAAGTACTTAGCGTTATGTGCCGGGTGCGTGGCCCATTTAATGTTAGCATGGCTGCACAAGTCGCCGGCGCCGGCGCAGTTCTCGACCTTGCATTCACTGAGAAGGTCCGTCTGCACAACGACAAATGGTTGCCCTGGACTCGCGAAAAACTGTTGGAACTTGGGCTCAGAGTTACCGACAGCGTCGGTAATTTCCTTTTAGTCTGTTTCGGTGATGATCCGGACTACGGTGCCGAAGCCGCCGATACATTCCTCAAGGGGGAAGGCATCATCGTCAGGCACATGGCCGGCTATGGATTGCCCGAGTGCTTGCGCATCACCGTTGGCACCGAAGAAGAAATGCGGGCCGTCGTCAATTGCCTGGCGCGTTTCTTGGGTCGCAACCTATGACATTGCGCCGCAAACCAAGGCCGTTCGATCGGATCGCGCTGATCGGCATCGGCTTAATTGGTTCGTCACTGGCGCGCGTCATTAAGAAACACAAGCTCACGCATGAGATTGCCATCTCCACAAGACGCCGAAGAACGCTTGACGCGGCGCGCAAGCTAAAGCTCGGTACCAGCTATCACATGAAAGCGGCGCAAGCTGTAAAGGGCGCTGATCTGATCATTCTCTGCACGCCCTTGGGTGCCAATGAGGCCGTTGCCCGGGAGATCGGTCCGCGCCTTAAATCCGGCGCCATCGTTAGTGACGTCGGCTCATGCAAGGTTTCGGTGATCAAGGATGTCGGCCCTCATTTGCCTGAAGATGTCCATTTGGTCCCCGCCCACCCAATCGCTGGCACCGAACATTCTGGCCCAGAATCCGGATTTGATACCTTGTTCGAGCGGCGTTGGTGTGTGTTGACGCCTGAAGACGGCACCGACGAGGCCGCCGTCAAAAAGGTTGCTGATCTATGGCAGACCGTCGGCTCTAATGTCGAGGTTATGGACGCCGAGCACCATGACCAGGTGCTGGCCATTACGTCGCATCTGCCGCACTTGATCTCGTACACAATCGTCGACACGGCGACCGAACTGGAACGCGAATTGCAAAAGGAAGTGGTCCGGTTCTCGGCCGGCGGGTTCCGTGATTTCACCCGCATCGCGGCTTCCGATCCGACTATGTGGCGCGATGTGTTCCTATCCAACCGCGACGCCGTGCTGGAAATACTCGGTCGGTTTACCGAGGACCTGACGGCGCTTCAGCGTGCCATCCGAAGGGGCGATGGCGATTTGCTGCACGAACGCTTCACTCGCACCCGCACACTCCGCCGCGAGGTCATTGATGCCAAGCAAGCCGACACCGCCCCCAGGCAGCGGCAGAAATAGTCAACTGTCTCGTTCGAGGGATATCGGAAAAGGTTGTTTGGTTAACTAGTAAACCACTTTCGTAGCGAATATTTTAGCCGTCATTTTACCGGCAGCATTGAGACTGCGGTAACGGCAGGGTGACCCAGCGTTTCCAACTCATAGCTCCAAGGCATCGTCCCAGAACACAGGACGGTGGAAAGGGAACGAAGCATTGAGCGCTGAAGTCGCCCCCGGCTGATTGATAACACCTAACAGCCATACTGCCGTCATTACGTCGTGCGCGATCGGTGTACGGTATCCTCGGAACTGCTCGAACTCAGGATCGAGGAGGATTGCGCACACGGCCATAGGTTTTGACGTGGTCAGGCTCAAGCTTGCGCACGCTGATCTTATTGAAGCCATCACGCGGTTTGGATGGTGGCGGATGATCGTTTTTCGTTAGTGGCGGGCCTTTCGGCCCATTCTCGAGAGTGAGTGGAAAACACAGTTTTGTAATGGGCCCCCGGGATGCTGCGGAAACCGCCTCGGTCCAGACTTCGATAGTCAAAGCCTCGCTGAGCGGTACGGGGCGCTCCTGCATCAAACCCACGCCTAAATGGACGTTACCGGCAATATTCTGCTCGACATTGCCCAAGTGCTGAAAACAATGGGTACCGAGTAGACAAGCCGACCAAAGCCCTCGTGCAACGCAGCGTCAATGCTGCAACAACGAAGCTACGCGGTCTGCCGGGCCGCGGTTTGTGTCAGGTTTAATGTCGGAGATGTATACCCAGCCTTGAGATAATCCCGTTCCCCCAAGGCAAGCCCTAATCCTCAGCACTACAAGGTCAGTCCGGCCTTTTCAAGGGCTCGGCGCCAGACATCCTCGGTATCGTCACTGGCGCCAAAAATCAAGGCGTTGTCAGACGTTGCATTAAGCCAGTCTCCGCGCTCAATCTCATTCTCTAATTGTCCTGCGCCCCATCCAGCATAACCCATCATGAACCGCATGAGCTTCGGTTCGTGGCCGTCGGCGATGGCATCGATGATGCTTGTATCGCCGGTCATGGAAAGACCATCCGGCACGGCCAAGGTTCCCTTGCCCTGAAACTTGCCGGAGTGCAGCACGAACACTTTGCGGATCGACACTGGACCACCGAAATAAAGATTGACCTTGCGATCCTTTTTGATCTTGCGTCCCAGATCAGCTAGCATCTCGGCAAGAGATCCGACACCTATCTTTCGATTGACGATGAGGCCAAGGGCACCCTCCGCATCATGCTGTATCATGTAAACTACTGCGTGGCGGAAATAGGCATCGCGCAATTTTTCCGAAGCAACAAGCATGCGACCGGCAAGAAATGTATCCTTGGCTAGCGCGGGACTTGGCATCGGCATAAAAAACCATGCCAGCGTGCAAAGGCAGGCTGTAATGATTGGAAACCATTTCCTCATGGCCCAAGTCTAGCCGTTTTCTCGCTGCCAGGTAGGACCAAACCTTGCAAGCGCTCCCAGCGGATTATCGGCAAACGCACAAGCCGTACCTCACCCGCTGAAAGAACCCGGTCCTGGAATGTCAATGGTGTCTCCACAAAGGCCGGCCGACCGGCTGGTCGCTTGGCGATGATCGTCATCACCAGTTTTGCCGCTGTTCCATGGTGAGGCTGCATGAACCCGGCATGAACCAACGAATCGATAGTGCCGAGATATCCTTCCGCTCGGGCGGTAAACGCGGCCAAGGGTTGTAGCATTTCATCAAGAGCGAGCGTGCCATTCGTATCAAGATTTAGAGGGCCGTGTTCGATGGCTAAGCGCGATACCTCGATTGTCCCACCGGCATCGCGCCAGCGCGCCAAGGCGGCAGTCAAAGGGCCGCCCAGCCAAGGTCCGGTCAGTTTGCCAGAAAATCGAAAAGCGGGAAGCTTCCTTCCCAACGGTGTGCGCCACGCAAGCGGCAGTTCCGCTCCGTCGATACCAAGGTCGAAATGCAAAGGTTCGGCTGGCTCGTCCGCTGGAGGCCACAGCTGCCAGGCGAGATCAATATCCATGCGTCGCGCGTGACCTTGGCTCTTGGTATCATTTTTGACTGCGAGGCCATTGAGGTTGATTCTTAAACGGCCACGTCCCGCCCCCATCAACTCAACATCACCGCCTAAGCGCGTTGAGACAATCTGGTAGTTCTGATGAGATCCACTGTACTCGAAGCTGACACTCTGGGTCCCCGTAACATCGAACCTGATGTGGTTGAGCTGCCAGGGCGCTACCCACGCGCTGATCGACGGAATCCGCCATCTCCAGGTTTGGCCACCGGCGGCAGCGCTGGTTACCGTGGCGCCGTCAAGACGCAGGGCTAGACGGGTTGGAAAACCATCGAGTTGGCGTTTGGCAAAGGCAACTTCTATCCCCTCTGCACGGCGCTCGGCTATCCACATATCCAGACCATGCTCAGATTGTCGCGCCATTAGCACCCAGTAGGCTATGTAAGCGCCAACAACCAAGACTAAACCGACAGTAGCAATCAGGCCTCGTCTTACCCACATGCCGCCAGCCGATCTGGGTCGGGTTGGTTGATCAGGTCCCATCCCTTCAGTTTACGGAGTTCGGCCCAGGCTTGCCACCCGCGCGGACAATTGCTGCCAGCGCACCGAGCGGTTAGGTTGTTGCCATGACCTTCAAAACTTCCCAGGCCATAGCGGATGGAAATCCTGCCACGCTATCGGCACGAGCGCTGAGCGCAACATCATGACCGAATACCCGCCGGCCTGCTTTGGGTTTTCGCTTACGGCCCTTTGATGTGACAGGCGGGCTTTTCACACGTGGAAAGCAGGGTGACGATGATTCGCGACTACCACCGTGCGCTCTGTCTCTATTCGTTTGAATACCGGGGTACCGAGAAACGACCAGGCTTGATCTTTGGGCTAGACAAGAGCGGCATCTGCCGGGGCATGGCATTCCGGGTGGCCGAAACTTACTCCGCTGAAACTTTAGCTACCTTTGGGCGCGCGAGATGGTAACCATGAGCAATATGCCGGACGATTAGATGACGAGACGGCTATCAAGAACGTGCTGCAAGGTAAGGGTAAAAAGGGTCGCTGCCTGCAATATCTCCAAAACACGCTTGATCACCTGGACGAAATGGGCATCCATAACACAACGTTGACCCGCATCGTCCATAAGGCCGAGCACGGCATTGACCGACAAGGACAGCAAAAATGACAGCACCGATCCACATTGATCTCTATTCCGATACTCACACCTTGCCGACGGAAGCCATGCGCGACGCCATGGCTGGGGCAGAGGTCGGTGATGAGCAGCAGGAGGCCGACCCGACCACCAACCGTCTGCAAGAGATGGTGGCCGAGTTGCTGGGCAAGGAACGTGCGCTGTTTCTGCCCTCGGGCACCATGTGCAACGCCATCGCTTACAGAGGCTGGTGTAATCCGGGAGATGAGGTGATCTGTGACAAGACCGCCCATACCATTCATTCCGAGACCGGTGGCCCGGCGGCACTTGCTGGCGTGATGATGCGTACCGTCGACGGTGAGCGCGGCATCTTTGGGGCGGATGAGTTGAAGGCCGCGCTTCGACCCAGGAAACGCAATGTGCCGCAATCGCGGATGCTGTCGCTGGAAAATACTTCAAATGCCGGCGGCGGTTCGGTCTGGCCGGTCACCAAGGTCCAGGAGGTCTGCGACGCCGCGCGCGAAGCCGGCTTGAAGAGCCACATGGATGGCGCGCGACTTCTGAATGCCGTTATAGCCAGTGGCACCCCGGCCGCATATTACGGTAAATATCTGGATTCGCTTTGGATCGATCTTTCCAAGGGGCTTGGTTGCCCCGTTGGCGCGGTACTGGCAGGCAGTAACGATTTTATAGAGCAGGCCTTTCGCCTCAAACATCTCTTGGGCGGCGCCATGCGGCAATCGGGCATTATTGCTGCGGCCGGCATCTATGCGCTGGAACACAACGTTGAGCGCATGGCCAAGGATCATGCAAACGCCAAAAATTTAGCGCGGCGGTTGGCGCAAATTCCCGGTGTCGATATTGATGCCTCGGGCGTCGAAACCAATCTGGTGTTTTTTGATGTCTCGGCAACGGGCAAGACCAGCATTGAAGTAATGGAAAACCTAAAAGCAGAAGGTGTGCATATCGGTGCGGCGGGCCCGACCCGCATGCGCGCGGTGACGCATCTAGGAATTTCCGAGAACATGGTTGATGAGGCTGCCAATGTAATTGCCAGAATCGTTAATTAATTCTCGGCAGCTTGAAAACCGCTAGCGCATGAAACTCGAAATCATAGAACACAGCCGAAAAGCGGTCGACGAATATCTAAAACACAAAGCAAGCGTTTCGGAGACTTTCTGTCCACCGACTGTCGTGGACTGAACAAAATTTTAACGAGCCGATAATGCGCGGGATTGGGAACCTCTTGCCCTACCACTAAGCTTTACCAGCGCAGATGATCAGTGAGACATGGGCCACGGCTAGTTGCCAGGCAAGGTTGTGGCATAATGAATCATATTTTATTGGCCCCGCACCTTTCCGACGGTTTATAAGGTAAGTGATTTGCGATCTCTTGAATATGCACGGTTGGATAAGAAGGTTCAGGACGTGACTATGCTGGACGGTAACAAAGCAATTTCCGGTTTTGCCGATGCCGAGAAATTTCAAGATCCCCTGGTAACCGTCAGAGGCGAGGAGAGGGCGGTGGTTGTGCTAACCCATTTGCACACGCTTTGGTTCAATACTGGCAGTCTTTGTAATATCGCCTGTGTCAACTGCTATATGGACTCCGGTCCTGCCAACGATGATCTGGCCTATCTCTCGCTTGACGACGTAAGGCGTTACCTCGATGAAGCGGAGCGCGAGGGCTACGGTCTCAGGGAAGTTGCCTTCACCGGTGGGGAGCCGTTCATGAACAAGTCCTTGCCTGACATGCTGGCGGAGGCTTTGGGGCGTGGATACCGTGCGTTGGTGCTGACCAATGCCATGAAGCCGCTGCATAACAAAAAGCAGCGTTTGTTGGAGATCAGCGCGTGCCATGGTGAGGCTTTGACGCTGCGCGTGTCGCTCGATCATTTTACGCCGGCACGTCATGAGGCGATCCGGGGAAAGGGCACCTGGAAACCGACCATGGATGGTTTGCGCTGGCTCGCCGAGAATGGTTTCAACGTGGCTGTTGCCGGGCGCACCTGTTGGAGCGAGACTAAACAGCAAGCCCGCGACGGTTATGCGGAACTATTCCATGCTGATCAGATCCCGATTGATGCTCATGATCCGGCGCGCATGGTGCTGTTTCCCGAGATGGACCTGTCCGTCGATGTGCCAGAAATCTCTGTCCATTGTTGGAATATCTTGGACGTTAAGCCGGAATCGATCATGTGCGCCACATCGCGCATGGTGGTTAAGAAGAAGGGTGCCGAGGTGCCGGCGGTTGTGCCCTGCACGCTGCTGCCTTACGACACCGCGTTCGAGATGGGAGCTGACCTTGCCTCTTCGGCCGGATCGGTGCGACTGAACCATCCTCATTGCGCCAAGTTCTGCGTCCTTGGCGGCGCATCCTGTAGTCCGGGCTAAGCGATATCATGAGCGAGGCCCCGATCTACCAGGAACAGACCAGAGGAGTGGTTGTTACCGTGTTGCCCGAGTACCTCGACGATCAATCGGACCCCGATGAAGGGCGATTTGTATGGGCTTATCATGTGCGTATCGAAAACCATGGCTCTCAGGTGGTGCAACTGCTGTACCGCCATTGGCGAATTGCCGACGGGATCGGCGGCACGCACGATGTTGTCGGTGATGGCATTGTTGGCGAGCAGCCGGTGTTGCCGCCGGGCGAGGCCTATTCCTACTCCAGCGGTACGCCGCTGGCTACGGCTAGCGGGTTTATGTCCGGATATTTTCACATGATCCGGGCCGATGGCATGCGGTTCAATGCCGAAGTGCCGGCATTTTCCTTGGATGGCCCGGAGCGGTTGCCGGCTTTTCATTGAGTGCGACAGGGGTTGACGCGGTTGGTGCAAACCCCCATCTGATGGGGCGAAATAGTGGCGCAGAGCCCGCCTGTCTGACGAGTTGGCGAAAAGGATGGAAAACATGCGCGCGAAGGAAACCCTGAGCGTCGTTAGCGACAAAGGTGCGCAGAGACAGGCAGACCGACCGAGCCGGGCGGACGCGGAAGAGGCCATACGCACCTTGATCCGCTGGGCCGGTGACGATCCCTCGCGTGAAGGATTACTCGATACGCCGGCCCGCGTAGCTCGGGCCTATGAGGAGTTTTTCAACGGTTATTCGGCCTCTCCGAGATCGTTACTCGAACGCACCTTTGAGGAAGTGGATGGATACGACGAGATGGTGCTGCTTCGCGATATCCGTTTCGAATCTCATTGCGAGCATCACATGGCGCCGATCATCGGAAAAACGCATGTTGCCTATTTACCGGATCGCCGCGTCGTCGGTATCAGCAAGCTTGCGCGGGTCGTCGAAGTCTATGCCAAACGCCTTCAGATTCAAGAAAAGATGACGGCTCAGGTGGCTAACATTATCGACGAGGTGCTACAGCCGAAAGGCACTGCCGTAGTGATTGAGGCGGCACACCAGTGCATGACGACGCGCGGCGTCCATAAACCCGGTGTCACCATGGTGACTAGCCGCATGCTGGGCGCATTCCGCGACGATCCGACGACACGCCGGGAATTCCTCGCCATGATCGACAATCCAGCTTCCGGGCAAAGCTCGTTTTCCTGATTTTTTTGTTCCAAGCCCACTTCTCAAAATTCGCCGTCAACGCGGCTTTGAGGTTGACCTGGCGAGAGTGAAGAGATTGAGTGGCCGTAGCTCGGGCAAAATCGTCCTCGCTGCGTGAGAACCGAACACAGGTTTCACTTGGATTTTCGCCATGGATTTTCGGCCCGTCTTCTTGGTAATTGGCATTCTGCTATCGACCCTCGCGGTGATGATGATCGTCCCAGCTGCCTTCGATTTGTTGGCCGGTCATTCCGATTGGGAGGTGTTCCTGGTTTCTGCCGGCGTGTCGCTGTTCGTTGGTGTTGCCACGGCCTTGACTTGCCGTACGGGCGGCGTGCGGCTGGGGGCCCGCCAAGCTTTTGTTATGACCACACTCAGTTGGTTGGTCCTGACGTTTTTCGCCGCGCTTCCGCTGCATTTCTCTGGGCTTGGCATGAGTTTCACCGACGCATTCTTTGAAGCCATGTCGGGCCTGACGACCACGGGATCGACGGTTATCAGCGGACTGGATAATGCGCCACCTGGGATATTGATCTGGCGGGCTATTTTGCAATGGCTCGGCGGCATCGGGATCATCGTAATGGCAATTGCCATTCTGCCGCTGCTACGCGTCGGCGGGATGCAGTTGTTTCGAATGGAAAGTTCCGACCAATCAGAGAAAGCCTTACCACGCGCCGCACAGATCGCCAGTGCTATCGGTGTCATCTACTTCGTTCTCACGGGGCTTTGGGCGTTTGGTTACTGGCTATCCGGAATGACGGGCTTTGAGGCTCTCGCCCATGCCATGACGACGATTGCCACGGGTGGGTTCTCTACGTCTGACGCTTCCATCGGCCATTTCGACAGTGCTGCGGTCGATTACTTGGCAGCGGCGGGAATGGTTGTCGGTGCCTTGCCGTTCTTACTCTATTTGAAGACCCTGCAAGGCAGTTGGGGCGCACTGGCCCGCGATTCCCAAGTGCAATGTTTTTTGAGCGTTGTTGCGATGCTGATATTGGTAACCACAGGATGGCTATGGTTGAAGAACAATGTGCCGCTTGAAGAAGCGGCGCGTCTTGCAACCGTCAACTTGGTATCGATCATTACTGGCACGGGCTACGCGACCGACGACTACAGCCTTTGGGGTAGTTTTGCGTTGCCGATATTCTTCTTCATTATGTTTATCGGTGGCTGCGCTGGCTCAACCACCTGCGGCATCAAGGTATTCCGGTTTCAGGTGCTATATGCCTCGGCACGTACTCAGGTTCATCACCTCTTGCAGCCGCACGGCGTGTTTATTCCGTACTATAATCGTCGGCCTATTTCCGATGAGATTATCACTTCCGTCCTGAGCTTCTTCTTCATGTGGTTCTTGGCGTTCAGCATGCTAGCGTTGGGCCTCGGATTTCTTGGCCTGGATTTTCTAACGGCTTTTTCCAGTGCTGCGGCGTCAATTGCTAATGTCGGCCCGGCGATCGGCCCGGTGACCGGCCCGGCCGGCACTTTTCAGGACCTTCCCGATACGGCGAAATGGCTGCTTAGTGGCGGCATGCTACTTGGGCGCCTGGAGTTGTTTACAGTAATTGTTTTGTTCACTCGAAGCTTTTGGCGGGAATAAACTTCCTTCATTTGTTAATTTTTACATATTTTTCTTATAAAACTTGCTTCATACCTTGATCCCGGCTCGGAAACACCCCTAAAATAGGCGTTGCCGATATAAATGGTGGGAGGCGAGTATTTAAACCGCCGAGCAGCAGTTCATGGCGCTGGTACGCTCGGCGTGGTGAGGGGAAGCGGTCGGATGTCGGTTCGTTCGGGGCCGAAGAGTAAATTGACAAGGGAAAATTTAAAGAGGGTGCCAAAATGAAACATTTGAAATTTCTGATGCTGTCCGGTTTGGTCGCCGTTTTGGTGTCGGGCTGTAGCTCAGTAACTTTGATCGACGAAGTTTCCGGCTTAGAATATGCGGAAAAGAGCAATGCCTTCCAGCAGATGGCTCATGTGGAATACCTGGATTTGGCTAAGGCTGAGCAATATGAGAGCGATATTGATGACGCGATGTTCTTTGCCAGCAAGGCAAAAGCTGCCGCTATGGGCGAAACCATTGCGCCGCAACCGATGGCCGATCGTACGATCCCCAAATTTGCCAAGAAGACCATGGCGAAAGAACGGGCCAGTTTGGTCAGCAAGCTTTGGAATGGTGCCGAAGAGTTGACGCCCGGTCCGGCCGCGAAGGCTGTGGCCATGTTCGATTGCTGGATGCAAGAGCAGGAAGAAAACAACCAGCCCGATCACATCGCTGCTTGCCGCAGGGCTTATAACGTTGTGAAACTGAAGCTGAAAACTCGATCGAAGCCTAAGCCTAAGCCTAAGCCTAAGGCAAAGAAAAAGCCAGCGCCTCGTCTACCGATGCCCGCGCCTTACGTCGTTTACTTCGGTTTTGACAGTGCTGACGTCAGCAGCAGCGAGATGACCAAGATCAAGCAAGCCTTTGCTGACTACCGTCTGCGTAAGCCGAGCAAGATCCTGATCGCGGGCCATACCGACACAGCGGGTAACAAAGCGTACAACCTTGGTCTGTCGCGATATCGCGCCGCCGAGGTTGGAAACCGCCTGATGGAACTCGGCGTTCCGCGTAAGGTTGTCCAGAAGTCTCGTCATGGCGAGATCGCGCCGGTCGTCGAAACAGGAGACAGCAAGCGGGAAGGTAAGAACCGCCGCGTGACGATAACCTTCATCCGCTAAACCTTGGCGGCTAGGTACGAAATGAACCCGGGGTTGCCGCTAGCGCCCCCGGGTTTGTCGTATGTACATCTCCTATCGCAACCAACCGCTGAGATAACGCTCAAGATTCACGTCCATCTGTCGGTTAAATTCTTTCATTAGCCGGTCAACGAGATCAAACCAAGTCCGTTCCCTTTCATTCAGGCTAATATCTTCCCGGACCGTGGCAGAGCGGGTCGCAGACGCGCTTGCCGTGCCGCGCTCTATCCCGCCGGCGTCGGTAAGGTAAACGGTGGCGCGAAGTGCTAGATCGTAACGGTGGGATTGCTGCTTGGTGAAATGGCCTTTCAGGCTCTTGTCTTTTCCCAGCACGGTTTCAGTGGCGCGGGCATCTTCAATCAGGAGACGCAGTTTGCCGGTTTTTCCAACCGCCTTGAGCCGGTCCTTCCCCCATTGCGCAAGTGCTGCAGC
This sequence comes from uncultured Magnetovibrio sp., assembly GCA_964468005.1. Classification (GTDB taxonomy): domain Bacteria; phylum Pseudomonadota; class Alphaproteobacteria; order Rhodospirillales; family Casp-alpha2; genus TMED8. Next base: position 683 of record CAYXUT010000036.1, on the reverse strand, counting down.
CGGAGATATCGGGAGTTGATGTTCGATATGCGGAGCCTTCATGGAAGGGGTGAACCGGTTGACGACTTCCACGGATGCCACGTCAACCTTGAATGGTTGCAAGTGGGCGAAAGTGATTTTAGGAAGATTTTGTGATTTCATCGGCATTTCACAAGCACCGGAGAGGAGGGCCGCACTTAGGATCACTACGGAACAAAACGTACTTCGATTGACATGGATTATTTTCATGACAGGCTTCCACTTTCTCATTGGTAGGAAAATAAAGTTTCAATATCGGATGTGCCAAAAGCATATTGTGTTCCACAATATTCGCATGTTACCGAGAGTTCCTCATCAATATACATGGCCTCGATCTCGATGCGCGGAAAAGTGGTGAGCGTTCTAGTCACCCGCTCGCGGCTGCATCGGCAGGCGTAACGCAAGGCCTGAGAATCGAAGACCGTGACACTCCTCTCATGATACAGTTTATAGAATAACTCAGCCAGTAATTGACCCGTATCGAGAAGTTCGTCGCTGGTGGGCGTGCTGGCGTTTTCCTGAAAAACTGAATACTCTCTGTGGCGCAACTCTTTGTTGTAGCGGAACCAGCTGTCGTCGTTCTGCTCGGCTTTTAGTCCGGCCATGCACACGCTATCAACAAACCCAAAGTCTTTACAAGCTCAGTCCAGGCACCAGGCAAGAAT
>CAYXUT010000035.1:0-19896 GCA_964468005.1 uncultured Magnetovibrio sp. | reverse complement strand
AGCAGACCTAAAGTTCCGGCTGCTCGACATCACGAAACAAGAAATTCAGTAGCCTATCGCACTCCGCCCGCCCCGGATGTTTAATATGCGTCGTGGAGTTACGGTTGACGAACAAGGCCTTCTTCTCGGTCGCCGGATGAGTGCACACGACCGAATGATCACTATTGGGATAGGCAGTTCAGTATCATCAACACCACGGTTTTCGTTGCGGCGACGCTAGACATTTTCCCCGCTATTATGGGCCAGGAGCCATCCAAGAACTATTTAATTGGATCGGAGAGTATATCATGGGCCGCATAAATGCTAAAAAATAGCGTATCGGCGCCGCTTCTCAGTACCGTCATCAGATGCAGGGTCGTTCCTATTGGCGGCTCCGCGTCGCAACTGATATCCGAGTGCCAGTCCTTGCCGAAGGTCCACGTCATTATGGCGCCGGAGTGAATATAGATGATATCGGAGTGGCTTTAGGGTCCGGAAATGCCTGGATCAATGGCCAATTCGCCGAATTGGCAATCTAGGTTTTTGTGTTCGTTCAGGCTCATGTTCTGATCACGAAAGAACAGACCTGATGCGACATCATGGATTCGTGGGTGACGCCGACACTTCCCTAATCTAAGGCTTACGCCAGTCGAATTCCGAAAACTTCGGCGCAACGAGCGGCGTCAGCGGTTTGATCTAAGTCTCTCCGTCATTCTCTTCCGGTGAATTAGGCGGTGAACGCCTGTATTCCTGTCTGCGCACGACCCAGGACCAGCGCATGGATGTCGTGCGTGCCTTCTAGCGTATTGATTACTTCCATGTTAAGCATGTGACGGATGATGTGGAACTCATCTGAAATGCCATTACCACCATGCATGTCGCGGCACATACGCGCGATTTCCAGGGCCTTGCCGGTATTATTGCGCTTGACCAGCGAGAACATCTCCGGCGTCGCTCTTCCCTCGTCAGCGAGACGGCTGATCCTAAGTGAGCCTTGCAAGCCCAGTGCGATATCAGTCTGCATGTCGGCGAGCTTTTTCTGAATCAACTGGTTGGCAGAGAGTGGCCTTCCGAATTGATTGCGGTCCATAACGTATTGGCGCGTCCGCTTCCAGCAGAACTCCGCCGCTCCCATCGCACCCCAACTGATACCGAAGCGCGCGCGAGAGAGACACGACAAGGGCGCTTTGAGGCCCGACACATCGGGCAAACGGTGATCGTCCGGCACGAAGGTATTGTCCATAACGATCTCTCCGGTCGGCGATGCGCGCACACCAAACTTGCCCTCGATCTTCGGTGTTTGCACGCCTTCCGCTTTACTATCGACGATGAAGCCATTAACCACGCCTTCCTCGTCCTTGGCCCAAACGATACAGATGTCGGAGATCGGCGCGTTGGTGATCCACATCTTGCTACCTGTCAACCGCCAGCCGCCATCAACCTTTTTGGCGCGGCTCTTCATGCCTGACGGATCAGAACCGTGATCGGGCTCAGTCAGGCCGAAACAGCCGATGATCTCACCCTTGGCCATGCTTGGCAGATACTTCTGTTTTTGGTCTTCCGAGCCGAATAGAAAGATCGGCGCCATGGCGAGGCCCGATTGCACACCGACGGCCGAGCGGAACGCCGTGTCTGCGCCCTCAAACGCCCGGCAGACCAAGCCATACGCAACGTGGCCAAGCCCCGGACAGCCATAGCCCTCAATGGTGCCACCCAGGAGACCCAGTTCCCCGAACTCGCGCATCAGTTCCTTGTCAAAGGTCTCGTAGCGGTTCCAGTCCAGGATCACCGGCATCAAGCGTTCCTGGGCGAAACGCTCAAACGTGTTGAAAACCATGCGCTCATCCTCGGTCAACTGGTCATCAAGCAGAAGTGGATCGTCCCAGGCAAAGCTTGCTTCGTTCATGGTTACTCAACCCTTTCCAGCACCGTAGAGATGCCCTGACCGATACCGATACACATGGTGATCAAGGCATAGCGCCCGTTGATGCGGCGCAATTGACGAGCAGCCGTCAATGCCAAACGCGCGCCGGAAGCACCCAACGGGTGACCGATGGCAATGGCGCCACCGTTCGGATTGATACGGGAATCGTCGAACGCCAACTCGAGACCCTTGAGGCAGGCCAGAGACTGCGCCGCAAAGGCCTCATTAATTTCGATCACGTCAATGTCGGCGATCGTCAGCCCAGCACGCGCCAAGGCCTTTTCGGAAGCCGGCACCGGACCATATCCCATGATCCTAGGCGCGACCCCAGAAACGGCGCTGGACACGATGCGCGCCAAAGGTTTGGCGCCCGCCTTCTCACCGGCTTCCAATGAGCCGACGATCAGCGCCGCGGCACCGTCGTTGATGCCAGATGCATTGCCGGCAGTGGTCACGCCACCTTCAAAGAGCGTGCGCATACCGCCGAGCGTCTCAACGTTGGTAGCGGGACGCGGATGTTCGTCCTCGGAAACCTCAATATCGGGTTGCTTGCGTCCACCCGGTACGATGACCGACATCAGTTCCTCGTCAAAAAAACCGTCGGCCTTGGCAGCAGTGTATTTCGATTGCGAGGCAGCGGCAAAAGTGTCGCATTCTTCACGGCTGAGCTGGAAATCACGAGCCAGGTTATCGGCAGTTTCCGGCATCGTATCGGCGCCGTACTCATCTTCAATCTTGGGATTTGGAAAGCGTGCACCCAAGGATGATTCGAACACCGGGAAGCCCTTAGCAAAGGCAGTTTCGGCCTTGCCGACCACAAAGGGTGCACGGGTCATGCTCTCGACACCACCGGTGACAAATAAATCCCCCTCGCCACAGGTGATCGCGTGGGCCGCATTGATCATGGCATTCATACCGGAACCGCAGTTCCTCTGGATGGTGTTGCCGGCGACCTCGATCGGCAGGCCAGCCAACAGCGCCGCGTGACGACCCAAGCAACGGCTGTCTTCGCCAGCCTGGTTGGCGCAACCAACATTAACATCCTCAATGTCACTGGGATCAAAGACTGAGCGGCCGACAACTTTCTTGATAACGCTGCCCAGCATATCATCGGGTCGCACCTTGGCCAGAGCGCCGGCATTACGGCCGAATGGTGTGCGCAGACCATCGAATATATAAGCGTTCAACATGATGCGATCCCTCCTTTCTTGTTTTTCATATTTCGGTTCAGGTTTCAGGCGTCAGCAACGACACACCCAACTGCGCACGGCGGCGGAGCCACGGCACTAGGCGGTAACGCGGATCACCGGTAAGTTTGTGAATGTTAGTCAGGATGGTGGCGACCTTGTCGGCACCGACGAAATCACCGAACTCCAACGGCCCCTTTGGATAGTTGAGGCCGAGTTTCACTGCCTTATCAATGTCGTTCGGCACGGCAGTGCGCTGTTGCGCCACCGAGCACCCGATATTGCAGATCGCCGCTACGACGCGCTGAGTGACAAAGCCCGGCGTGTCACGGATCACCGTCGCCGGCACGTCGCCACCGCCTAAAAGCCCATGGGCGGCATCTGTGTAATCCGCTTTGGTCAGCGGCGTCTTCATCAGCGTGCGCCGGCTCTCCAATCCAAACAGGCAATCGACGGCAATAGTCCGCATCGCGTCCAAGCCCTGGTCGGTAGCAGCCGTGGTGGCATCGTCGCCCAACGGCGTCACTAAGATAAGCGAGCCGTCGCCCGGCTTTTCGGTGTCGTCCAAGGGCGCCCCGGCATCAGCGACGATAGTCCGTAGTTTTTTGCCGAACTCCGGCATGGCATTCGAGATCCAGACCTTACGCCCATCATAAGCCGGTGCAGGGGCCTCGTCGGCTACCTGCATCTTGCCGTCCGAATATTCAAAGAAGCCGCGCCCAACCTTGGAGCCGAGCAAACCGGCATCTAAGCGCATCTGCAACATGGTCGCTGGACGATATCGGGGCTCGTGGAAGAACTGCTCATAGATAAGGTTAGTGGCGGGATGAGTGACGTCGAGCGCCGTCAAGTCTAAGAGCTGGAAAGGTCCCATGCGAAAGCCCATGGCATCGCGTAAGATGCGGTCCATATCGGCGACATCGGCGACGCCATCCATAACGATATGGGCGGATTCGATGTTGTAGCCGCGCCCCACCTGGTTGACCAGAAAACCCGGTGCATCCTTGACCCGAACCGATTCACGCCCAAAGCGCCGGCCCAGGATCATCAGAAAATCTCCGACGGTGGGATCAGTGAGAACGCCATCGATGACCTCAACCAACTTCATTAGCGGCACCGGATTGAAGAAGTGCAGGCCGGCGACGCGCTCGGGCTTGTCGCAGATCGAGGCAATGGTTGAAACGGAAAGAGAAGAGGTATTGGTGGCGATCACGCAGTCTCCAGCAACGATGGATTCCAACTCCTTGAAGACGCCGTGTTTGATCTCCAGGTTCTCGATCACCGCCTCAATGACGCAATGACAGCCGGCAAAGCCGGACAGGCTATCGACAACCTCGATGCGCTCCACGGCGTCTTCCGCGTCTTCTTGGGCCATGCGCCCTTTTTCAACGTTGCGCGAAAGCATCTTTTCAATAAAGACTTGGCTATCCACCGCCGCCCCGTCCTTGGCATCAAACAATTTCACACTACAACCACCAACAGCCGCCACCTGCGCGATGCCGCGCCCCATGGCGCCAGCACCAGCAACACCGACGATCAATCCTTCCTGGTTCGCATCCAAGATCATTGGTTTATTTCCCCTTGAATTCCGGTTTGCGTTTTTCGATGAAGGCCGCCGCACCTTCTTTCTGATCCCCAGTGGAGAACAGGATCTCAAAGGCCTTGCGCTCCAGCATCAGGCCGGTCTCAAGCGACGCATCCATGCCGGCTAGGGTCACTTCTTTGATATACTTGGTACCCAAGGGCGGCATCTTTGCGACCTTGTGAGCGATGGCCATGGCGCGGTCCAGCACTTCTTCATCGGGTACGGCTTCCGACGCAAGCCCCATGTCGCTGGCTTCCTGACCGGAGACCCACTCGGCCGTTAGCATCATTTTCAAGGCCTTGTACTTGCCCACCGCGCGAGTCAGGCGCTGTGTACCACCGCCGCCAGGCATCACACCAACCTGAATTTCCGGCAAGCCCATCTTGGCGTTCTCACCGGCGATGATAATATCACAGTGTAGCGCTAGTTCGCAGCCGCCACCGAGAGCAAAGCCGTTGACCGCGGCGATCATAGGTTTGGAACAGGCCGAGACGATCCGCCACATACGCCGGGCATCGGTGAAGGCCCAATCGGCGGTGCCGAGGTCAGCGAATTCTTTCAAATCAGCACCAGCGACAAAGGCTTTTTCGTTGCCGGTGATGACGATCACGCGCACGCTGCCGTCCGCATTCAGCGCCTCGAAATGTGTGGCTAACTCCTCGCGGGCGGCATTGTTCAAGGCGTTCATCGCCTCGGGCCGGTTCATGCGTAAAAGCGCGATGCCATCCTCGGGTCGTTCCAACAATACCAATGACATATCCCTATCCCCTTTCTTTCAAGTTACCCCGGGATGTACCCAAGCAAACGCCAGTAGTGGAAGTTTAGCGGCGTCAGCAACGCCAACCCGATTACAGCCAAGATCATGCTGAATTTGATGACCCTGATCATTGGCACGCCACCCATAGCCAAGCCAACCATAAGCGGCAGTGCCTGATAAGGAAACAGCAGCGAGCTCAGACCGTTTAATTGTGCCAACGCCGCGATCTTGAGTGGCAGCCCTGTGGCATTCGCGAGGTCGGCAGCGGTTGGCGTGACGATGGCAATGGCGCCCGAAACGTTCGACAATAATGCCATCAGGAAAGACACCACCGACATCACGTAAAATCCGTATTCCTGGCTCTCGCCCTGCCAGCCTGCAAGATCGGCAATTTGATCGCCCAGAAGCGCGCCGGCGCCCGATTCCGCTAGTACCGGGCCGATCCCGAGCACGGCGGCAACAAACAGAATGCTGACCATGTTGATTTTCTCAGCGAATAAGCGACCGGACACCAGATCAATCCCGGGCAGCATGCAAATGACGGCGGCGACCAGCGCTACAAAACCGGGTGCTACGCCGTGCATGAAATCCGTCGACCACGCAATTAGCGCAAAAATGATGATAGCCAGCAATTTGCGCCCGTCTTCGCTAAGCGGTTGCGGACTGGTCTCTGAAATCGACTGTCCCGTTCGATTCGGCTTGAACAGCCAGACCACGAGGACGCCGACCAGCGCACCTCGCAACAAGGCAATGATCGGCAGGTTGAGGAGCAAGTATTCGCCGTAGGTAACATCGATGCCATACATGGTGCCCATGGTGCCGAGCAAGATGATATTCGTCAGGTTGGCCGGTAGGAAACCATGGCCCATCAGATAATTGCCGAAAACGGCGGCGACCACAGCGCCGATAAATCCGCTCGATCCCATGGGATAGCCGGCTTGGCGGGCAACAGCCATGATCGGCGGCAAGACAATGGCGATCCGGCCAACCGAAGACGGTATAATCACCGAGAGCGCTAGCGATCCGATCAGAATCGAGAAAATCAGACTGGCGTAACTAGCGCCCACATGTCGAAAGGCACCACGCGCGACCCAAAGCCCAAGACCGCTCTTTTCGGCAGCGGCACCGAGGACCAGACCGCTGAATACCAGCCACAGCGCCGGCGATTGAAAGCCGGCGAAGATAGCCCCGGGCGAAGCAATAGCGCTAACCGAAGCAACGCAAAGGAAAACCAGTGAGGCGACGTACTCGGGTAGTGCCGTCGTCGCCCACATGCTGACGGAGAAAATGATAATTGCCAGCGCCGGCAGGGCAGTTTCAGATACGCCCTCGGGCGCCGGCATCAAGGCGATGGCCACGCACACCGCCACCGACACAAAAATGATGGTTAATCTAAGATGGTCGCTCAAAGGCTTCTGTCTTCCCCTGTCACCCTGCCGCCATGACCAGCCAATCGACGGCAATGATACCATCCGGTCCAGCAAAGACCGGGTTCAAATCCAACTCCTCGATCTCCGGATGATCACGGGCAAAAGTTCCGATCGCTACCAAGGTCCGGGCAAGCGCCTGGCAGTTGACCACGCCTTTTCCTCTGGCGCCATCGAGCATGGCTTTTCCGTCCAAGTTTTCCAGCATGTCGAGGGCATCGGCTTCGGTGAGCGGCACACGAGCGAATATGACGTCCTTCAAGACCTCGACGAAAACGCCACCCAGACCGACCATGACGATCGGACCAAAGATGGGATCCTTCCGCATACCAATGACCATTTCAGTCTCCGGGGGTGCCATTTTCTGCAAAAGAAAGCCATCAATATCGGCATCGGGCACCTTTTCGCTGACCTGGGTAAGCATCTGGTTGGCAACCTCGCACACCTCATCGGCATCGTTGAGACCGAGCGCCACACCGCCGACGTCCATCTTGTGCTGGATATCGAGCGATTCAATCTTAAGGGCCACCGGATAGCCCATCCCATCAGCCCCTTCAGCAGCCTCGTCAGGGTTGGCGGCAAACGCGCAATCGACCAACGGCACGCCGGCCGCATGCAGCATTTCGTACGCCAACATAGATGGTAGCGCCTTGACGTTACCAGCACTCGCTTGGGCATCGGAAAGCTGCGGCATTTCTCTGGATAGGCAACGCTCGCGCGCACGGCCGAAATCAATCAGCCCGCCAACGGCATCAACCACCTGCTCGGTGGCAGTGATCAGGCAAATTCCCAAATCATTGAAAGCCTCACGTACCTTTTTTGGAGGCTCGATCCAGCAGACCACGAAGGGTTTGGAAACACGTTCCTTAATCTCGCGAAATACATCGATCAACAAGTCTGTGTATCCATGCATCAACTGCAGCCAAACGACAGCAACGTCTATGGACGGATCATTGAGTACCGCTTCGACACTACCTTTCAGAATTTCCGGTTCCGCCAGAAACTGACCGGTGATGTCGATGGGGTTACCGCGCGCCCCAAAGGCAGGGATCACGTCTTCCAGGAGTTTTTTTGTCTCCTCGGAAGGCTGCGGCACCTGATATCCAAGCTCCTCGGCACGGTCCGCCATCATCGCGCCAGCGCCTCCGGACTGAGTGACGATGGCAATGCCGGAGCCGGAGGGAATATCCGTTACCGTGAAAGCCGCCATCATGTCGAGCATGTGTTGTTCGTTGCGGGCCCGAATGATGCCGTGCTGGCGCGCAATACCGTCAAAAACCGCGTCCTCGCCGGCCAAAGATCCGGTGTGCGAGGCGGCGGCGCGCGCGCCGGCTGCCTTGCGCCCGACCTTGACAACGATCAGCGGCTTGCCGATTTTTATTGCCTTGTTGGCTAGGCGAATCAGGGCGTCAGCGTCACGGATCCCTTCAAGGTAGGCAGCCGCTACCTTGATGCGTTCGTCCTCAATGGTGACTTCCAAGACTTCCATCAGGTTGATATCGATCTGGTTGCCAGTATTGACGAAATATCCAATACCGATCCCGCGCGAGCGAGCTAACGCCGCGATGCCAGTACCGAAGGCGCCCGATTGTGTCGCGAAAGCCACTGGACCGCCGATCGGCGGCTTATCGGCATACTGGCTAAAGGTGGCACTCAACCTATCGAAGCCGTTGATGAGCCCTAAATTGTTGGGGCCGCAGACGAGGATGTCACTTGCCCGCGCGGCTTTCAGAAGGTCGCGTTCCAGTTTACGACCGGCTACCCCCATCTCGCCGAACCCCGAAGAGAAGATCACCGCAACCGGGCAGCCCTTTTCGCCGAGTTGGGTCACAGTCTCAATACAGCGCGCTGCGGAGATGGCGACAATCGCCATGTCGGGGGCTTCCGGCAGCGACGCAATATCCGGATAACAGGTAACGCCGTCGATATCTTCGTATCGAGGATTGACGGGATAAATGCGGCCCTTGAACTTGTCGCGCCGCATAAAATGAAATGGCCGGCCATTGAGCTTATTGGTATCCGGCGATGCACCGATGATGGCGACAGAATTCGGATAGAGCATACATTTTATGGCATCGGACCTGGATTTAGCCAGCATCGGTTGTCTCTCTAGTTATTTCTCAATGCAAAATTATGTTTCGCTATTTGACACACATGTATCCCCATGCAAAGATTATTTGTCAAGCTGACAGGTCTTTGGCTCTGGCTAAAACAAAACGGGGAACGGCACAAACCTTGGGCATCCGCAAGAATATGGCGCTGGTCAATTCCGGCAAGGCGAGTGAGGACCGCCAATATGTGCGCTCCTTGGCAAGAGGGCTGGAGGTTCTGAAGGTTTTCGACGCCAACGACCGGGGCCTGAGCAACGCTGAGATTGCCGAGCGCACCGGCTTTCCCAAACCAACCGTTTCGCGCCTGACATTCACGTTGCTAGCCTTGGGCTATCTGCATCTCGATGAGGTAACGGGGCGCTATTCCCTACATCCACATATTCTGTCACTTGGCTATCCGGTGCTTCGCCAGCTCTCGATCCGTGAAGTAGCACGGCCGATGATGCAGCAATTGGCAGAGTCGTGCAGGGGCGCAGTCTCCATGGCTGTACGCGACGGACTTACCATGATCGTCATCGAACGCGCTCGACACGGCAGCCTTACGACGGTACCGCTCGATATCGGGATCGATCGTGACCTCGCCAAAACGGCTCTTGGAAGGGCCTATCTGGCTGCCTTGTCACCGTCCCGCCAGGGAGCTTTGTTGACCGAACTCAAGCAAGTCGCCCCTGACATGGTCGCCGATGTAGAGCACGGTATCAAAAGCGCGGTGAAGCACTATCAAGTCAATGGCTACACGGTTTCTGCCGGCGACTGGCGCACCGACTATCACGCCGTCGGCGTGCCGTTGGTCATGGAAAACGGAAATATTCTGGCCTTCAATTGTGGTGGTCTTACCGATCAGGTGAGCATCCACGACCTGCCAGATCTTGGTAGGCAGCTTGCCGAAATGGTCAACGACCTAGCTCGCACCCAGGATATCCCGCACTAAATTAGAAGGTTCGTTCATGCCCACTATCACGCGCAAACATCAGGACGGTATCACCACGCGTCTGCTCAACCGGCCCGAAAAGCACAATACCATCAACTGGGAAATAACCTGTTCAATTGGCGCCGGACTGACCGCCACCGAAGCCGAATCCCGTGGTGCGGTGGTGAGAGGCAATGGCGGTCATTGAGCCATCAAGCATGACCTTAGCGAGGTGTCCACCCGCAGTCCACTATATGCCTTAATCAAAAACGACAACACCTGGGAGGAGATTTTCCAAACGTTCATCACGTGACCAAGCCCCCGTCGCTGCGGCCCATAGACACCTGATCGCCAGCAGCCAGTTGAATTCACTGACGATGAAGTCAGCCAAGTTTAATGGGGCGATACGGATATACGCTATCAACAAGAATGATGGTTAATGACGATTCGCGTTTTTTTCCATGCTGCCCAGCTCGCAACCTGCAATTCAAAAGTGAAGTTATGCAATATCAATGCATTGGGTTATTCACGCCCCCTTAAGCTTGCACCGTTAACCTTTGCGTCATATGGTTAACAACGTCGTCATGACTGCGTCGGAGGGATAAATGCGCGTACTCCTTGTTGAAGATGACCCAACCACCCAACAAAGCATTAAAATGATGCTTGAGGCTGCAGGCATGGTGGTCGACGCTACGGACCTTGGTGAAGATGGTTTGGAAATCGGCAAGCTCTATGATTACGACATTATCGTTCTCGACCTGATGCTGCCAGACATGGACGGCATGGAAGTTCTGCGGGAGCTGCGTTCGGCCAAAGTGGCGACCCCAGTCCTGATCCTTTCCGGCCTGGCTGAATCGGAGAACAAGGTCAAAGGGCTCGGTACTGGCGCTGATGACTACCTGACCAAACCGTTCAACAAGGATGAATTGATCGCCCGCATTCAGGCCATCGTGCGCCGTTCGCAGGGCCATTCGGAATCGGTCATCCAAACCGGCAAGCTATTGGTCAATCTTGATGCGCAGACCGTCGAAGTTGACGGACAATCCGTTCATCTGACCGGTAAGGAATACGGAATTCTCGAATTGCTATCGCTGCGCAAGGGCACAACGCTGACCAAAGAAATGTTTCTCAATCATCTCTATGGCGGTATGGATGAGCCCGAATTGAAGATCATCGATGTCTTTATCTGCAAGCTGCGCAAGAAGCTTTCGACCGCAACCGGCGATAAAAATTACATCGAGACCGTTTGGGGACGAGGTTATGTATTGCGTGACCCTAAAGACGAACCGGTCGCGGCCCAGGCCTAGGCTTTTTTAACCCGCCTTTTTGTAAATTTCGTGCAAGGCCTGTACGGGCACGAACTGTACCGTAACGCCGAGCCGGTTTCCTCTCCGCCAAGGAATAAAGCCATCGTCAGTCATCATGCCAGTAATGTTTTTGAGCACTAATTTCTTGGTCGGCTGGCCGAAATAAATCAGCGCGTTCGGCAAAACACCATGTCGAAATAGCTAGATTTTTTAGAACAACCGACACTGTTCTAGCCAAGCCGGTATCAGGGCAGCAGCACTGCAAAATGCACCTCACCCGCGGCACTTTTTGCTTCTAAGAAAGCGCCTTGGCTTTGAGCGATCCGTTGCGCCCAATGGGCATGGGCGTTCCGTGCGGTCAGGGTGTCGGGCCCGCAATTCGGGTTAAGCCCGGCAGCCACGTCATCTGATAACTTGGCACCAGTGCCGACGGCGCGCACGGCAACGCCCAGTCCTTCTTCTATGCGCACCACGTGGACCCCGACCTCGCCACCCCGTATCAGGCACTCTTCGGCCAGTAACGTCATTAGCATTAGCATCTTTATGGCTGGCACTTGAAGCACGCCACCTTCTCCGGCCACAGTCATCTCCGCCGTCCAATTGAGATCTGCCTTAGCATCGGCATACCAGCCGACTACCAGTTTTCGTGCTTCATCCAAGGACAAGGGGCCTTGTCGCCCACCACCGAACCCAAGCGCGCCACGAAAGAAGTTCAGTCGCCTAATCATCCGATCGGCGCTCTTGTGCACAAGGTCCAAGGCTTCGCTGCCGTGACCATCTTCCGCCATGAACTCCAAACCAGTGTTAACAGCGCTGGCCGCCCCGATCAAATCGTGGCAAAGGCGCGAGCATAACAATTGCGTAACCCGAACATCAATTTCCACGTGGACAGATCCTTCACTACCAGGAAAAGCAAACATCGCCGTCCCAGGACTTTCCCACTTTCATCCGTTAGCGACAAGCTGATGTGAACGGAAGTTGGTTTTCCGTGATGCCATCACGTGCCATCATCCCCCAAGACACAATTGATATTGGCTGACTGGAGTATTGTGTTGTACATAATGCCAAAGGATCAGGGTGCCGATTTGATACAAGAGGTTGAGGGTAATGTCCAACAGCGCGAATATCGATAGCATGTCCCTTCAGGCCCGAAGCGGCAACCGTTCACCATTTTACCCGAAGGGCCGGCAAACCGAGCCGCAGGCGTTGGAAGAGGTGCGCTCGCTACTTAACGAGAAGCCCCGGCGACGCGACCTGCTGATCGAACATCTGCACCTGATCCAGGACCACTACAAGCAGCTTTCGGCGGCACACTTGGTGGCCCTGGCCGACGAGATGCAACTTTCCCAGAGCGAAGTCTATGAGGTCGCAACCTTTTATCACCACTTTGATGTGCTCAAGGAGAATGAGGACGCGCCGGCTCAATTAACGGTTCGGGTCTGTGACGGCATCGCCTGTGAGATGCGAGGAGCAAAGGCCCTTCTCGCCGGTTTGGCTGAAACTTACGGCAGAGGCAACGATGTTCGCGTCGTACACGCGCCCTGCGTTGGCGCCTGCGACAAAGCGCCGGTAGCTGTCGTCGGCCAGCGTCAGGTGTATGGTGCCGACGAGGCAGTGATCACAGCAGCAGTCGACGCGAACGAGACCGAACCCGACGTCCCCAATTACAAGGACTTCAACGCTTACGTCGCCAGCGGTGGCTACGTGGTTTGGAAGGATTGCCTTGCCGGCAACCGGCAACGCGCCGACGTCATCGCCCAGATCGACGCCTCAGGTCTACGAGGCCTCGGTGGCGCGGGGTTTCCAACGGCGCGCAAATGGAGCTTTTTAGAGAACACGCCGAAGCCGAGACTGGTTGCCATCAACGCCGACGAGGGCGAGCCCGGCACCTTCAAGGACAGACATTGCTTTGAGACTAATCCACACCGAGTATTGGAGGGCGCCTTGATCGCGGCCTGGGCGATCGAAGCGGACGCTGTGTACATATACCTGCGCGACGAATACCCTGCTATCCGTGATCTCCTGATTGCCGAGGTGGCACGCCTGAAGCAAAAAAACCTGACCGACGGGATCGAACTGCATCTTAGACGCGGCGCCGGCGCATATATCTGCGGAGAGGAATCGGCCATGCTGGAGAGCATAGAAGGCAAGCGCGGCCTACCCAGACACCGCCCGCCCTTCCCTGCGCAATCCGGACTTTTCGGCCGCCCGCCCCTGATTAACAATGTTGAGACCATGTACTGGGTGCCACAGATCGTTGAACAGGGTCCCAAGTGGTACGAAACGCAGGGCCATCCACATTTCTTTTCCGTGTCGGGGCGGGTCAAGCAACCGGGCGTCAAGCTGGCGTCAGCCGGCACCACAGTCAAACAATTGATTGAAGAGCATTGCGGCGGTATGCTCGAAGGCCACGACTTCAGAGCCTATCTGCCAGGTGGCGCATCTGGCGGCATCCTACCCGCCGACAAGGGTGATGAGCCGCTCGACTTTGGCTCACTTGATGAGTTTGGATGTTTCATTGGTTCATCAGCTGTGGTGATATTCTCCGGTGCCGACAACATTCGCGAAATCTGCAAGAATTTGATCGGGTTCTTCGAGTATGAGAGCTGCGGCCAGTGCACGCCCTGCCGGGTGGGGTGCGAAAAAATACTGAAACTGATTGATGCGCCGAACTGGAACGAAAGCTTGATCCGCGAACTCAGCGATACCATGCGCGACGCCTCCATTTGCGGCTTGGGGCAAGCGGCGCCAAACCCCGTATTGAGCGCGCTACGCTTCTTCGCAAACGAAGTTTCAGGGGATGCCAAATGAGCGACACCTTCACTTTCTTCCTGGATGGCCAGGAACTCCAGGCCAAGTTCGGTGAAACCATCTGGGAGATCGCGCGCGCCAACGAGGTCAGCATTCCACACCTCTGCCACCGTCCAAAGCCGGGTTACCGGCCTGATGCCAATTGCCGAGCCTGCATGGTCGAGATCGACAGCGAGCGGGTGCTGGCGCCGTCATGTCGACGCGAACCGACGCCTGGCATGAAGGTCACCACAAATTCCAAACGCGCTGAAAAAGCTCGCAAGATGGTCATGGAACTCTTGATCGCTGATCAACCAGCCAAGACGGATGCGCAAGACCCGGATTCGCTGCTGTGGAAATGGGCCGATAAGATGGGCATCACCGCCAGCCGTTTCCCTTCACGCGATACGGCGCCGGCGACCGATGCCAGCCACCCGGCGATGCGTGTCAATCTGGTTTCCTGTATCCATTGCAACCTCTGTGTCCGAGCTTGCCGCGAGGTTCAGGTCAATGACGTTATCGGCATGGCCAACCGGGGCACGGCATCCCGGATTGTCTTCGATATGAACGACGCCATGGGCGAAAGCACCTGCGTGGCCTGCGGCGAATGCGTCGCCGCCTGCCCGACCGGCGCCTTGATGCCGGCCAACCAACTGGACAACAGTCAGCGGTTTGTCGGCGGCGCCGACAAAAAAGTCGATAGTCTTTGTCCCTACTGCGGTGTCGGCTGCCAGGTCACCTACCATGTCAAAGACGATGCCATCCAGCGCGTCGAGGGCCGCGACGGCCCGGCCAATGAAAACCGGCTTTGCGTCAAGGGCAGGTTCGGCTTCGATTACGCGCGCCATCCGCACAGGCTAACGGCACCGCTGATCCGAAAGGACGATGTACCGAAACGCGGCGACGACAGCGTTGATCCAGCCAATCCGTTTACCCATTTCCGTGAAGCAACGTGGCAAGAAGCGCTTGATCTTGCGGCCGGTGGCTTCAAGACGATCCTTGATAGTGATGGCTCCTCAGCGCTCGCCGGGTTCGGCTCAGCGAAGGGTTCCAATGAGGAAGCCTTCCTGGTGCAGAAGCTGGTGCGCCAGGGTTTCGGCACCAACAACGTCGACCACTGCACCCGCCTTTGCCATGCGTCCTCGGTTGCTGCACTTATGGAAGGCATAAATTCCGGTGCAGTCACCGCTCCTTTCACCGCATCTCGTGACGCTGATTGCATAATCGCTATTGGTTGCCGTCCCACTGAAAACCACCCGGTTGCAGCAACCTATATAAAGCAGGCTGCGAAGCGTGGTGCTGAACTCATCGTTATGGATCCCCGCACCCAAGGCCTAAGTCGCCATGCCACTCACATGCTTCAGTTCAAACCAGGGTCAGACGTAGCGCTCATCAGCGCCATGATCCACACCATTATCGAAGAGAACCTAATCGATCTACAATATGTGCAAGCTATGACAGAAGGCTTTGATGAAATAAAGAAGAACATTCAGGCCTTTACACCCGAAGACATGGCAGAAGTCTGTGGTATTGATGCGGAAACAATTCGTACCGTAGCAAGAATATATGCCAAAGCCGAACGTTCTCTAATCTTCTGGGGTATGGGCGTTTCGCAACATGTCCATGGTACGGATAATGTACGCTGTCTAATTGCACTCGCCATGATCACTGGCCAAATCGGTCGTCCCGGGACAGGCCTCCACCCATTGCGGGGGCAGAATAATGTCCAAGGGGCATCGGATGCAGGCCTAATACCCATGGTATTCCCTGACTATAAATCGGTTGAGGCATCCGAAATACGTGGCGTTTATGAAGAGGCATGGAACAAACCCTTAGACAGCAAGAGTGGGCTCACAGTAGTCGAAATCATGGACGCTGTTCACGCCGGTCAGATAAAGGGCATTTACATCATGGGTGAGAACCCTGCCATGTCAGATCCAAACGTGCAGCATGCGCGTGACGGTCTAGCAAAATTAGAACATTTAGTGATCCAAGATATTTTTATGACAGAAACGGCTTTTCACGCTGATGTCATTCTCCCGGCTTCTGCATTTCCGGAAAAATGGGGCACATTCACCAATACGAACCGGCAAGTGCAGTTGGCCCGACCAGCAATAAGCACTCCTGGCAAAGTACGTCAAGACTGGTGGATTATTCAGGAAATAGCTAACCGACTTGATCTAAATTGGAATTATACCCATCCAAAAGACGTGTTCGCCGAAATGAAATTGACGATGCGCTCCCTTGATAATATCAGTTGGGACCGTCTAGAACGAGAAAGTGTTGTAACGTATCCGTGCCCTTCGGAAGATCATCCAGGCGAAGAAATTATTTTTTCTGAGGGCTTTCCTACGGATAGTGGCAGGGCAAAGCTTATCCCTACAGACCTTGTGCCACCTGCTGAGATTCCAGACGATCAGTTCCCACTAGTTTTAACTACGGGTCGTGTGCTTGAGCATTGGCATACGGGCGCTATGACCCGGCGCGCTGATACGCTTAATGAGCTTGAGCCAGAGCCCGTAGCTAGCATGCACCCAAGCCAACTTCTTAAATTCGGATTATTGGCCGGAGATCCCATCAGAGTAACAACGAGACGGGGCTCCATTGAAACGCGCATCCGCGCTGACCGCGATGTCCCAGAAGGTATGGTTTTCATTCCCTTCTGTTTTGTCGAAGCTGCAGCAAATATTTTGACCAACCCGCAGCTAGACCCTTACGGAAAAATCCCTGAGTTCAAATTCTGCGCTGTCAAAGTCGAAAAGGCGAAAGCCCTAGCCGCAGCAGAATAACTCATCCCTTTTTAATTTTTGCCCTATCAAAGCCTTGTAGAAGAAGTCGAGAATTTTTGTGCGGAGGAAATATTCATCTCTGTCATAACTACGCCAGCAAGGATAGCAATAACGACGGCTGCAATGGTTCCCATCCACATTGATCTCCAACGTTCGCCCATCGTGTATCTCCTATTCTGGGTTGTCTATTCGGTTCCTCGGTTCGGAGCAACGGCATTTTCGTCCATGGATTCCAGTTCTTGAACCCAAAGATTATGGTGCTCCTTAGCCCAATTTATGTCAACTTGCCCCGTACCAACAGCATCAAAGGCACCCTCCATACCTAAGGAGCCTATATAAATGTGGGCAATTATTATAGCTATCATTACGAGTGCCATAATACCGTGCCACATCAACGCATACTGTGTTTCCTGTATGGGTGAGAGTTCCGTCGGAAAATTAGTTCCAAGTTGATTCATTACTTTAAAGGTACCAGCAAACATCTCAATCTCAAATGGGAACAGCAAAGCGAGCCCTGACCCCGAAAGCGAAGCGCCGCCCAATATGACAAGCCAAAATATGATTTTCTGGCCAGCGTTAAAGCGCTTGGCCGGCGGATGCACTCCTTCACTGAACATTCCACCACCAGCCAGAAGCCATCGAACATCCGCCATATTCGGGATATTGTGTCGCACCCAGGAGAAAAACATCAAAATAATACCTAGAATAAATGCCCACGCGATCCAATCGTGGGCAAACTTGCCAAACATGGTCAATGAAGCAAATGCAGACTTACCAATAATGCTAGGAAGCACGTACTTACCGTACAACATGTTAAGGCCAGTCAAGGCCAATATTATAAAACTTGACGCGGTTAACCAATGCACAAATCGCTCAAAGGCGTTAAAGCGTTCTATCGTTCGCCCGCTTAGACCGGCCTCTACCTGAATTCGTCCACGCCCCACATAAAACAATCCAAGTACTATTAAAGAGCCAATGAGAAGCCAACCTCCAAATTGGGACATCGGTCCCTGACGAAATGCGCGCAGTTCATCTCCGTCCGACTGAACCAATTGCCCCGCTTTCTTATCGGGGATTGAAACACTTCCAGTAACTCCTTTTCGTATTGCCCGCCAAAATTGGGTATCGCTAATGTTTCCCGACCAGTTGCCTGGGACATCGCCCGTAGTCTGCGCCAGAGCCCGTACGGTTCCCATCCCCGGCAAATCAGTCTGCACAAAACTCGTCGCAAAAAACATCAATGCTGCCACTACAGACAGGCGTGTCAGCGATCGCACAATCTTTGCAGCCATAATTACAGTCCTTCTATAGATATTGCGCTAGTATCGTTCGCTTGTCAGGGTCCCGCCGGCTTGGTCACCCCGCCCTGCATCCGCACCCGGTAGCGCAAATTACGGCGCTGTGATGAGTTTAATGCTTGGTCTGGCACGCCCTTATAAACACCAGGCTCATAATTGGTGATGCGGTCCTGCTCCTCAAGTCGACACCCGGCAACTAGAAACACGAGGAGACAGCAACACCCGGCAGATGAAAAGAGTTTACCCCACTTCATTACTAAGTTGTCCTTCAGTATGCTTTATCTAGGCTAATTGCTCAGTACAGGCTACGCTACAAGCAAAGAACAGGCAAGAATGGCGGACGCAAAACGCCCGCCATTCTCAAAAGCCAGTCTCAAAAGCCTAGGAACCCGCCTTCAACTGATAAGCGGTACCCCAGCCCCACGCACCGGTGCCAAAGCCACGTGCCACAACACGTTCGCGGTAGATGTTGGAGACCATGTCACCGTCACCACCTAAGAGAGCCTTGGTCGAACACATTTCCGCACAAATCGGCAACTTGCCTTCAGCCAAACGGTTGCGGCCGTACTTGGAAAACTCAGAAGCAGACATATCTTCCTCTGGTCCACCAGCACAGAAAGTACACTTGTCCATCTTACCACGCGAGCCATAGTTACCAGCCTGCGGATACTGCGGCGCACCAAAAGGACAAGCGAAGAAACAGTAGCCACACCCGATACAGAGATCTTTCGAGTGAAGAACTACGCCTTCTTCCGTTGTATAGATGCAATCTACTGGGCAGACAGCTATGCAGGGTGCATCAGAGCAGTGCATGCAGGCCACCGAGATAGATCGTTCACCAGGCTTGCCATCATTGATGGTTACCACCCGGCGACGGTTGATGCCCCACGGCACTTCGTGCTCGTTTTTGCACGCAGTAACGCAGGCGTTGCATTCAATACAACGTTCGGCATCACACAAGAACTTCATTCTAGCCATAATCTGGGCTCCTTAAGCTTACGCCGCCGAAATACGGCAGAGTGATGTTTTAGTTTCCTGCATCTGAGTGACGGAGTCATATCCGTAGGTTCCGCACATGTTGGAAGCTTCACCCAACACATACGGGTCCGTACCCTCCGGATACTTGTCACGCAGGCTCTTGCCTTGCCAATGTCCACCGAAGTGGAAGGGCATAAAGACGGTTCCTTCTCCGACCCGTTCGGTCACCAGAGCTTTCACCAATACTTTTCCACCTTCCGGTGAGTACACCCACATGTCGGCACCGTCCCTGATACCGGCATTATTGGCATCTACGGGATGGACTTCGCAGAACATGTCCTGCTGCAATTCAGCCAGCCATTTGACAGATCGGCTTTCATCACCTCCACCCTCATATTCCACCAAGCGGCCCGAAGTAAGTATTGTCGGAAACTTCTTGGAGAAATCCTTTTTCTGGATGGATGCGTAGAGCGTCGGCAAACGATAGGCCTTCTTGTCCTTGTAAGTGGCATACTTGGGCAGAAGATCTCGCCTGGGTGTGTACAACGGCTCCCGATGCAAGGGCACTGGATCCGGGAACGTCCAGACTACGGTTCGCGCCTTGGCATTACCATACGGTGCACAACCGTGCTTTATGGCAACCCGCTGGATACCGCCCGAAAGATCGGTCTTCCAATTGGTTTTATCGCCAGCGACCTTTTTAATAGCTGCATGCTCCGCAGCGGTCAGGTCCTTGTCCCAGCCGAGCTTTTTGAGCATCGCCATAGTAAACTCAGGATGTCCGTCCTTGAGCTCATTCCCAACCGGATAAGAGCCTTCGGCCAACAGGTTCGAGCCCTTCCGCTCCACGCCAA
>CAYXUT010000034.1:0-20318 GCA_964468005.1 uncultured Magnetovibrio sp. | reverse complement strand
ACCCCCGACACGCGGATTATGATTCCGCTGCTCTAACCAGCTGAGCTACTCCGCCTCGGGTCAATCATGCGCCTAATGTGTGGGCGTCAGGTCGTGACCACGGGGTGATAGAACTCTTGCTCTATACTGTCAAGCGTGCCACTCAGCGATAGTGAAGCGTGGCTCGGCCGTGTTTGAGGCTTGGCTCACTCAGCTGATTTTGTGCGTTTCTCGATGGCGCTCAAAAGCGCGTTGGTTCCAGCCGAGGCATGGCCTTCGTCAACCAGCCGCGTACCGGCCAGGGCCCCGCGCTCTCTGACGGTACGGCGCGATCCTTCCTCGCCGTATCTGGGCGCTTCGTCAATCCACGGCCGGTCGGCGAGATTGCCATGTGGCTTGGCTCGCGGTAGGGGCTCGGGATCCTTAGCCCAGTAGTTGATCGGCGCTGGAGCGAACAGCTTCTGTTCGGACGTAAGAACTGGACGCTCATAGCGTTTAGGCGCTGGGCCGAAGTAATTCACCAACCGGTTTTCATCCCGGAAATTTGGTTTCTCATGGCAGGCCACTCCGGCTAGAGATTTGTAGCAATAAACCGGCTCATGATTCTCGACCGCCGCCTCGTAAGCAGATTTATGCGTGCAGGCACCTAACAAACCGACACCGATCAAGACCATTAACAATCGTTTCATCGATTCTACTCCGTATCCAAACAAGCCCTGCGCGTATGGATGGCACAAATGGCCAGTTCTCACTGCGTCGCACAATCAATGCCAAAATAAAGGCCGTTTCGGATTAATCTGAAATGTCTTTTTAAATCAATATGTTAACAATTTAACATTGGTTTGTGGACCACCCGTTACCGTCGATAACCGTGCGGCTGCGCACGTGGCCCTGGAGGTTCTTGCCGGCCAGTCCTTATCATCTGGGCAAGAGGTGCCTCGTTGGTTATCGAACCAAGCTTGTCTAAGGGTAGATTATTTGCCAACCGGGTCCAGGCCTCTAGACGCCGGCCTTTCGGACAGGTGTTTGAGTTGATTTTGCAGAGATTGATGCTGCGTATCAAAAACGGTAGAACGTTCGAAAAAAACTCGAAGCTGCCGGCATTACCAACCGAGGCCATCGTTCCCCAATAGGCAACTGACGGCAGCACGCTGCCGAGGATAGCGAACACCCAGTTGCGGACTATCAACCAACTGAGCGGCGTTGTGCTACGTGATAAGAATCTTGGTAAAGGCGTCCTGAACGGCGAAACTGAACAGCGCGCAAAGACAGAGGGAGCCCCCTAACCAGGTTTGTTCGGGTGATCACTCACGGCAACGGCCTGGTCTGAAAACCGCCGGCGAATTCGCAGATCAAACCAGCCGCCACGAGAGACTTTCACCGCCACCGAAAACCAGCACCGCGTCACCATCCGCCGTTTCGACCGCTTTGGGCACGGTCATGGACGCGCGCTCCAAGGTCACATAATTTTCGTTCGCCTCAAGCCCGTAAAAAGCCGGTCCATTGAGAGATGCAAAGGCCTCCAATTTATCGAGCGCCCCATCTTCATCGAACACCTGTGTATAGGTCTCGAGTGCCGTGGGAGCGGTAAAAACCCCGGCACAGCCGCAAACAGTTTCCTTAAGTTTCCTGGAATGTGGCGCTGTATCGGTGCCGAGAAAGAAAGCCGCCTCGCCCGACGTCGCGGCGTCACGCAAGGCAACGCGATGCGTCTCGCGTTTGGCTATGGGCAGGCAATAGAGGTGCGGACGGATGCCGCCCCTAAAAATATCGCTGCGGTTAATCACCAGATGATGGGCGGTGATGGTGGCGCCGATGCGGCCTGGAGCCTGCGCTGCGCGGGCGCGGACGAATTCTACTGCATCCTTGGTGGTGACGTGTTCTATCACCACTTTGAGCTCTGGAAAACCACGGATGAGCGGTCCAAGCACGCGATCAATATAGACCGCCTCACGATCGAAGATATCGACATCGGGGTCAGTGATTTCAGCATGCACTAAAAGCGGCATGCCGATTTCCTGCATGCGCTCAAGCACGGTGGATACGTTGGCGACATCGGTAACGCCAGCATCCGAATTGGTGGTGGCACCAGCCGGATAGAATTTCACCGCGGCGAAGCCTCCCGTCCTAAAGCCTCGCGCGATCTCATCCGCATCAGCGTTGTCGGTCAGATAGCAGGTCATCAGCGGCGTGAAATCGCAATCCGCCGGCACAGCGATGGCAATGCGTTCGCGGTAAGCGTCTGCATCTGCAATTGTCGTCACCGGCTGCTGCAGGTTCGGCATGACGATGGCGCGCGCGAACTGCCTGGCGGTATAGGGAACCACGGCAGCCAACATAGCACCATCGCGGAAATGTACGTGCCAATCGTCTGGTCGGCGGATAGTTATGCGATCGGCATTCATTATCTCTCCCATAGCGTGCGCTACGCCGTCACTCAAGCAGCCAGCAGATCAAGCGTCTCGCCCTCAGCTGATTTGCCGAGCACGTGATGCTGATGCCATAGCGCATAAAACAGTAAAACCCACTGCGCCTGACCCTCGCGCTTGCCCTTGGCGCGAAAAATTGCCGCCGTGGTTTCCTTGCGGCAAAGCGCCTCAATGCCAGGTTGAGTTGCCACCAACGGTCCGAGTTTGCTTCCTTTTTCTTCTAGCCACGCCGCCACTGGTACGGAGAAACCACGTTTGCGGGTGAATGGCTCGCTTTCGGGTAAGGCACTTTTCAGCCATTTACGCATCAGCCACTTGCCGGTGCGGTGGCGCACCTTGAGGCGGTCGGGAAGCGCGAAGGCGAAGGCTGCAAACGGGACGTCCACAAATGGCACGCGGCCCTCGATACCATGTGCCATTAAACATCGGTCAACCTTGGTCAGGAGGTCGTTGGGCAGCCAATCTGCACAATCGAGCGCCTGGCCATTCTGGATGCCGCTGTAGCCGATGGGCAACGCGCGTTCCGCCGTTTCGATGCCGGCACGCCAGGCCGGCGTATCCTCCCGAAGAATTCCAAGGCTGTCGAGAACACCCTGATGGCGCATACGTCGGCCGCCGACAAACCAGGGCCGCGCGGCGCGGCGATAACGGCCGTAACCGGCAAGGATTTCATCGCCACCCTCGCCGCTCAAGATCACCTTAAGCCCGGCGTCGCGCACCGTTGCCGCCAATTTATAGGTCGGCAGCACTGCATAGTCCGCCACCGGATCGTCAAGGGAAGCCACCACGCTCGGCAACAGTGACCAGAAGTCGTTCTTGGAGAACGAGACCTCCGTGTGTTTCGCACCGGCAGCCTTGGCTACCCGCTTGGCATGCTGGCGCTCATCGGGCACACTGGCACCTAGCCCGAACCCGATGGTAAAAGCCTGGATGGGGTTTTCGTTAAGCCGATGCATCATGGCGATCAGCACCGACGAATCGACCCCGCCTGAGAGAAACATGCCATAAGGGACGTCGGCGCGCTGGTGCATGCTGACACTATCATTCAAAGCCACATCAAGATAGGAAAGCGCCTCGGTCTCGCTTGGGTTCGACGTGCCAATCCCCGGCAAAGCCGGGAGCCGATGACGTTCGATAATTCGTCCGGCCCTGACGACAATCGTCTCGCCCGGCAATACCCGCTGAATGCTGGAGAAAGGCGTCCTGGAACCGGTGGTGAACTGCAGTTGTAAGAGTTCTCGCACCACAGCCACATGGACATCAGGCCTCGCTAGCCCGGCTTTGATCAAGGCTTGCGGTTCGGAAGCAAAGGCAAAGAAATACGGAGTTTCGACATAGTAGAGAGGTTTGATGCCGAACGGATCTCGGCTTAGGACCAGACGGTCCGTCTGTGGATCGTGAATGGCGATAGTATACATGCCGCGCAAACAGCGAGCGAAAGTCACCCCATCGCGCAGATATAAATACAGTGGTGGCTCGCAATCGGAATTCGTCTCGAACGGCGCACTCTTTAATTCCTGGCGAAGCTCGCAGTAGTTATAGATCTCGCCGTTGGCAATCAGGGTCACGAGACCACCGCGTGGCCCGCGCGCCTGCAAGGGCTGATTGCCAGTCACCAAATCGATGATGGCGAGACGTGTCTGAACCATGCCAACGGCACCGTCCATATGCCGCCCGCTGCCGTCTGGGCCGCGATGCTCAAGCGCTTTTTCCAGCGCATCAAGCATTGATGCATCCGGTGCCGATCCGTCGCGCATGACAATGCCGGCAATGCCACACATTAGCTCAATACCCGCTCAAAAAATTCCATATATTGGGCGATAACGTTGGCCTCGGTGAAATACTCCATGTAGGTCTCTTTCCCTTGCCGGGTTATCTTTTCGCGCAGGTTGGCATCGTCGATCACCATACGCACGGCCTTCGAAAGCATCACCGGGTCATCCGTCGGCACCAGCACGCCCGATTCAAGATGTTCGATCAAAGTACCGGGGCCAAAACTGTCGGCGGCAACGACTGGGCGGTCATGCGCCCAAGCCTCAAGTACGACATTGCCAAGCGGCTCGTGGCGCGACGAACAGACGAAAATATCGCAACTGGCAAGCAACGCTGCAATGTCATCGCGCCAGCCCAAAAACCGCACTCGGGGCTTGACGGCTAGCGACTCGGCCATTTTTTTTAGTTTCTGGCGCAAGGGGCCTTCACCGGCTATCCACAAATAGGCGTTGGGCACCCGCGACAAGGCTTCGAGCATAACATCAAAGCCCTTGTTTTCATGAAGTCGCCCCATGCACAGGATTAATGGTACCGTATACGGCGTAAAGAAATCATGGCGCGAAACTGGAGGTGCCGGCTCGCAAGAAACAAAGTTCGGCAGGTAATGCGCCTGGTTCTCGGGCCAGCCTTCTTTCACCAGATACGAAACGATGTCCTCAGTATTACAAATAATGTGATCGCAGGTCTGATAGTGCTTGAGGTCGTAGTAGCCTCCCTGCCGTGCCACGTGGACGAATTCGCCTGTCGGGCACATGGCCGTGGCGCGGTTCATCCAACTCAGCACGATATCAGGCTTGTAATCGGCGATTTTCCTCCTGAGTTGCCGCGGTGTTCTCCAATCCAGCTTGCCGCCGAACTTCAGTTGTACGGGTTCAATCCCACTGTTACGCAGCGCCGCCGCGCGTTCGGCATTGGTTCGGATAATCACTCGCTGGTCGAGCCCGGCGCGCGCTAAAGCACCGGTAAGGCGAACGAAGAAAGATTCCGCGCCTCCGAATTCGGCACCAGCCATGGCTTGCAATACGCGCACCTATCCTGCCCTCATGGTACTAAAGCCTCAAAACTGGCAGCCGCATCCGGCCAGCGCCAGGAACGCTGTGTGCTGAGCGCCAAATCATGATGACGTCGCCACAAGACATCGTCGCTGAGCAGCCGAACGGCGGCCTCGGCAAAGCCGGCATCTGTCGGACGAATAAAGCCAGTCTCGTTGTCGACCACCCGCTCGACAACTGATCCGAAATCCTGAACCACCGCCGGCACGCCCATGGCCTGCGCCTCTCCCACCGCGAGACAAAACGTCTCATTGATATCGCCACGGTACAGCATGCAGCGCGCCGAGCGAAACTCCTCAATCAATGTCGTCTTGGACACGGCGCCGCGCAAGACCACACCATTCGCGACCATTGTCTCGGCTTTCGCCAAGACCCGCCTCATAGGCTCAACTTTTCCTTCGCCGACGGCGCCATAGGTGTCTGCACCGGTAAACAAATGCAGTTCCGCATCCGGAACCTTAGGCTGAATTTGCGTCGTCCAGAGATCCAGTAGCCAATCAAGCGAACGTAGAGGGTTCGATGTAAAAATGGCGCGGGGCGGTGGTGGCGCACTGACCGATTCGGCGCCACAGAAATTGTCCGAAAGGCCGTAGGGAATGACGATGCGCTCGCCACCCGGCGCCCAGGCGGGATAGGTGCTGGCATGCACTTGGCCAATGAATATGATCGCCGGCTTGTAACGCCAAAGCTTTGACAGATAGCGCCATTTCATCAGATAACGCGCGGGATTGTGAACCCAAAACACGGTCCGCTTCGCACCTGGCATCAAAGGGATTAGCTTGTCGCCTCGATTAGCGATATAAAGATCGACACCATCCGGCCAATCGCCCGACGCAATCTGTTGCCAACTAACGCCTTCATGATCAAGCTTGCCCAGGCAATTATTGAGAACATACACCTCGTGGCCCCGCCTGGCTAGTTCGGCGGTCAAGTTGATGATTGAGGATTCGACCCCGCCCAAAGGGCCACGTTCGAAGCTTTGTCCGTCAAACTCGATACCGTCATCGGCCAGCAGGATACGCGCCATTTATTCGGCTTCCTGTTCAAGCTTGGCCTTGAGGTGTGAGATCAGCGGGTAGAGCCCGGCGCAAATGGCGATCATCAAGCCGAAACCGCCCTCGCGGTAGCCCTGGCGCATGACGAAGCATTTGATGAACCGAGAGAAGAAGCGGCGAACGTTGTTGGCGGTCGAGCCGATGTCGCCCGAATCCCGTAAATCCATGGCGCGCGCAGTCGAATAGCTATTCAAGCGTTTCAGCATGTCCGATAGGTCGCGGTCGACGTAATGGATTAACCGTTCACGCAACATCGGTCCCTTCTGCCCCGACCAAGTCAGAGATGGGTGCACACGCTGCCCGCCCCAGACCTTGACGCCCTTCTTGAACAAACCCGGGTAAGCGGCCTTGCCGAACGAGGCCCCCCAGCCCCAATATACCAAACGCTTACCGACAAAATTGTCGACGGGTATCTCATGCCAGTCATGGCGGGTGGTATCGGTGACCTCGCGGATCTCACTAGCCAGCGCCTCGGACACACGTTCGTCGGCGTCGATTTCGAATACCCACTCTCCCTCGCAGGCCTCAATGCCGGTGTTGCGGCGATCGCCCTCTGTCGGCCAATCACCATAGACAATGCGCGCCGAAAACCGCCTGGCGATGGCTTCCGATCCGTCCGTGCATTTGTCCAAGAGTACAACAATCTCGTCAGCAAAGGCGAGTGTCGACAGGCAGTCGGCCAACTGATGTTCCTCGTTATGGACGCTAATAACCGCCGATATCCTAGCCGAATAGCTCAAGCTGTCGCCCCCGGGATTTTGCCGCCAAAACGCTCAAAGCTTCCAATGCGTGATCGACGTTCAATCCATCCATCAGGGTGTCTGATGTTTTGTGATTAAAGTGGTCAGGATGGATGTCGTCGAAACTTTCGGGCGTGCGCACGCTCGCCGCCAGTTTGCCGCAGGGCCCGTATAGTTCCTCGCGGCTTGGGCCAAAAAGACCTAGTGTTGGCACGCCCGACGCCGCCGCAATATGCGTAAGGCCTGAATCGTTGCCGACATAATAGGCACAGCGCTTCAGGCAGGCGTGTATATCCAACAACCCGATCCGGCCGATGAGATCGATACGCTGCTCCGGGGGGATCGACTCGATCAAATTCATGGCCTCGGGGCGCTCTTCCGGTGCGCCAAACAGCGCAATCCGACCAAACGGCAGCAGACCATCCGGCGCCGTGACACGCCGGCATAGTTCGGCGAAATTCCCCGCTCGCCAAGTCTTGGCGCGCCAATTAGCAACGGGGCCGATGGCCAATACCGGCTCGTCATCCGGGATCAATTGAGTCGCCAGTTCATCATGCTTGGGCGCCGTCCATAGTCTTGGCAAGGGCGGATTGTCCTCAAGCCTCATTACGCCCGCCAACTGGCGAATTCGATGTCCGCTGTGGCGGTGTTTATGCATGTGGAATTGCTTTTTCGCCGCCAGTAGGTAAGTCAAAGGCGCGCTCCTGAGATCAACCACCATGTCCCAGAATTTGCCTACCGTAAGACCCCACAGCCGGAGCCAATGCAAGGACGCCACCATTTTTTCGAGCACAATGACATGATCCAAACCCGGCATCGCCTCAAAAAGTTCAGCCGCGGCCGGACCGCAGGCAATCGTGATCCTAGCGCCGGGATGGGCCTCGGTCAAATGCCCCAAAAGTCCAGTTGAGAGCACGGCATCGCCGATGCGCGTGGCGGATACGAACAGAATACGCATGGCGTCGTTATACGACCGCCCCATTCGCATTACCAGCTGCAAAGCCCTGGCCACTTGCATCCGGCTCCGTTTTTCCCCATTTTCTCAAGACGGCAATAGAGAGGCGAAACATGTCGGCATTCACCTATACGGTTCTTGAAGGGCGTGGCATCATCCGCATCACCGGCAACGATGCACGCGATTTTTTGCAAGGCGTGGTTTCCAACGACATCACGAATGTTACGGAACGCCGCGCCATTTATGCCGCGCTGCTGACGCCGCAGGGAAAATACCTGTTTGACTTCTTTATCGTGGAATTTGACGGCGCGCTCTTGTTGGAGACCGAGTTGGCGCGGATTCCCGAGCTTATCAAGCGCCTGACTATGTACAAGCTCCGCGCCAAAGCCGACCTGGTTGATATCTCCAACGATTGGCGGATTCTCGTGGCCTGGGGCGAGGGTGCTGCCGAGGCGTTTTCCTTGGCTCAGGAACCCGGTTTAGCGGAATCGAAGGACACCGGATTGGCTTTCGTCGACCCGAGACTGGCTAAAGCCGGAGTGAGGTTTCTGTCTCCAAAATTCGATGCCCTTCCGGAAATGGAGCGAGCGCCGCTTGAGGCCTACGATTCGCACCGCTTAGCGCTCGGCCTGCCTGATGGCAGCCGCGATCTGGTTTTGGAGAAATCAATCCTGCTTGAGAGCGGCTTTGACGAACTGCACGGTGTCGATTGGAACAAGGGCTGCTATATGGGCCAGGAATTGACGGCGCGAACCAAGTACAGAGGATTGGTGAAAAAACGCCTCGTTCCGGTAACCCTTGATGGTCCGCTGCCGGAGCCCGGCACGTTGGTCACCACCGGTGGCAAACCGGTCGGCGAAATCCGTTCGGGCCGCGACAGCCGGGCACTCGCCTTGATCCGTCTGGAGTTCCTTGAAGGTGGCGGGGAAACACTGCAAGCCGGCAACACTACCGTAACGCCAGAAAAGCCCGATTGGGCGAGCTTCTAACGGGTTCGGAACCGGTGGCCTCCGGCGAAGACATCCTAAAACGATCACCGAAACTCTTGATGCCCGTGGTGCTCGCCTATGAGCGCCGCCTTAGGCGTTATGGCGACACACCAAGGGGTGTTTTTTGGAAGGATGGAGATTGGCAGCGCATGCGCTACGATATTCTGGTTCGGGTCTTCGATGACTTAGCGCTGGCCGGCGGCCTAACGATCCATGATTTCGGGTGTGGGTACGGCGCTTTTTTTGACTACATCGCGGACCACCCGGCCATGCGTGCCAGCCGCTATATCGGCATTGATATGTGCGCAGGCATGATCGAGGCGGCGCAAAATCGTATCAACGACTCGCGCGCCAGCTTTTCACGTCATCTTTGGGCCACCTTTGATGCCGATTACACATTCGTTTCCGGCACCTTTAATATGAACCTCGACGTTGACGAGACGGATTGGGATGAGTACATCCGCGCCAGCCTGCTTCGGCTCTGGCAGAAAACCAGGCGTGGCCTGGCGTTTAATCTGTTGGCTGCCTCATCAACCGAAAAGCACGACGGCCTCTATTACGTGGCACCGGAAGGTTATCTGGAGTTCGCGAGAACCCAGATAGACGCGAATGCCGAACTCATCCTCCAGCCGCCCTTGCCTGATTTCACTATTTTGGCCCGGCGAAACAGGAGCGGTTAGCTTTCTTTCTCCAGCTCTGCCCGAATCTTTTGGGCAACGGCCTTGATCTCGTCGATGTCGCCGGGTTGTAAGCCCCAGTTCATGGTCAGGCCGTCATTGGCATGGCGCGGGATGATGTGGAAATGGGTATGAAACACCGACTGCGCGGCGCCCGGTCCGTTGGCTTGCAGGACATTGATGCCCTCCTGTTCGACCGCGCGATTGACTGCCGCCGCCACCTTGGAAAGTGCCGCCATGGCAGCCCCCGAGGCATGTGGCGGCGTCACCCAGATGTTCTCCGCGTGGTGTTTGGGGATCACCAAGCAATGCCCGGCTGCGATCGGATTGATGTCCATGAAGGCATAGGCGCGCTCATCCTCATAGACCTTAACGGATGCGATTTCGCCCCGAATGATCTTGCAGAATATACAGTCATCCACCATTTCGATTTCGTCGCTCATCCCCCTACCCCCTTGTGTTTGCCGACGGGTATTAAACGGTGACCCGCGATGGCAGAGCTGTCAAGAACGGCCGTATGGACATTGGGTGGCAGCCAAGCATTATTTGAAAATGCTCTAAAATGCACCGGCGCGAAGCTTCCGCGCCAACAATAAGAGGTTTCTTGGGCAGTTGCGCCATCGCAGGGCATCTTGAAAATTCAGGAGAAATACCTTTCGCATTCAAAGTAACAACTTAAAAAAACAAAGCTGGGGCTTCCTGGTCGGCGCTTTTACGATCCTGGTTACGCTTCGCGGGGCCATAAGCTAACGTGGCAACCCGGAAAGCTCAGAAGAAAACGACGGACATCGGCCCGTTCCTTTTTATTTGCGTCCGTCCTCTATTCTACCTTCACGACGGCCGCTTGATCCTCCCGTCGGCGCAACTTGCAAACGCTTGGCTTCCAGAGTTCTCACAAAGGCCAAGACATCCTCGATATTCTCTGACGTCACTTCAAAAGGCGTGGCGTAGGGGGCAAGCTTGGTCCAGCGAGGCACGTTCGGTACGGTAATAAAAGCCGGGTGCGGGCGGCGTTCATAGAAGTTGCGGAAGCGCTCCGTGCCGTCCTTCATGCCCACCAACAGATTGAACGAAGGCGTCGATCCGATACCGCCGAACTTGTTGAAGTCACCGACCACATGGCAGCGCGCGCAGTGAGTTTCGGAAAGCTTCTGGCCCTTTTTTGCGTTGCCCTCAGCCAAGGCCGTCGAAACGGCCAGGATACCCACTAAAAAGGCAAGCACCCGGCTCATCTGTTCTCTACCGCTGCCCCGGCATCGCCGCCGATGGCGGCTTGCGCGGCGGAAAGACGTGCGATAGGCACACGGAACGGAGAGCACGATACATAGGTCAGCCCGACTTCATGGCAGAAGCGCACGGACACAGGATCGCCGCCGTGCTCGCCACAAATGCCTAGTTTGATATCCGGACGTGTTGCGCGGCCCTTTTCGCAGCCCAATCGTACCAGTTCGCCGACGCCGTCGACATCGATGGTCATAAATGGATCGACTGGCATCACGCCCTTATCTTGATAGACTTCAAGAAATGGTGCGGCGTCATCACGTGAGAAGCCGTAAGTGGTCTGGGTCAGGTCGTTAGTGCCGAAGCTGAAGAACTCGGCGGCCTCGGCAATGCTGCCGGCCTTCAGACAAGCGCGCGGCAGTTCGATCATGGTGCCGATCAAATACGATAATTTGTCGCCTTTTTCCTTCTCGACCGCGTGGGCAGTTTCGTCGATGATGCGCTTCAGCATGTCGAATTCCGGCCGGTCGACGATTAGTGGGACCATCACCTCGGGCACCACGGACTTGCCTTCGGCCACCATGGTAGCGGCAGCCTCGAAGATGGCGCGCGCCTGCATCTCGTAGATTTCAGGGTACGTGATGCCGAGCCGGCAGCCGCGATGGCCGAGCATCGGGTTAGCTTCATCCAACTCAAGCTTGCGCGCCTTGACCAAAGCCACATCAACGCCGGAAGCTTCGGCAACATCCTCTATCTCCTCCAACGTGTTGGGCAGGAACTCGTTCAAGGGCGGGTCCAACAGTCGGATCGTCACCGGCAGGCCCTCCATGATGCGGAAGAGATTGAGAAAATCCTGGCGCTGGTAGGGCAGTAATTTGTCCAAAGCGGCGCGGCGCGCGCGTTCGCTAGTTGCCAGGATCATTTCGCGCATATGAATGATGCGTTCGGGATCGAAGAACATGTGCTCAGTACGACTGAGTCCGATACCTTCAGCACCAAAGTTGCGCGCCGTCTCGGCATCGGCTGGAGTTTCGACGTTAGCGCGCACGCCCATCGTGCGGGCCGCATCAGCCCACTCCATCAAGCGGCCGAAATCGCCGGTTAGTTCCGGTTGCAGGGTCGGCACTTTGCCGAGCATCACTTGGCCAGTGGAGCCATCAATCGTGAGCAACTCACCCTCTCCGTATTCCTTGCCAAGCGAAATCAATTTCTTGTTCTCGTAATCAACGCGCATATCACCGGCCCCCGATACGCAAGGCCTGCCCATGCCGCGCGCGACGACCGCGGCATGGGAAGTCATGCCCCCACGTGTCGTGAGAATACCTTTAGCCACGTGCATGCCGTGAATGTCTTCAGGCGAGGTTTCGGTACGCACCAAGATCACGTCCTCTCCACGCCCGACCCAGACCTCAGCCTCGTCGGCAGTGAAGACGATCTTGCCAACTGCCGCGCCGGGGCTCGATGGCAGGCCATGGCCGATAATATTGCGCTCGGCATCCGGATCAAGGGTCGGATGCAAAAGCTGATCCAATTGGGCCGGATCGACACGCATGACAGCCTCGGTCTCGGAGATCAGCCTTTCATCGACCATATCGCAGGCAATCTTGATCGCTGCTTTGACAGTACGCTTTCCGGTACGAGTTTGCAGCATCCACAGCCGTCCCTGCTGGATGGTAAATTCCATGTCCTGCATGTCTTTGTAGTGCGCTTCCAGATGCTCGCGAACATCATCCAGCTCCTTGAATAGGGTCGGCATAACCTCTTCCATAGAGGGCAGATCGGAACCCTGTTCAGCCTTCTCAGCTTCTGTCAGCGGTTGCGGCGTGCGGATACCGGCAACCACGTCTTCGCCCTGAGCGTTGACCAAGTATTCACCAAAAAAATGATTGTCGCCCGCGGACGGGTTGCGAGTGAAGCAAACGCCGGTGGCACAATCGTCTCCCATGTTGCCAAACACCATCGCCTGGACGTTGACCGCCGTGCCCCATTTCTCGGGGATGGCATGGAGGCGACGGTAGGTCTTCGCACGGGTGTTCATCCATGAGCCGAACACAGCACCAACCGCGCCCCAGAGCTGTTCGATCGGGTCTTGCGGGAAGGGCCGGCCTAATTCGTCCTCGACCGTGGCCAGGTATTGCTCGACCAGTTTCATCCAGTCACCGGCCGTGAGATCGGTATCGAGATTGGCAGCACGGTCTTCTTTCAAGTCTTCCAGGAGATCCTCAAACATATGGTGCTCGACCCCGAGCACTACGTCGCCATACATCTGGATGAAACGGCGGTAACTGTCATAGGCGAAGCGCTCGTCGCCCGAACGTTTGGCGAGGCCGGCGACGGTCTCATCATTAAGGCCGAGGTTGAGCACGGTGTCCATCATGCCGGGCATGGAAGCGCGGGCGCCGGAGCGCACGGATACCAAAAGCGGATTATCGGCTTCGCCGAACCTGGAGCCGAGAACATCCTCTAGCCCCGCCATAGCGGCGGTGAGTTCATCCTCCATGTCGTCGGGATAGCTGCTGTCATGCGTGGTGAAATAGGTGCAGACTTCGGTGGTGACAGTAAAGCCGGGCGGCACCGGCAGGCCTAGGCTAGCCATTTCGGCTAGGTTCGCGCCTTTGCCGCCGAGCAATTCGCGCATGGCGGCGGTGCCTTCCGCCTTGCCGTCACCGAACGTATAAATCCACTTGGTCATAGTCCCATCTTTCTTTTCGTTTCCACCCCCATCCCAATCCCAACGCTCCCCCATTAGCGGGGAGGGAGAAACGGTCGGGCTCGTCATCATCCTTTGCCCCCTGATGGGGAAGGTTAGGGTGGCGGTTACCTTTCAATCTTGGAGAAATCCGCTATCCCTTCGAGCGCCTCGCGTATACCATTCAACAGCTTGAGCCTGTTTTTACGCAGCGTCGCATCTTCGGCATTGACCGTCACTTCGTTAAAGAAGGCATCGACGGGCCCGCGCAATTGAGCCAGAGCCTTCATGGCGGCGGCAAAATCTTCTTTCTCGACCGCTTTGGCAATCGCCGGACCAGCTTTCGAAAGACCCGCGTCCAAGGCGCGCTCTTCGCCCTGCTCAAAAAGCTTCTGATCAGCCTTGCCGACGTAGCGGAGATCATCCTTTTTCTCTTCAATCTTCAAGATGTTGGCTGCGCGCCGGTAGGCGGTCAGCAGGTTCTCACCGTCTTCCGAGGCGAGAAATTTCGAAAGCGCATCGACCCGCGCCATCAGCCGCACCAGATCGTCCTCGCCGCCCAGCGCAAACACCGCGTCTATGGCATCGTGACGTACACCGCGTTCTTTGAGATGCACTTTGAGACGGTCGGCGAAGAAAGCGAGAAGGTCGCCTGAAGGGTCAGTTTTGACACCATAAAGCTTCTTGGCCTTAGCGAACTCGGGTCCCAAGGGCAGGCGAAGGTTGTTTTCCAGCACCAACCGAATTACGCCTAGAGTGGCGCGGCGGAGTGCAAAAGGATCTTTAGAGCCCGTCGCTTTTTCATCAATGGAGAAAAACCCGACTAAACTGTCAATTTTATCGGCTAAGGAAACGCAGACGCTTGCCGGCTTTGACGGACAGTCATCATTGGGACCAAGTGGCGAGTAGTGCTCGCCGATGGCATCCGCTACCTCTGGCGATTCACCGTCATGAATGGCGTAGTAGCGACCCATGATACCTTGAAGTTCTGGGAACTCGCCGACCATGCCGGAAGAGAGATCGGCTTTGGCAAGACGCGCGGCGGAGCGCACCCGGTCTTTTTTAGCGCCTTCAACGTGCGACGCCATGTCAGCAGCCAGAGCCTGTACGCGTTCGACCTTTTCATCCATGGAGCCTAGCTTGGCGTGAAATACCCGGTCTTTCAGCGCCGAAGTCTTGTTGGCCAGCGAGGTTTTTCTGTCTTGATCCCAAAAGTACTTGGCATCCGAGAGCCTAGCGCGCAGCACGCGCTCGTTACCGGCAACAATTTCCCTGCCACCGTCGTTGGTCTCCGTATTGGCAACAACGATAAAGCGGTTGGCCAAATTGCCGTTCTTATCGAGACAAGAGAAATACTTCTGGTGTGATTTCATCGAGGTGATCAGCACTTCTGGAGGCACTTCCATGAACTCATCATCGATCTCGCCCATATAAACTACCGGCCATTCGACCAGCCCGGTTACTTCGTCTAAAAGCGCGGGGTCATCCTTAATTGTCAGCCCTTTGGCGGCGGCCAGCTTTTCGGCCTCAGCCTGGATGTGAGAACGCCTTTCGGCCGCGTCCAACATAACCTTGGCATCCCGGAGTTTCTGTTTGTAATCGGCGAAGCTAAAAACCTCGAAGGCACCGGATGCAAGGATGCGATGACCGACGGTCTGATTGGATTTCAGAGAAACTGGTTCTTCAGATCCCGTAATTTTAGAAAAAACGTCAGCACCAACAGATCTTACTTTATAAGGAATTTGTTGCGAGCTACCGTCGAAAACGTAAAGAATATTGTGGATCGGGCGAACCCATCGATTGGCAAAAATACTCCAACGCATTGATTTCGGCCACGTGATGTGCAGGAGCGCTTCCATAAAAAGGCCCGGCAAGATATTTGCCGTCTCAATCCCCTTGACCTCGACGATTGCAAAAAGGAACTTCCCTTTCTCTGTCTTGCACTCCTTTATTGCTGCACCTTCCGGGAGCGAGCCTTTGAAACCGGCAATAGCTTTTTCCGGCGCATCGGCGCGCGGGCCACGTCGCTCTTCCGAGATATCCGGCTGTTTTTTCGGTAGGCCATCGACCACCAGTGTCAGACGACGTGGCGTCACGTAGGCCTCGGCGCTCGCAAACTCAAGCCCCGCACCCTTGAGACCCGTGGCTAGCAGATGCTTTAAATCACCCGCCGCACGCTTCTGCATGCGCGCGGGAATTTCTTCGGAGAGGATTTCAATGAGAAGCTCAGCCATGACCTAGACCTCCACCCCCTGGGTTTTTAGCCAAGCCTTGGCGGAACCCTTGGCCAGCGCGCGCACACGGCCTATATAGGCGGCACGTTCGGTGACCGAAATGGCACCGCGCGCATCCAACAGGTTAAAGAGGTGCGAAGCCTTTAGGCAGTAATCATAGGCTGGCAAGGCAAGCCCTTTTTCCAACAGCGCCGCACACTCCTTCTCGGCATCGGCAAAGTGCCGGGCCAGCATTTCGGTGTCGGCATATTCGAAGTTGTGGGTTGAGTATTCGACCTCCGCCTGATGAAACACATCGCGATAGGTCTTGCCGCCTTTGTCCTTATCGACGCCATCCCAATCAAGGTCGTAGACATTCTCGACACCTTGTACGTACATGGCAAGGCGCTCAAGCCCGTAGGTGATCTCGACGGGCACTGGCGTGCAGTCAAAACCGCCGACCTGCTGGAAATAAGTGAATTGGGTTACTTCCATGCCGTCGCACCAGACTTCCCAACCGAGCCCCCAGGCACCGAGCGTCGGACTTTCCCAATCGTCCTCGACGAAACGGATGTCATGTAGCGCTGGATCGATGCCTAACACCTTGAGGCTCTGGAAGTAAAGCTCCTGGATATTGCCTGGGCTCGGCTTCATTAGAACCTGGTACTGGTAGTAGTGCTGCAGGCGGTTGGGGTTCTCGCCATAGCGCCCATCGGTCGGGCGACGGGACGGCTGCATGTAGGCGCAGTTCCATTCGTCGTCCGGCTTCCCGAGCGATCTTAGCGTTGTCGCCGGGTGGAAAGTGCCCGCCCCGACTTCCATGTCATAGGGCTGCAGCAACACACAGCCCTGTTCCGCCCAGAAGCTCTGCAGCTTCAGGGTCAGTGCCTGGAAACAGGTGTTCTTGTCGGCGTTCTGGGGCATCGGTGGAGCGCTTTGGAAAAGTGACGTGAAACCGGCTTGGAAACTAGCATCGGGGGCGGGAGAATCAAGCGAGGGTTTAGATTGAATTGGGGCACATGCTTCGTGACGGACGCTTTGCGGCCTCCTCAGCGTATGGGTAATCAACTGTCTGTAAATCTCTTCGTCCTAAGCAGGTGACAAAGGCGCCACATCGTATTATAGGCACCGACACTTATCCGCAGCTGTGACGGACGTCCTTCGGCACATAGGCGCCGCAATCGGGGCATTGCACCATGTCCTCCACCTCGGCACTGTGCTGGGCTTGAGGTTTTCCCCGCGATATTTCTTCTTGGCGTTGCTGGTTCAATTCGTTGCGCCGGTTCAGCCACTTGAACCCCTGCCAAATGACTACCACCGCCGCGACGGTGAACAGCAATTTCATGATCGAGAAACCAAACATAAGCGAGGCTTACGCCGTGGAAGCGGGCATTGCAACGATGGTCATAAACCGAACCGGTTCCAGATCATTCGTTCCTCGACAGCGGTGATCAAGTTGCCGGCGAAGTTATGTCTCCAATCTTCCCCGCGCTCACCAAAGCTCATGCCGAAGCGCCGTTTCCACCAGGGTAGGCGTTCGTCGACAACGCGCAGACGCACGTCCTCGCCATATAGATCGCGCATGACCTCGCGAAGATCGCCGAGCCCATCGATTAGCCCCATCTCGAGTGCCGTATGACCGGTCCAGAAAGCGCCACTGAAAAGTTGTTTTTCGTCAGCTTTCAGCTTGCCCTGGCGGCGTTCACGCACCATTTGCTTGAATTCATTGTGCATCTCGGATTGCAAGGCCTTCAGGTGCTTTACATCACGCGCCTTTTCAGGGCTGAAGGGATCAAGCATGGCTTTATTCTCGCCCGCCGTATGCAGCCGTCGCTCAATGCCAAGCTTTGAAATCATTTCCGTGAAGCCGAAACCACCTGACACAACACCGATGGAGCCGACGATGGAGGTCGGCTGGGCATATATACGATCCGCCGAGCAGGCCAGCCAATAGCCGCCCGATGCGCCGACATCTTCAATGAAGGCATGGACCGACACGTCCTTTTCCTCTGCTAGATCACGGATGCGTTTGCCGATTAGCCCCGATTGTACCGGGGAGCCACCTGGCGAGTTAACCGCCAACGCCACGCCGGCCAGGTGCTTGAGTTTAAAGGCACGCTCAATGCGCGGCGCCAGGCTTTGCAGGTTCAAGCCTCGCCTCAAGTGGCTCACGCCGCCGATGATGCCCGACAGCGGCAATACGGCGATTACCGGCTTGGGCTTGCACCAATGCTCGACCGTTAGCCGCGCGCGGATATCGTCGAAAATACTCATGGCTTCATTATAACAGACTTTCTGCTCCGCGAAGCACCGATTCGGCAACCTCTGTATAGGCCCGGCGATGGCCATTGCCCGCATCCAGGTCGACGTGTAACACCAAGGCGGCATGGGTGAGCGCCTCACCCTTTTTGTCTTTCCAGGCGCG
Organism: uncultured Magnetovibrio sp.; assembly: GCA_964468005.1. GTDB lineage: Bacteria > Pseudomonadota > Alphaproteobacteria > Rhodospirillales > Casp-alpha2 > TMED8. The sequence goes on along the minus strand of CAYXUT010000034.1, from coordinate 2,121 downwards.
GACGACGGTCCGCTTCGCCACGCCGTCCGACTTCGGTGCCACAGGCAGCATCTCGATTGCGCCGCAACCATTGGCTGCTAATCCACTGACAACCTCATCACCACGTTCGGCCCGGTGGATGATGGTGATGGAGCCCTTAGGTTTAACCATGGCAGCGGCGAATGCTAGCCAATTAATGAGCTTTGCCCGCCCCTCGACCATGGCTAAGGCTTTGACCGGATCGGGCGGCGGATTTCCCTTGCCAGCTTTCACGTAGGGAGGGTTGGCCATGACATGATCAAAACTTGCCGGCGCCAAACATTCTGGCGGTTCGAGCAGGTCTCCGGCAATGATCTCAATACGGGATTGGTAACCGTTGGCTTCGACGCCGCGTTCAGCCAGGGTCGCCAGTGGCCGCTGCAGTTCAAGCCCAGTAACCTTTGCGCCCTCGACCCGTGCCGCCAAACAAAATGCCGACGCCCCGGCGCCTGTCCCGATATCGAGTATGCGCTGGTCGACTTCAGCCGGCACGCAGGCGGCCAGCAGCACCGCGTCAACGGCAGTACGGTAGCCGCGTTTCGGTTGGTAACAGGTGACGCGCCCACCCAAGAGACGGGTCTTAGTAACGTTCGGCGGCACGTCAGCACTCATAGATCTAGGGCCTCGTGAAGGACCGAGGGTGCCCATGCGACCTAGCCGTCATCGAACATAACGCGATGCTTGATCGCCGGGATCGAGCCATGGCCGATGGCCATGCGTTCATTGAGGGCAGCCGGTTCGATGCCTTCTTCCTCCAGGCACATCGTTAGCCAGGACAGGAAAATCACGTCGTTGGAGCGCACCAGTTCGATCATCAATCTCTCCTCGCGACCATAGGCTGTACTTGCCGCGCTGCTCTTCGGTGCTATGCTCATTTGGGACGGGTGCTACGTCAAGCCTTGGCAGCACCGGTCGACGGACCTTGGAGGGATTTTTGGGGGTTGTCGTCAGTCTTGATGGTGATAAGCGAAAGCCGTCATTGGATACTTTAACGGAGATCGTCGGAGACGATCTCGGCGCAGTCAATCGTTTGATCCTGCACAAGATGGAATCACCCGTGGCACTAATACCGCAACTGGCAGGCCACATCATCGCCGCTGGTGGCAAGCGCCTGCGGCCGATGCTGACGCTCGCGGCGGCACGCATGTGCGGTTATACACACGGCCAGCGCCACGTGGCGCTGGCCACCTGTGTTGAGTTCATCCACACGGCAACACTACTGCACGACGACGTCGTAGATAAAAGTATGCTTCGACGCGGCAAGACCACCGCCAATGACCTGTTCGGCAACAAGCCAAGCGTGCTGGTCGGTGATTTTTTGTTCAGCCGTTCTTTTAAATTGATGGTTGAGGACGGCTCTTTGGAAGTGTTGCGCATCCTCAGCCACGCCTCCGCCGTGATTGCCGAGGGCGAGGTGCTGCAGCTGATTACCACCAATGACACCGAAACCAGTGAGACGGCGTACCTGGATGTCATTAAGGGCAAGACGGCGCAGTTGTTTGCCGCCGCCTGCCGCGTCGGCGCCGTCGTCGCGGAGAGACCCATGGTCGAGGAGGAGGCGCTCGAGGCCTTTGGCATGAACCTCGGTATCGCCTTCCAACTAGTTGATGACGTACTCGACTATTCGGCCGAGCAGACGAAACTCGGCAAGTCCGTTGGCGACGACTTCCGCGAGGGCAAGATCACCCTGCCGGTGATTCTGGCGTTCAGGCGTGGCGATGACGGGGAGCGCGCATTCTGGCGCCGCACGCTCGGGGAGCTGGAGCAAACCGAAGATGATCTGGAACGTGCCATCGAGTTGATGGCCCACCACAATGCCCTCAACGATACCATCGAGCGAGCGCGGCATTATGGTGCCATTGCTCGCGATTCCTTGGGCATTTTCAAGGGTAGCGATGTCAAACGCGCCTTCCACGAACTGATCGATTTCTGCATCGAACGGGTGCATTGATCAAGTCCCGCAACCCGTCTCGCGAACCCTTGCCCTTACCCCCCTTCGGCGTTATAACGCGCCATTATCCGGCTTCCCAAAACGCGCCGGACACTTGGTCGGAGTGTAGCTCAGCCTGGTAGAGCACTGTCTTCGGGAGGCAGGGGCCGGAG
>CAYXUT010000033.1:0-20373 GCA_964468005.1 uncultured Magnetovibrio sp. | reverse complement strand
GCGGGCGGAACTGACTGCCCCCTCTTTTTCCACCTCCGACAGTGATCTCTATTTAGCGTCATTCCAACGCGCTACCTGGTATGCTGCTTTTTGTACGGTACGATACGTTGCATTTCGCTTTTAGTATAATCTAATTCAATCATCGCCCATTCGCGATCTTAGAAAAATGATCAACGCATCCTTACCGCCAGCGCTTCGGTGGTAAACAGAGTTGGTTGCCCAAACATTGCCATCGAAGCCATCGTCGAAAAAGCCGCCGTTGACAAAACGACGATCTACAGGCGCAGAGCTTCGAAACCGTAATTTATGAGCGCCGGCTATGCCTATTTGGTCCTGCCCGACGCCATTTCTTGTCAGCCGTATTGCTTCAGGTCCGGGTTGTCGAACGCAGGATGTTGTCAACAACGCGTTCCAGATGTTCGATAGTGCGGCAGGTCTTGGCGACATGGCAGTAGGGTCGATAGCGCAACATTTCCGAATCGCCCGTGCCCCAAAAGGTCTTGGGCTCGGGATTGAGCCAGACCACGCGCCGCGCGCGGGTGTTGATCCATTTCATGACGTCGGCGCGTGCCTCGCCATAGTTGGAACGCGCATCGCCCAGAATAATTACCGTGGTGCGTCGGTCAATGGTATCACCAAACTCGCTCTTGAGGCCTTCAAGGGCGCGGCCGTAGTCGGTCGGCATGAAGCCGATCTTTTCCAGCACCACCGGAATGGCATCGTCGACGTGGTCGGCATCCAGGTCTTCGGCGATCTCGATCAGGTATGACGAAAAGGCGAAACTGCGGATGTCCGAGACAATCTCATTCAGGTTATAGAGAAACATCAACAAGAACCTGGCTGCAGAAGCAACCGACCTGGAGACGTCGCAAATGGCGACGATCTTCGGCTTCTCGATCTTCTTCTGCTTCCAAAAGATATCGAAGGGAATGCCGTCGTGCACCATGTTGTGGCGCAGCGTCTTGCGTATGTCCAAGTGCCCGCGCCGAGTGCGCTTGTGGCGGTGCATGTAACGCGACGCCAGCTTGCGGGCCATGCGGCGGATCAACTGGTTCATTCGTTCAAAATCGCGCCGATCCACAGCGGCCAAGGGCGTGCGCTTGAGGAAATCGGTGCGCAGTTGTTCGCTGGAAAACTGCCCATAGAGTTCGAACTGCCGTTCGACGTAATTTCTCGCCTGGCCGAAAAGCCGGCTCCGAGCCCCTTCAAGGGCATCCGCCATGGTGGACCCACCGAAAATCTCGCCACGGTTAGCCTGGGCGATCAGCCGTTCCATATCGGCCAGACCCATGCGGTCGAGCACGCGCCGAGTGAGAAAATTCACCTGCGTGGAAAAGCGGATATCGCCGACGCCAACATCGCGGGCCGCAGCTTCCATAGCGGCTGCCAGGCCCTCGCGGTCGTCGGCGAGCATCATGTCGGCAAGGTCATTGCCGATACCATGTTCCGACGACGGCATTTCGTCCTCGGCGCCGGTGAATTCCGAGCGCGAGAAAAACATATCGAAGCTATCGGAAAAGCGTTCTTTCTCACCCACCGTCTTGGCCAGCGTGATCGAGAGCGAGTCCTTCAGTAGATCGCGGTTGGCATACCCGATCATAGCGACCACTTCGTGCGCTTCCATTGTCTCGGCCACCGAGACCCGGACTTCCGCCGCGCGTAATGCCCGGATAAAATCCTCAAGCGGTCGTTGCATCTTAGCCCACTCCGGCTGCCTGCGCCGATTTACGCACCAGTTCGTTGATACTGGTATCGGTCGCGGCAATGTCTTCTTCAAACTTAAGAAGCACGTTTAAGGTCTCGCGCACCAGCTTGGCGTCCAGCTCGTCGACATGCAAAAGCACCATGGCACGCGCCCAATCAAGAGTTTCGGAGATCGACGGCAGTTTTTTCAAATCGCGCTCACGCAAGGCCTGGACGAAATGCACCAACTGGCGCCTGAGCCGGGCCTCAATATCCGGCACCCGGGCGGCAACGATTCGTTCTTCCAGCTTGGCACCCGGCAGCGGGATATAGAGATGCAGGCACCGGCGCTTCAACGCGTCTCCCATGTCGCGGGTATTGTTAGACGTCAGAAACACGATCGGCGGGTGCTTGGCCTTGATGGTGCCAATCTCCGGGATGGTCACCTGGAAGGCGGAGAGCACTTCCAAAAGAAACGCCTCGAACTCCTCGTTCGCCTTGTCGACCTCGTCGATTAGCAACACCGCGCCGGCCTCTTCCTGCAAAGCCTTCAACAATGGCCGTGGCTCCAGGAATTGCGCAGAGAAGAAAACGTCAGTGAAGCCATGCAAGCGGCTCATCGCTTTGTCCAGGTCATCGGCATCATGGAGCACGTCACCGATCTTGTCTTTCAAGACCTGAGTGTAGAGAAGCTGCTTACCGTACTTCCATTCATAGAGGGCTTTAGATTCATCGAGCCCCTCGTAGCACTGCATGCGAATCAGGGGCACGCCGAGGTATTCGGCGGTGGCCAGCGCAAGCTCGGTCTTTCCGACGCCGGCTGAGCCCTCGACTAGGACTGGCTTATCGAGGTTATGGGCGATCAGGAGGGCCGTGGCAATCTGGCGCGATGCGATGTACGACACGCTGCCGAGCCCTTCGATGATGGTCTCGACGGAAATCAGTTTTTCGGCATGCGCGACACACATTATTATTCTCCAGAAATATAAGTCTGGGCTCGCTTGGCGGCCTGAATACGGTGGTCCGAACCTGCAATGCCCAACGACTTGACCATATCATAAGGTAGGCGTTTTTAGGCCGGTCTCAACTTCATCTCATGTGCCTCTACAAAGTCGTCGATATCATCTTGCGAGGTCTTGGCCCCCCTGAACCCGGCGGTGAGTGGGGTCAGAGTTGCGCCACCGCTGCCGGTGTCTGGTAGCTGCCGCCGAAACAATATTATTAACCCCAGGCAGACTTTAAAAGGGTCGCCGCGCCGTCTTTCACGCCGTGAAACGCGTGACTTCGGTCGTTGGCGCACGCGTTTTAGGAGCGCAGGCTTGGGTTCGATTGTGGATCAACACAGAATAGGAAAACCACGCGGAAGCGCGAGATGCGCTGTAATGCCTACAACTCCTTCATATTGCCGAGCAGCGCGTTGAGGTGGTGCAACAAGTCAACCCGGTCGTCGAAGCCGAAGCCATCAAGGGCATCTCCGTAGTAGCCGTGAATAACCGGGGTGATGCGTCGCCATAAAGCCTTACCCGCCACCGTCAGATAGACGCTCCGTGCGCGACCGTCGCTTTGATCCTGCACGCGCTCGACGTAGCCAGAGCCCTCCAGGCGAGCGACGACGCCCGACAAGTTCTGGCGGCTGACCAGCAGAAAGGTCGCCAGTTCGCCGACGCTCATACCGCTTTCCGCCTGCGGTCGGGAAAGCGCGCCCAGCACCGCCCACTGCTGCGTTGTCACGCCCTCCGCCTCAAGAGCACGGGCGCCAGTTTTATGCATCATATTTGCACATTGATAGAGTCGGAAGAAAATTCGATTATCTAACTCAACCTTAGATGAGTACTGAAAATCTGCCACGTTTTAGCCATTTCATATGAAAGAAAGCATTTTAATTTACTACATAGTCTCAAGATATAAAACAATAGATTGACATAGTTAGCCTTTACCAGATGATATACTTATCGACATGTAGATAGCCTAGGAGGATTAGGTGCGTGGATTGAACAACAAGGTCGTGATTGTCACTGGCGGCGGCGGCGGCATAGGCGCGGCCACATGCAAACGTTTTGCCGAAGAAGGCGCCAAGGTGGCGGTTTGGGACGTCAACAGTGAGACGGCAAACGCAACCGTTAGCGCCATTAAGGATGCCGGTGGCACGGTCCAGGGTTTCACCTGTGACGTTGTAGATTTCGACGCGGTAAAGGTAGCGGTGACCGAGACAGAAAACGCGCTCGGCCCTATCAGCATCTTGGTCAACAACGCCGGCTGGGATGTGTTCCGGCCGTTCCTTAAAACCGATCCCGATATCTGGGACAAAGTCATCGACATCAACCTGAAAGGCGTCATCCACACCCACTATGCGGTGCTTGAGGGCATGGCCGAGCGGGGGGCGGGGCGCGTCGTCAATGTGGCCTCAGACGCGGCGCGCGTCGGCTCGTCGGGTGAGTCAGTCTATTCCGCCTGCAAGGCCGGCATCGTCGGCTTGTCGAAGACTTTAGCTCGTGAACACGCACGCCAGGGCATCACCTTCAACGTGGTCTGCCCGGGCCCGACGAAGACCGATCTTCTGGAAAGTGTTTTGCAGGAAGCCGGTAATCCGGAAAAGCTCTCGGAAGCTTTTCGTCGCGCCGTCCCCATGGGACGCCTCGGCCAGCCTGAGGACCTTCCAGGCGTCATTCTATTTCTCGCCAGCGACGACGCTGCTTATATCACAGGTCAGGTGATTAGTGTTTCCGGCGGGCTAACCATGAACGGATGAGGACTATCATGGAATACAAAGACATTCTCTATACCGAGGAAGACGGCGTCGCCACCATCACCATCAACCGCCCCGACAAGTACAATGCGTTTAGGGGTGAGACGGTGGAAGAACTGATCCACGCCTTTAACATCGCCGGTTGGAACAATGAGATCGGTGTCATCGTCCTGACCGGCACCGGCGATAAGGCCTTTTGCACAGGTGGCGACCAGTCCTCGCACGGCGACGAAGGAACGGGCTCGGGCTACGGGCTCGGGCGCGGTACACTCGGCATGCCGGTCGAAGACCTGCAGACCATCATGCGCGATGTACCAAAGCCAGTGATCGCGCGCGTCCAGGGTTTTGCTATCGGCGGGGGCAATGTGCTCGCGCTCTTGTGCGACATGACCATCGCGTCGGAGAATGCCCAGTTTGGTCAAGTCGGCCCTAAGGTCGGCTCTGTCGATCCGGGCTTCGGCACGGCACTTCTGGCGCAGACCGTCGGCGAGAAGAAGGCGCGTGAAATCTGGTACATGTGCCGGCGCTACACGGCTCAGGAAGCGCTTGATATGGGGCTTTGCAACAAGGTCGTGCCGTACGATGAACTGGACGCCGAGGTCGACGCTTGGTGCACCGAGGTCATGGAGAAAAGTCCGACCGCACTGGCCATTGCCAAGCGCTCTTTCAATGCGTCCACAGAATACATCCGAGGCATTGGCTCCATGGGCATGCAGAGCGTTGCCATGTACTACGATAGCGACGAATCAAAAGAGGGCGTCAACGCCTTCCTCGAAAAACGGAAGCCTGACTTCCGCAAGTACGCGAAGTAGTCATTATTTGGCGGTGCTTTCTTTGATATAAACCTCGATCTCGGAGATTAGTGGCGACAGATTTTTGGTCAATTTGTCCAAGCCCTTGGTGACGTCGTCGCCGTGACTATTGCCGTTGGCGCCCACCAACACAGTGACGGAACCACGCGAAACAGTCACGTTTACATCGAAAAGCGTAAGTTTGGTGAGATAGTCGAGAACCAAGTATTGGGGACGGTAAGGAGCGCCGTCATGGGCCGTTAATCCTCAAGATTCCCTACCTCCGGCTAAGAAAAATACCTTTTCATTGAGCTTTCGTTTTAAAGAGTAAGCTGTGTTTACTTGGCAAAGGCCAGCTACACGGACCGTTAGATTTTTTTGCTAGCGACGGTATCCCTTCTGCATCAAGGATAAAGCTAATTTGAAATTGCTCTTTGAATTTCTTTTTTGGCTTGAGCTCAACCTTCAGACCAAAGTCTTGGAGACAGTCTTGAACTTAGTTACAAATCAATCGTGTGAATTAGGCGATCAATCCTTGTTTCCCTTGCGGCTGCCGGTCTCTGGGAAGATCCACATGGCCAGCACCATGAACACAGCTAAGCCGGCAACCACCCAGCTTAATTGCTCGTTGCCGGATTGTTTTTCCCACCAATGAACCAAAGCACCGACGATGAGCGTTACCGCGGAAAGCGCGGCTTTGATTTGGCTTGGCATCGGTTACTCCGCCGGGATCGGTCCGGAAGCCGCCTCTAACGGCCCGCCGGGCACCCCCTTGAGGTTACTCTTCAGGTATTTAGTCGAGTAGCCGTTGATCAAGTGCCCAAAAAACCCGCAGTTCAGGTCGGATGTACCGAACAGCCAATCGGCGATCGGGAAGGTCAGGTTCATGTTGACTTCCATCATTAGCCGGTCGTTATGATGCGCCGTGTGATGGCGCCGAATGGTGTTGACGAACGGGCAATAGCGCACGAAGGCATTTTCATCGACATGGCAGCATAAGTGCATGAACTCGTAAGTCATGTACATGCCGGTGGTCGAGCACATAACAAACCAACCGACATTCGGGGTGATCAGGTAACCCATGACCAAGCCGGCAGGAATTGACATCAAAATAAAGATCACCAGTGCATAGGGCGGAAAAACGGTCACCCGCCAATCCTTCTCATCACGGAAGCGCATTTCCTGGTCGGTGAAGAACTGATGATGGTTCAGCGTATGGCGCACGTATATGGCGCGCAAACCGGTAACATTGATCGGTCGATGCATGACATGCATATGTAAAAACCATTCGAACAAGTTACATAGCAAGATCACCGCCGGAATGGTTAGCCACTCCCACCACGAAATATTCCCCATGTGCTGGGTATAGACATAAAGTGCCGTCAGACCGATGGTATAGATTACCAACACATGAACAAAACCGTTATACCAGCCGGCAATACGTGAACGATACTCTTTGCGAAAACCAGCTTGCCGCTCAGTCATCATCGCTAATGTCCTCTAATTCGTAATATATCTGCCATACATCAGACCGCAGGAAATTGTCAAGAATTTGGAACGCCTCTAAGTCACATCAATCTGATGCCAGTTCACTCAGAATGAAGTCTATTTCGTCTCCGTTTAGACCCCAATCGTTATCCAGATCAGAAATTTTCGTTTTCATGAAAACTTCACTGAGTTCAAGCGCCTTGGCATCGTCACCCAGATGGTCAGCAAGCAAAGCCAAAGCGAGTTGACGCGGCGCATCTCCTTCATAGGTCCATTCAAAACCGCTATCTGAGAATCGCTTGATATCAAAACGTTCGTCAAGCGGTTGCCCGTCAACATAAACCTTGATGCCATCAATGGTGCGTGAACCCGAATAGGTTTTCATGCTACCTCCGTTCTCCCGATTTTCCACCGAGTTTTTAGTAATATATTACACATATGTTAATTGTTTGAGTCTCACATGTAAAGGTATCGGTCCGCCATCAACGCACATGGGTATGGCCGCGCGCCCGGCCTTGATGGATTTTCGCTCGCACGCCTTCGGGTAGAGCGTCTGGCTCGTTGTGCAGTTTGGCCGGCAAACATTCTACTTTCATATGCCGCCATCCGTTTTCACGAACGATGGTGACAATCTCGTTAGCGACCGCCCCGCAGCAGATGATCAAAATCGAAGGCCTGTCAGCCGCGCCGTCCATGATATCCCCCTTAATGGTATCGATGGGCAGCGCCGGCCTCGAACATTGCGACGATGTTTTCCGGAGGCACTTCGGCCTGAATATTGTGCACGCTGTTGAGAAAATAACCACCGCCCTTGCCAAGCATAGAGATGATTCTCTTAGTCTCTTCCGCCACCTCTTGGGGCGTGCCGAGCGGCAGAAATTCCTAGGTATTGATGCCACCACAGAAAGTCAGGCAGTCGCCAAACTCCTCATTTTTTTGTGGTTATTTTCAGTCGCCAATACCCAGCGTTCCTCGGCGCAATGGTATTGCCTAATACAGACTGCCGTCGGCACGGCGCCTCTTCAAGAATGCCTCCATATGGAAGTTCGCTTGCGCCGGCACATACCGAGCCTGCTCGCCTTCGGGACAGGCCCGCCGAGCGCGGCATCCCAGGCTCATGCAATCGGCGCCGGCGGCGCTATCGAGGTGCCGCGCGCAGGCCGGCACCTCATATCCGCTTTCAGAGAAGGCCGTAACGGGGCAGGCCTTAAGGCAGGGTGTGTCCGAACATGTATCGCATGGAGACGGCCTATTGTCGGCCGGCGGCAATTCCAGCCATTCTGCCAGAAGAAGTGCGCCCCGATAGCCGTGCCAAAGTCCGTGGTCCGGATGAATAAACATTCCAAGCGGCGATGCGTGGCAAGCCTCAGCCTTCTGCGCCCATCGTTGGAATGGTAGGTAGGGCTTCTGGAATGGGAAAACAGCCTTAGCATTGAAGGTTCTCGCCAAGGGCACCAATGTATCCTTTGACCAATCGTCTAACAATTCGCACGACGGATCACGAGCAGCTGAAAACGCTTGCCACATCTCGGGCCCGGCGTTGCCGGCCAAGACCACCGTCTCAGCTGAACGACCGTCCATAAGATCAGGGACACCATCCTTGGGGCCGGGATGGAACGCGCCGCGCGGCGTCAGGCCGATATTCCTTACTGCGTCGTTGACAGTCTCCAGGTCCATCATATGCTTAACGTACCGGCACCGTCTCCACCGTCGCACGAGTGAAGGTTTCGACGTAGTCGACCAAACGATCGGAAGCCGCGGCCGCTTGTTCTGGGTCACCATTGGCAATGGCCCGCGCAACGCTGGCGTGCAGCCTGGCACAGAGTGGCAAGTCCGCAGCCTCCTTGTAGTGAACATACCAGAACCGCCTGGACAGGCCGTTCATGAGATCGATGGCTCTCAGCGCATACTCGTTGTGGGCGGCGCGGGAGATCAAAGCATTGAGTTCGTTATCATAGCGCATGAAGGCGATATCATCATTGTCGCTGGCCGCGTGCTCCATCCCGTTGGCAATTGCCAGAAAGGCGTCACGTTCGAGACCGGTCCTGCGAGCCGCCCCGGCACGGGCCATCAACCGTTCGAGTTCCCGCCGGACCTCCAACACCAGAAGTTGTTTGCTGGGATTGATTTCAGATACCAGGATCCCCTTGCGCGGCAGGATCAATATTAACCCCTCACGGGCCAAGCGCTGCAACGCTTCGCGGATGGGCGTGCGCCCTATGCCCAATTGCTCGGAAAGCGCCGTCTCAGACAGCACTTCGCCCGGCTGCAATTGCAGTGTGACGATGCGCTCCTCAAGCTCCTGGTAGGCTTGGTCCGTCAGGCTGCCGTCCTTGTCTCGGTTGATTTTTGTACTTGCTTTTGACTGGGCCATGGATTGCATCCATTTCAGGTGTTCCGCCAGACGCTCTTATATCTGTTTGCGCTTCTCGACCAAAGCAGCAAATTCATCATAAACCTTGTCATCGACGCCATAGGTGTGGTCGTCGTCCGGAAAGCTGCCTTCCTTGACTTCCTTGACATATTGTTCGATGCCGCCGACAGCCACCTCGGTCAGCTTAGCGTAGCGTTTCGTGAACTTCGGCTTGAAATCAGTGAAAACGCCAAGCAAATCATAGCCGAGCAGAATTTGCCCGTCCGTTCCTACTCCGGCGCCGATGCCGATGGTAGGGATTTCTAATTGCTCGGAGATTAGTTTGGCGATCTTGCCCGGCACCGCCTCGAACTCCAGCATGAAACATCCGGCATCCTGGATAGCGAGGGCATCTTCGAGAATTTTTGTTGCCGCCTCCGCCGTGCGGCCTTGGATCTTAAAGCCGCCGAACATGGCAACCGTGTGCGGTGTTAATCCAATGTGCGATGCTGTGGGAATACCGGAATCGACCAAGGCCTGTAGAATATGAGCCTGGCTCCTGCCGCCCTGCGGCTTGACCGCATCGCAGCCGGCATCCTGCATGAAACGTGTCGCATTAGTCAGCGCACAGCCGATAGTGTGATAGCTTTGATAGGGCATGCAGCCAAGAACGAAAGTGTTGGGCGCACCTCGGCGGACAGCTTGGCTGTGCATGACCATCATATCCATGGTCGCGGGGATGGTATTCGGATGCCCGTGCGCAATCATTGCCAGACTGTCGCCGACCACTGCGACATCGATCCCGGCCATTTCCCCCCATTGCGCCGAGGTATAGTCGGGAACTGACATGTAGACCATTTTCTCGCCGGTCTTTTTTGAGTCGCGAATCTCAGTGATCGTGCGCTTTTTGCGTTTAATAGCATCAGCCAATGCAGCCTCCCATTCTGTGATGTACTGTTGATATATCAACTAGCATAATTTTCATGATTATGAAATGGGGTGGTGGAGAGAACCGAGACCGTCATCCCCTCATCATTCACTCTCAGCAAAAGTCGATCTTTCAGGCTGATAATTTAATGACTTTCGAGCCCCTCGGAAATACTGGTTTCGAAAGCAGACAATTGTCTCATCTTTCCCTTAGTCCGCAGCAGAGAACGCTGAAACTCGCAGTAATTCTGACAAGCCGTCAAAGCATAAAGTCAGGCCCAGCTCTGGTCGCGAAGCTAACGCAATTCGGCACCAGTCATATGATCTCAAGCTTATCCCGTTCGGCAGTCAAGGCTTCATTGGCACAGCTTCGGGCTTGCAGGTAGCTGTCAGGCGTCCGGACCAAACTCGAGGCATTCCATGACGCCAACCCTTTGCGGATGGGTCGCGCTCTCAAGCTTGAGTTTCTCATATGTCTCCGCGCTGAGTTTGGTGATAGTTATTTTTTTCTAAAAGATGTCGGGTTCGACGACAGGTGCGCCGAACTCGGTTTCCAAAAAATCAAAATCGCAGCCGCTGTCGGCCTGCAGGATGTGATTGGAGAACATCCAACCATACCCGCGATCAAAGCGGGCCGGCAAGGGTTGCCATTCGGCGCGGCGGCGCTCCAACTCAGCATCGTCGACCTCCACCTGAACCAGGCGCTTCTCCACGTCGACCGTAATCTGGTCACCAGTCTCAATCAGAGCCAAGGGGCCACCGATATAGGATTCCGGTGCCACATGAAGGATACATGCTCCATAACTGGTGCCGCTCATGCGCGCGTCGGAGATGCGTAACATGTCGCGAACCCCTTGCTTCACAAGTTTGGTTGGCACCGGAAGCATACCCCATTCCGGCATACCCGGCCCACCCTTCGGTCCGGCGTTGCGTAGGATCAGAACTGTATCCTCGGTCGCGTCGATATTGTCGTCGTCTATGGCGGTTTTCATGGCTGGATAATCGTTGAACACCAATGCCGGCCCCGTGTGCTTGAGAAATCGGCGGTCCATGGCCGATACCTTCATTACGCATCCATCCGGTGCCAGGTTGCCCTTCAACACAACCAACGCGCCACTCTCGTAAATAGGATTGTCGAGGGATCGGATCACATCGTCGTCATAGACCTGGGCTGAAGCGATGTTTTCGCCAATGGTACGGCCGGTCACGGTCATCGCGCCAACATGTAAATGTGGCTCGATATTTTTCAGCATCGCCCGCAGGCCACCGGCGTAATAGAAATCCTCCATCAGGTAGGTATCGCCGTTGGGTCGGATATTGGCTATCACTGGCACGTCGCGGCCGATGCGGTCAAAATCGGTGAGCGAAACATCGAATCCGGCGCGCCGCCCCAAGGCTACTACGTGGATGATGGCGTTGGTCGAACAGCCCATGGCCATGGCTGCGGCGATGGCGTTCTCGAAAGAGGCACGGCTTAGAATATCGCTCGGTTTCAAGTCATCCCAGGCCATTTTGACGATGCGCCGGCCTGTGCGCGCTGCCAAGCGCAGGTGATTGGAATCGGGTGCCGGAATTGAAGCGCCACCGGGAAGCACGAAGCCCAGGCTTTCGGCGATGGACGTCATGGTACTGGCCGTGCCCATGGTCATGCAGTGGCCGAATGAGCGCGCGATGCCTTCTTCTACTTCGATCCAATCCTGTTCGGTAATGATGCCGGCACGCAGATCGTCGTAATATTTCCAAGTGTCGGAGCCGCTGCCCAGTTTGATGCCCTTCCAGTTGCCGCGCAGCATTGGTCCGGCCGGAAAGAAGATCGCCGGCAGGTTCATGGAGATGGCCCCCATTAGGAGCCCCGGCGGCGTCTTATCGCAACCGCCCATGAGCACCACAGCATCCACTGGATGCGAGCGAATTAACTCCTCCGTTTCCATGGCCAAGAAGTTGCGATAGAGCATGGTGGTGGGCTTGACGAGCGGTTCGGACAATGAGATCGCCGGCAACTCGATGGGAAAGCCGCCAGCCTGCAACACGCCGCGTTTCACGTCGGTGACGCGTTCCTTGAAATGCGCGTGGCACTGGTTGATGTCGGACCAAGTATTGATGATACCGATGATCGGTTTACCGGTCCAATCCTCAGTGTCATACCCCATCTGCATGGCACGTGAACGGTGACCGAAGGCTCGTAGCCCCTGGTCGCCATACCAACGATGGCTTCTAAACTCTTTGGGCTTCTTTCCAAGACCGTTCATGTTCAGGCAAAACCGTCCGCGAGAGCGAACATAGAAAGGATGTATCGCTGGGTCGTGGATAGATGTTTGTGCCCCGCAAGTTCCGTAGAGTGGCAGGTAATTAGGGGGCTTTACAAATCGGCCGCGTTAAATAACGAGGATTTGATACAGGATGCAAAATTGGGCTACCCAACTGCCAGCAAAGGTTAGGGTGCGGCCAAACGGCACGCCGGCAGCATAAACCCCGTAATGCGCCAAGCGTAGCCAAAAATAGGCTGTCGCTGCGGATGCTGTGACTTCATTCGTTGCATTGGTCAAGTGCGCAACCATTACTAGCACAGCGAAAGGCACTAAATTCTCAATTGCATTATAGTGTGCCCGCTTGGCCCGCGCAGCCCATTCAGGTAGAGGCGTTTCGTCGGCCTGATAGGTCAGGGCGGGTATTAAACCCACATTACTGATGTGTGCTAAAATATATGGTAGCCACATCAAAATGGTTAATCCTGATATCCAAACAAGAACTTCAAGTTCAGTAGACATTTAGTTTCGCTCCAGAAATACTAGTTACTCGCTAAGGCGATATTCTAGGCCATAGACTATCCGCAAGCAAACTCTGTCGGTCTGGATCCAAGGGAGGCAATATTTATTTTCGCTTGGCAAATACTAATCGGCAAGGTTGCGGGAAGTGTAATAGGAAGCCATCAAAATCGGTGCCGGTGACCGGACTTTCGAGTATCGCGAGCTTGCTAAAGACTAGAAAAATGACCACAAAAATCTGTGGATCATTTATCGCGCTTCATACCATCAAACGCGCCCGAATTGAGTCCACCGCCTTCATAGTGAGAGAAATCTGCCTGGAATCGACCGGAAGTGGGCCGGAAGAGAGTTTAGCTATGACAATCGCGTTTTTTGGATCGACAAAAAGGTGCTGCCCGTGGATCCCGTAGCCTGACAAAAGCGGTTTTTCCCCTCTTTCTACATACCATTTGCTGCGGTAGTGCATGTCACGGCCGGACCAGTAAATTGCGAACGAACCAGCATCCCATGCCCGTGGATCTCCGGCCAAAACAATATCTTCGAGCCATTCCTCAGGTAGGATTTGTTTGTTACCACGTCGACCGCCTTCGACTATCAATTGACCTACCCGTGCAAGATCCATAGCCGTCATGCACATTCCGCCCGCGCATCGCGGTGCTCCAAGCCGATCAACAGTAATGTAGGCATTTTGGGCAGCACCCATTGGTCTCCAGATCAATTCGGAAAAGAGATCGGGATAACGGTGGGACGACGCTCGCTCGATTATCCAACCAAGCAAATCGGAGCAAGGTGAGACATAATTAAAAGAGCCTCCATGTGAACCAGAGCGTTCAGTAAGGGTAGGCAGAAAGGCCCGCAGGTCTGAAGGCGTTTCGCCCGGTTCGAGCGGGTTCCAGTTGGTAGCCTTACGATACTGGATAATCGAGCCTTCCTTCGCGAGATAATCTTCCTCAAAGTCCAACCCGGAACGCATGTCGAGAAGATGTCGTACGGTAGTGCCATCAAAAGCACTACCCTTAAGTTCGGGCACGTAGCTCGTCGCATCAGCCTCAACATCGAGCTGTCCTCTCGAAACGAGTATACCTACGAGTAAGCCCAACATTGATTTCGATACGGACATAAGAATATGCGGCGTGCCACGCCGCATGCCGTTCGCATAGCGCTCGAGAAGAACACGTCCCTGATGGACCAGAATGAAGGCGTCAGAATGGGTAAGTTCAAAGAATTTATCAAATCGAATTAAACCGACGGTCTCGTCTTCAATAAAAAAATCGTCGAGGGCATCGGATACGAACGAAGGTAGGTGCCACAGATCGTCAGGCTCGGTGGCAATATCGGCTGATGGGATGATTTCGCGCACGTGTTGAAACCCCCAGCGATTAAATGGTGGCTGACGCCAATTCTCAAGAGTGACTTGCTCTTCGATAGGCGGTGGAAAAGATCCCATCAGGGCCGTCATCAATGCTTCGTTTCGCAATAAATTTTAGCCACTTAGGTTCAGTCTCCTAGGTCCTATAAAGCTCCGCCAAAATTTCGTCTGGCTCATCGTGCTGCGGCGATCAGTGAGCTATCAATTATGTCTTCTTTGATTGTATCGTCAATTGTCCGTCCCCCCTATACCTGAACCAGGTTTGATATAGTTTCCTTATTTTGAGAGAAGTATTTTCACGACGCGAAAATGCTTTTCTGAAGAAGCGGCGTTAGACGTCTTGCATAAGATGGATCATGTTCGATCACTCAATCATCCCCAACGCTTTTGGTTGCGGTTGACGCTGGCGCATGCGCGCAAAACGACCCGGCCAATCGGTCATTAGCTCCCTTATATCGTGAGTTTCATGTGCATCTAAAAAAACTGTATGCGAGACTAGGGTATCCGCCTGCCAATAGTGTAACAACATTGCCGGTGGTTCTTCGGTCACCTTCGGCGGCGCTTCATCATGAATATCGAGATCGACGGCATAGCAGGTCGACGGTGCGACGGTTACCGGGATCCCAGCAAAGGTTGCATGGATAGTGCGATGCAAGTGTCCGGCAGTCATACCGATGATTTGAGAATGATTGTTCAGAACCTTGGCGAGACGGTGTAAGCCGTCGAGAATGCCTATGCCGTCCATCCACCAGATGCCCGTTTCGAAAGGTGGGTGGTGCATGAAAATCAATGTTGGTTTCTCTGGCTCGACAGAAAGCGCTTCATTCAGCCACTGGATACGTTCTTCTGGGATTGCTCCATGGTGGTGGTCGGCAACCGACGTATCAAGCCCAACGAGCCTGAGAGGGCCGCTATTAATTACGGTGCGGATGAACTCATAGCCATCATCAACCAGGCCATATTGGCCAGCAAAGTTATCCATCATCGGTCGGTACGCATCGTGATTTCCAGGAAGCAGATAAAGTGGGATCTCAAGCGGTGCAAGCAGGTCAGCAAGGGCGGCGTATTGCTCCGTCCGCCCCATGCTGGTTAGGTCACCAGTAGCTAGAACTAGGTCGGGTCGCGGCGAAAAATTATTCAGGCGAGCAACAGCGCGCTCAATATTGAAATTATTATCATTCCCCAGCATCGCTGGTGCATCGACTTCTCTGCAATGGAGATCGGAAATCTGCGCAATCAACATCCGTTGGTATTTTCCATCATTTTTGCGGCCTTTTCGGCGGTCATGATCGTTGGTGCATTTATGTAGCCCGAACCCATTGGTCGGCCCCTATTGGACGGTCGAGATTGAATGTTAGTGCATGACCGAGTTTTAGTCTATCTGAACAATGCTTTTCGAAGCCGAGGGGCGGTAACCCGAGGCACTGTGAGGTCCCTACCTCGTTGTAAAACCCTTACCATATTTATGTTACACGCTATTTATTGGTTGCGAAGGTAGGATTTGAACCTACAGCCTTCAGGCGATGTATCTAATCACCCGATGGTATGTTGAATATTGCTAGTGCGAATTTCTGTTCTTTCTTTTAACATAGTCACTGTGAAAATGGGCCAAATAATACTTGATCGAACGTCGCCCGAATCAAAAATAGATTCAAGAAACAAAGGGTAAAAGCACATGGGCAACGCTTCACTTTGGAAAATGACCGCTACGGCAGTAGTCGACAACCTTCGCCAGGGTAATTTACATCCGACAGAAGTAATAGAATCCGCCATTGCTCGCATCGAAAACATCGATGGTGAAATAAATGCCCTGCCAATCAGATGCTTCGAGAGGGCCTTGGACCGGGCTAATAATCTTAAGGCGTCGGATGACCCAAAATTTCTTGCTGGCCTCCCTATTGTAGTGAAAGATTACAACGATGTCGGAGGGGTCCGCACGACATACGGGTCGGCTATTTACGCGAATAATATTCCGGAAACCTCCGATGCCACTATCCAAATGCTCGAGTCGCGAGGTGGTATCCCCATCGCCAAATCAAATGTACCGGAATGGGCAGGCGGACATACTTTCAACCCCGTTAACGGTTTAACGCGTAATCCTTGGAATACGGGACGCAGCGCCGGCGGATCATCAGGTGGGTCAGGTGCCGCTCTCGCTAGCGGCCAAGCTTGGCTCGCCACGGGGAATGATCTCGGTGGAAGCTTGAGGACACCGGCTGGTTTCAACGGCATTGTCGGGTTTCGGCCAGGGCCTGGCATCGTTCCACGAGGCAAACGTCTACAATCCTTCGATACTCTTTGGGTCGAAGGGCCAATGGCGCGAAATGTAACCGATGTCGCTTTGATGCTGGATGCGAGTGCAGGCTATCATGCGGACGATCCCTTCTCTTTTGATACGATTGGATCATTCGTCGCCCAGGTCACTAAACCAGAGGCCCCTGGCCGCATCGCCTTCAGCCCCGATTTAGGTATTGTTCCTATGTCAAAGGAGGTCGCTAACGTCGCCACAATTGCGGCAAACCAGCTTGAAGCGGCTGGGGCTGAAGTGACGTCCGATATCCCAGATTTCTCAGGAGCACTCGCAGGCTTTCAGACCCTACGCGCGGTTCTCCTTGGTACAATGATGGGTGAATTGTTAGAGAAGGAACGCGATCGAATTGCTGAGGATATCGTCGGCAACATTGAACGGGGTTTTGACGTCACCCCTCAACAGCTCTTCGAGGCAGAACGCGTTCGATGGGCTCTCTATCATGAGATGATAAAATTTTTCAATACGCATGATGTCCTTATTTGCCCATCCGCATCTATTTCAGCCTTCCCAGTTGAGTTGCCTTTCGTAAACGAAATCGACGGCAAGACGTGCGAAACCTATATTGACTGGTTTGCTATCACCTTTGCCTTAACCATGACGTCATGCCCAGTTATAAGCATTCCCTGCGGATTTACGGATGATGGCCTTCCCGTGGGATTACAGGTCGTCGGCAAACCACGCGGCGAAGCAACACTGCTTCAAGCTGCTAAATGGATGGAAGACTTATTTTGTATTGCCGACACATTACCCATTGAACCAAGACTAAATGACACTCCAAATAAGATATGACTGGCAAAGTAATGGGAGCGAGGGTCAACCAGATTCCGAAGGGCTCTGTTTGACAATAAACAAATAGGCGATCGCTGACGCGAACATGATCAGACTATATATGCCTCCAGGCACCATCATGGTTTTGTTTCCAATCAAGGTGACGGCGACGAAAATCGCCAAGGTGCCATTCTGTAATCCACACTCCAAGGTTATAGCAATGTGCTGACGGCCTCCCAGACCGCTAAGCTTCGATAGGAACGCGGCAAGCAACATCATCACCAAATTCAAAACCAATGTGAACGGGCCAGCTTGTTTGAAATGTTCAACAATATTTTCTTTCTCGGCGAGGACCGCGCCAATTATGATCACTACAAATAGAACGGAGGCAATGATCCGCGCCGAGCGTTCAAACTTTTCCGCAAATAGGGGCTTGATTTGCTTCACGAACATTCCGATGATAACCGGCACGGTCGTAATGGCGAATACGCCAAGAATAGTTTTACCGATAGAAATTTCCGATGCCGTCGGGCCGTCCATGAAATAATTGATGGAAAACCCGACGATGAACGGCAACGTAAAAACTGCCAATAAACTGATGATTGCCGTGAGAGAAATGGACAGCGCTGTATCGCCCCGTGCTAGATAGGTCAGCAAGTTCGACGTTACACCACCGGGGCAAGCCGCAATAATCATGACGCCCACCGCCAATGCCGGTTCCATAGGCCATACGGATAAAAGACCAAAAGCAACCATTGGCAACAATAGCATTTGGCTAATTGTGCCAATTATGAATTCCTTAGGTTGAATAGCAACGCGCTTAAAATCAGCGATTGTTAACTCAAGGCCCACAGAAAACATGATAAATGCCAAGGACAATGGCAAAAATATTTGTGTGACTATATTAACTTCTTGCATAGGTTTTGAGACCGCCGTTTTTGCACCCGGGACGATGCCCGTCACGGCTAACGCCTCAACTCACAGTTACATAGTCAAGAGGCATCGTCCAGGTTGAACCTAGATAAGAAAGCATACCCTTTGTCTCTGAGACACAAAAAGACCTTCTATAAAGAGGGCCGCACGGCTGTACGTTTCTGATTTAATTGCATTTTATTTGGTTTTCGGGATAGGGTTTAAACTCACGACGTTCAGGTTACAAACCTGACGTGCAACAAACAATTCGTATTATATATCAACAACTTAGATTTAACATCAAACCAGGATAAGCTAGGTCCTCCGTTAGATAACAGGTTCAAATATTCCAAATGTTTCGATGACGGACATACGTGTTGGTACGGAATAAGTTCAAAAAATATTAATCAGAAGAGAACACACTGTTGCGGTGGCGCCCGCAGTCATTTGAAGCTTTCACTGCACTATCGTTGGCGCGGAGGCTCTGGTCGTAATTGCAAGAACGGCCAAGGCCTTGGATCCCGCTCTTCAAATACGAGGTTAGCGAATCGACGGGTTCTTCCGTTTACGGTCCACTCCACTCAAAATTGGCGTAATATGCATTCCGGCCAGCGTTGTCCCAATTGAAACCATGGTCGGTAAAGACCGACTGGGTTGACCGGCATGTGTACAACCGACGTGAAACAAAATGGCGCAGGTTTTCAACCCAGGACGCGGAACCATCCCAGCCTTCAATACCTTCGTATGCGACTTCAAGTATCCCTGGAATCCTGGCCTGACCTTTTGATCCGTCGCGCTTAAGTTCCATTTTTACGATTCGGTTTGGCAATCTATCCTTAATAAGTGGGGCAAAGAAGCGGCCAACGGCACCGCCGCTCTCGCCACTGAAAATTTTCTCGGAAGCATCCTTCTGCTCTTGTGTTGCGTTTTCGTCGAGATAGAGGCCAAAACTCCAGCCTCCAAGCCCCATCGGACCGGGAGTATAGATAAAAAGTCCCACCATCGTTCCGTCTAGACGCACTTTTCCATGATATCCTTCGTGAATTCGGAAAATCATCGGCACGTCACAGTGCCCCTCCGTCGGCTCCGCCAGGGCTGACCCATTTTCATTTCGAGGGCCCAGTAGACAAGGACAAAGGACTTCACAATTGCAACTTTCCATGTATTCCCCACGGATTGACCAGTTCTGCACCATCATTTCCTCCGTCCCTCCCGCAAATACAGATCCCAATATTTTACATGGGCTGCCAGCTTTAGTTCGTTATATTAAATGCTCTCTGGGTCCTTTCGTCAAAACAGCGAAAGCTGAGCTGGTCGGGCGAGCGCGCCAGTAGCGAAGCCCTTCTAAAAATCGTCGAGAAGGCACTAACCGTTAAGCACAATATGGAGCCTATCAATGGATGCGGAGTGGATAAGTCGTTCGTTTGAACGCGTGTTACGCCACGACCGCGCCATCACTGTTGCTTTGCTGATATTAATCGCGGGTAGCTCATGGGCCTACATATTGTTGGGCGGTGGGTTGGAAATTCCCAGCATGATGACTGGGAGAGGAAACTGGGATCTCGATCATTCCATTGTGATGTTGGTTATGTGGTGGGTCATGATGTTAGCGATGATGCTGCCAAGCGCGGCGCCTATGATACTGATGTTTGTCTCGCTTAACCGTACAAGATCCGATGGATCAATTGGTGCTGTCCTGGCATTTGTGACCGCTTTTGTGTTGTCGTGGGGAGCCTTCAGTGTATTGGCCACGCTCCTACAATGGGGACTAGAAAAAACCAAGTTTCTATCACCAATGATGGCGCCAACCACCGAGATTCTAGGAGCCTCGTTATTGATTGCCGCTGGCATATGGCAACTTACCCCGTTGAAACACGCGTGCCTTCGCCATTGCCGGTCGCCATTAAATTTTTTTCTTCACAAGTGGCGGAACGGTCCTTCTGGTGCATTCAAAATGGGCCTAGAGTACGGCGTATTCTGTCTCGGATGTTGCTGGGTACTCATGACGCTACTTTTCTATGGAGGCGTCATGAACCTTTGGTGGATAACCGGCCTCGCCTTATATGTCCTGGTGGAAAAAGTCGCCCCGGCCGGCCATTGGATAAGTCATGGCACGGGCGCGTTACTGATCGCTTCGGGATTATGGATCTTTGTTGCCTCGTGATTTCATCGTGTAAAGCTGCCAAAGGGCTTGGTATCAACCGCCCGAGCAACGCGTTGGATTATCCGGCTTGACCACAAACAGCGCCAGTATCGCCGC
>CAYXUT010000032.1:0-20504 GCA_964468005.1 uncultured Magnetovibrio sp. | reverse complement strand
CCTTGGCCAGGGGGCTGGCAGGGCGCCGAAGCGGGCCACGGTTCCCAATTTCGGATATTAAGCCGTCGCTCAAAGCGGCGGCGAAGCGCTCGCCCAATTCGATCTTGGTGACTGGATTGGGTTCTGCCAAAACCTGAACGGCGGTGTCGCGAAGTATGACGACAGGCCTCACAAGGATTGGACAGCTTCTAGAACGGCTTCGGCGTGGCCCTTGACCTTCACCCTGGGCCAGATCTCGCGGATCACGCCTTTGGTATCTATTAGAAACGTGGCGCGGACAATGCCCATGAATTCACGCCCATAAAGCTTCTTCTTCTGCCAAACGCCGTAGTCCTCGCAAAGCCTGCCATCTTCGTCTGAGACGAGAGCAAAGTTGAGATCGTGCTTAGCCTTGAAATTGTCGTGGCGTTTAACACTATCTTTCGACACCCCGACGACGATCGCGCCGGCTTTCTTGAACGCCTCGGCGCAGTCACGGAAATCCTGTGCTTCGGTCGTACAACCGGGCGTCATGTCTTTCGGATAGAAGTAGAGCACAACCATCTTGTCTTTGAGGTCTTTCAGGGAAAGCATACCGCCACCGTCGGTCGGCAGGAAAAAAGCTGGCGCTTTGTCGCCTACATTTAAAGCCATCGTGTCCTCCGTCTCAGCACAAATTTGGAATTTGCCATAAAATCGTGCCTGTCGGAGCATGAATCAAGCGGTTATGATCCAAAATATGGCCAATATTAGATCGAGAGACGAAGCTTCCTGGCCTCAAGTCCGAACTCATGACTGTGCCCATCAAAAGGCTTACAGCAACGGTACCGGCTCCTCTTTTCTATGCTTGCGAGTTGTGGGTAGGGTCTTGGCAGGGGCCTCCACTAGCTCTTGGAACAGACCGGAGACTTCAACCGCTAGCTCATGCATGGATCTCTCCAGCACCTCAAAGTCCTCCGAACCGCCCACTCGGGCGAGTCGAGATTTCAGAGCGTCCGAGAACTCGGAAACTTTGTCAGCTGTGACATCGTCTTCGACCGTCAGGCTAAGCATACCCTGAAGCCTCTGCCATTGTTGGAAGGCGGCGGATAAACGTTCTCCGGTATGGCTGTCAAGCAGGTTCGCATTCACGAGATTGCGAATCATCTCAAGTGTCGAAGAGGCGAGAATGGCGGGATGTTCAGCAGCGTGTTTCAAGATCAAGTACTGAACGATGAACTCGATATCGACCGGGCCGCCACGCAATTGTTTCAAGGACCATGAGCACTCAGCCGGCTTTTCGCGCGCCAGGCGCGCGCGCATATCAGCCACATCGCGTAGCAATTTCTCCGGTTCGCGGGGGCGGGTCAACACAGCCTTGATTTCCGCACTGACATCGGTGGCGAACTCCGCCGAAGTAGCCTGCACTACACGGGCCCGGGTTAGGGCCATGTGTTCCCAAGTCCAGGCATCTTTAGTATGATAATTACGAAAGGCTTCAATATTGGTGGCCACGGGGCCGGCATTGCCTGATGGTCTCAGGCGCATGTCGACCTCGTATAGGCTTCCCTCCGCAGTGAGTGCCGTGATGGCGTTGATCAGCCGTTGACCGAGCCGGGCATAATATTGCGTTGGTGGTAGCGGCTTGAGGCCATCGGAATATTCGGTGCCTGGCGGGGCGTTATAGATGAACACAAGATCAAGGTCCGAGCTGGCTGTCATCTCACGGCTACCAAGCTTACCGAGCGCTACCACAGCCATCTCGCTACCCTCAATGACACCATGATTGCGTGCAAACTCGTCGGCGACCCGTGTGTACAGGCACTGCACTATGGTTTCGGCAATATCGCTAAGCACGCGCGATGCGTGATCGGAGCATAGTGAGCCTTGTAGGTTGAGTACGCCCACCTGAAAGCGTCGGTCGTAAGCCCAACGGCGTGAGGCATCAAGCATAGCTTCAAAATATTCCGCCTGTGCCATGACTGCTTTAAGATCTTTATGCATCGTCGGCTGATCGGGTACGGAGCCGAAGAAATCATCAGCCAAGACGCTATCAAGAACAGAGGGGTGGGAACTCATGTGACGCGCTAGGCGTGGTGCAATGCCGATGATCTCGGCGATGAGATCCAGGAGTTGAGGATGCGCCTGGAACATCGAAAAAAGCTGAACGCCTGCCGGCAGGCCTTTTAAGAATGTGTCGAAGCGGAGAAACGCTGCATTGGGATCGGCGGTTGCGGCCATGGTTTGCAACAACCTTGGCATCAGTTCGGTCAGGATCTCGCGCGCCCGCGCACTTTGAGTTGCCCGGTGGCGGCCATGGTGCCAGGCGCGGATCAGTCCATCGATAGTCTCGGGTATTTGGAAGCCCATGGCGGCGATCGTCACCAGCGTTTCTGGGTCGGGATCGCCGCCCGTGAAAACGAGATTGCCCCGGTCCTCTGCGCCAAGTGACGGGGCATCGGCAAAAAGTTGGCTGTAGTGAAGATGAACCCGATTAAGATGCATGAGCAACTCTTCTGAGAACGCATCACCAGAGCCGTAGCCGAGAAATAATGCCAGTCGGTCGTATGATTCAGAAGCTTCGGGTAGCGTGTGCGATTGCTCGTCGTTGATCATTTGCAGGCGGTGCTCGACGCGGCGCAAAAATTCATAGGATTCCGTCAGTTCTGTTGCAGTTTTCTCCTCGCACTGGCCGAAGGCAGCTAAGTCAGACAGCGCGCGCACCGTCGTTGGCGTACGTAGGTTCGGTTGTCGTCCGCCCCAGATCAATTGTTGGGTTTGCGCAAAAAACTCAATTTCTCGGATGCCGCCTTGGCCGAGTTTAATGTTGTGGCCATGGGTTTGGATATCAGAGCCACCTTCGTGAGCGTTGATCTGGCGCTTGATGGAATGAATGTCCTGTATGGCGGCGAAATCCAGGTTTTTACGCCAGACAAACGGCGTCAGATGCCTGAGAAATTTCTCGCCAGCTTTTTTGTCACCGGCAATGGTGCGCGCCTTGATCATCGCAGCGCGCTCCCAGTTCTGGCCGAGGCTTTCGTAGTAAGTCTCAGCGGCGATCACTGAAAGGGCGAGCGGCGTTGCGCTGGGATCGGGCCGGAGCCGCAGGTCCGTCCGGAATACATAACCATCGGCCGTACGCTCATCCATTAGTTTCACGAGGTTACGTGTTAGGCGGACAAAATTGGCCTGTAGGCGGTCGGGCGTGGAAGTTTCTATCCTATCCGTATCATAGAGGACAATAAGATCGATATCGCTGGAGTAGTTGAGTTCCCTAGCGCCAAGCTTACCCATGCCGATTATGATCAAGCCACAATCACGAAGTGGATCGTTAGTGTGGCGCAATTGAAAAGCACCTTGCCCGGCGGCCTGGCGCATTAGATGTGTAGCCGCGACGTCTAGAGCCACATCGGCAAAGTCGGAAAGTGCGCCGGTTACCAGCTCCAGTGTCCACGCTCCGGCAATATCGGCGAACGCAACTGTTATGGCGGTGCGACGCTTCGCAATCCGGAGAAGATGGCTTATGTCATTGTCGTTAAGGGAGCCTTTGCTCTTATGCCTTATATCGGTAAGGATGTTGTTCATAGTATTTTCGGGACCATCGAGCAATAGATCACAGACGAAAGCTGGATCGCGGATGGTTGACATGGAAAGGAAAGGACTGTTGGCGAAAATGCAGTCTAGAAGCGCGCGCGCTCGCGGCGTTTTGAGAGCGCTTTCGGCGATTTTTCGGGCTGGTGCGCCGGACCTAGTGTCTTGTTCGCCGATCGCGGCCAACCAGTCGTGGCGCGCCGTTTCGGCGGTTGCCAAATCGTATGGTTCTGGGATCGATTGAATGGTGTCGATGAAGCGAAATTGAGGCATAGTAAAGCGTTTCCAGAATAGGCAGACTGCGGGATCGATGGACGCCGGTCAAGGCTGCTTGAGCAGTCTGTGGGGCGAGGATTTGAGGTAAAAGAATGGTACGGCGTACCGCCAAGATTATCATCCAGTTGTTGGGCGGGCTTGGCGCGGGCTTCGCCATCGTCATCAGCCTGCTTGCCTGGCAGTTGTCGAAGGGTCCGATTTCGCTCGGTTTTCTGACCGAATATCTTGAGCGCGCGGTAAACTCCGATCATCCCAACTTCAGTTTAAGACTTGGTGATGCGATATTCACATGGGCCGGTTGGCAGCGTGCGCTCGATATCCGAGTGCTTGACGTCACTGTCTTGTCCGCTAACGGCAGCGGTATCGGCAGCGTTCCTGAGGTCTGGTTTTCGATTAGCGGCGATGCCTTGCTGCACGGGAAAATCGCGCCGCGCAGTATCGAGTTTTATGGCCCACGGTTAAGCGTACGGCGTGAGAGCGACGGCACCATAGATGTTGGTTTTGGGCGTGATGACACCAAGTCGAGGGCTGAAATGCTGGCGCTCGGTTTTCTTGATCGGTTGATGGCGGAGCCAAGCCTGAACCAGCCCATGAGCTATCTAAGCCGTGTCGCGATCATTGGTGGCGCCGTGGCAATTAGAGACGAGGTGTTGAAACGCACTTGGAACCTACCGGTAGCCGATATCCGCCTTGACAAGATCGATGAGGGGCTCCGCGGCGAGGTTAACCTAGTGCTTGATCAAGATGGCAGGACGACGGAACTGGTTGGTGATGGGACCTACCGGTACGCCGACAGGCGTGTGAGCTTGGACTTTAATTTCAGCGATGTTGAACCGGCGGTGTTTTCCAGATTGACCCGGGATCTTGCCCCGCTTGAGGCCCTCAATATGCCGCTATCGGGAACTTTGGGTGTAATCTTTCCCATTGATGGCGGAATTGAACAAATCAGCGCGAGGATCAATGGTAAGGGCGGAACGCTAGTGCTGCCCGTTCCTTACGAACAAGAATTGGCCGTCGTTTCCACAACGCTCCAAGCGGTTTTCCGCGCTGGATCGGGTATCGAAGTTAAAAACTTCGACGCCGTTTTTGCCGAAGGCACGAAAATTAACCTGCCAGATCCGATCGCTCATACGGAACCGCTTCGTCGCCTAAGTGCGAGCGGTCGGTTTACCAATGATAGCGTGCTGATCGAATTGACAAATGTAGTCGCCGATCTTGGCGGTCCGGTTGTCAATTTTTCGGTTGCGTTGAAAAGCGATGGCGATGTCGCTAGTCCAAAGCGATATCGTATTTTGGGTAAGGGTGACCGGATTGCTATGGATGAACTGCCTCGGTATTGGCCGAAGAGCGTTGGTCGTGACCCGCGGCAGTGGATTCTAAAGCATTTCCGTGGTGGCCATGTTGAAGGCCTGAATTTCGACATGGAAATAATAGCTGGAACCGCCACAGAAATAAGCATGATTTCTATCGAAGGCGACATGAAGGTCCTGGGGACCGTTGTCGATCATTTGCCGCCGATACCACCTATACAAGACGTATCGGCTCAGATACGGTTCGATACCAAGTCCTTAACGGTCTATTCAGAAAGCGGCCATTCGAAGGGCCTTGAGTTGAAAAGTGGGCGTATCGTGATCACTGGTCTCGACCAGGTTGACCAGTTCGCAGACATAGACCTCAAGATCAAGGGCAGCTTGCGGGACAAGCTCGCATATATCGACCACAAGATGTTCCAGTTTACTTCGTCGCTGGATCTGAATCTCAAGCAGGCCTCCGGCGGGGCCGACACGCGCCTGAAGCTATTCTTCATGCTTGAGAAAGAACTGCCGTTGGACCGGATTAAACTTTGGGCGCGTTCGAGCTTATCGGACGTTCGCATTGGCAACGTGTTCCCTGGCTTGAATATCGATCAGGGTCGTCTTGATCTCCGGGTCGATGGGCGCGGCATGGATGTCAAAGGCGATGTCAAAATTGCCAAGATCCCGGCGAAACTGGTTTGGCGGCAGAATTTCACTAAGAAGGCCGACTTTCGAAGCCGTTTCAATCTTAAGGCTGAGATAAGAGATCTGCGGCAAGTGCAAGATACAGGGTTCCAATTGGAACCGTTCTTTTGGGACTACATCCGGGGTGGCGTGAAATCGGACATCACTTATACGGTTTTTGATGGCGCCGATCGTCGACTGGAGATGAATGCTGATATTACCAACGCAGCCCTTTTGACGTCGGCTTTTGTTTGGTCCAAGCCGATCGGTAAACAGGGAAGCGCGGCGGTGGTTGTGGACCTGGAAAATAGCATGGTTGTTGATGTCCCGAAGTTCAGTCTGCGGGCCGACGACCTTAATATTCAAGGCAAGGCCAAGTACGCGCTTGATGGCACAGGGGTGGAGAAGGTGGAGTTTTCCAGTGTCGCGATTGGCCGCACCCAGATGGAAGGCGCTCTGATCCCGAAAACTGATGGTGGATGGGAAGGCGGGTTTCATGGTCCAGCACTCGATCTTTCGCTATTTTGGCAAGACATCATGGCTGAAGACAATGCCGATGAGGTCGATCATCCGTTTCTTGATCGCCTGACATTGGCGATGGAATTTGACAAGGTCTGGTTGGATGATAAGCGGGAACTATACGACGTTTCCGGGACCTTCGTGCGTGCCGAGAATATGTGGAAAACCGTGCTAATGAATAGCAGGTTTGGCGATGGAGAGACCTTCGATCTTGCGATCCGCCCGCGCGCCGACGGCAAACGTTACTTTTCCATGCATGCGGAGAATGCCGGCGAAATCTTCAAGATGTTGGATATTTACTCCAACATGGTTGGCGGAAAGCTTCGCATTAGCGGCGTTTATGAAGACGCCAAACCGGGCCAGCCATTACGGGGCAACATCAACGTCGATGATTACAGGATTATCAATGCGCCCACCCTGGCGCATATTGTGAGCATCATGTCACTGACGGGTCTCTTGGAGGCATTACAAGGTGCGGGGTTAGCTTTCATTAATCTGGACATTCCGTTTGAACTTTCACACGGAATATTTCGTCTAAAGGATGCCAAAGCGACGGGTGCTTCGCTCGGTTTTACGGCATCCGGCAAGGTGTTTCGTCACGCGGATATTCTCGATTTGGAAGGGACTGTGATCCCGGCCTATGCCATTAACTCAGCTTTTGGACATATTCCGCTGCTTGGTGATTTGTTCACCGGAGGCGAGAAAGGAGGCGGGATGTTTGCCGTGACCTACACCATGACGGGTCCGGTGGAGGAACCGGTAGTTTCGGTCAATCCTTTGTCGGCGCTGGCGCCCGGATTTCTGCGCAATGTGTTCGGCATTCTTTCCAAATCACGGCCGGAGAAACCGTTTGGTAGCGGTCGAGATTTGGCACCAAATCCTCAATAAGTTTAACGGCAATTCTCTAGGCCATCCTTGATAAGGATGAATTCCAACTGATGCGGTTTGATTCCATGGGTGGGATCAGGGCAGTAATAACCGTTGAGGGATGGTCGTCCGCAATGTCTGCTTTTAAGGCACTTTTGCGTAACACCATTAATGTCGCCGTTTTGGGAATTTGGACGCTCTTCACCGACCAGGTGACAAGGTTGCCAGACGCTCGTCATTAAACAGAAGCTTGCCGATGCGAAGGCTGAGGCTGTAGATAGCGAAAAGGATCGCGATGCGCAAAGCCATGATTGAGAACACATCGGGACCGGCTAGCGACTGCAGACCGATCAATAGCCAAGTGACCAGAGGCGGGGTGTGAATTTGGCAACCCCAATCGAAGAACTGGGAAAAACGCCAGTTGCTCGCCATCGTCACCGCCGGCACCCGGGAATAAAAAAACGCGAAATTAGCCCCAAGGTAGCCAGGACAATAGTAACAAACAGCGTGAAGCCGCGAGAATTCGTAATAAAACGGAGTTTCTCTCAAGAAGCGTCGCCATGCCCCGTCCTACCCAGCGGCACGGACCAGAACGTGCCGCTTCTTTCCAGCGGAAAGTTTGATAACGCCGTTACCATCGGCATCAGCACTGGATACCGTGATCGTCTCGCCGGCGATGACGGTGTCGTTGAGGCGAGCGCCGCCACCGCGGATCAAGCGTCGTGACTCGCCGTTTGAATTGCTGAGGCCTACCCGGCAGAAAAGTTCAATGATGGCGATTCCGGATTTCAGTTCATCGGCAGGAATGTCGATGGTGGGCAAGCCTTCCGCCTTTCTACCCCGCTCAAAAGTTTGCTCCGCCGTGGTGCGTGATCCCGTTGCCGCTAACTCGCCGTGGCAAAGCGCCGTTGCCGCATCGGCGAGAACTTTCTTGGCGTCATTTAGCTCCACGCCTTGAAGGTTTTCTAACCTGGATATCTCGCTTATGGGCAACTCGGTAAATAACCGAACGAACTTGCCGACGTCTGCGTCTTCGATATTTCTCCAGTACTGCCAGTAGTCATAGGGCGACAGCATATCGGCATTGAGCCACACCGCACCAGTAGCGGTCTTGCCCATTTTGGTGCCCGAGGCTGCGGTTAGCAGTGGCGTCGTCAAGCCAAATAGTTCCACATCATCGACACGTCGGCCCAACTCGACCCCATTGATGATATTGCCCCATTGATCGGAACCACCCATCTGTAATGTGCAGCCGTTTCGCCGCGACAACTCGAGAAAGTCATAGGCCTGGAGGATCATGTAGTTGAACTCCAGGAAGGTCAGGTGGTGTTCGCGCTCAAGCCGCAGCTTAACTGAATCGAAGCCGAGCATACGGTTGATGGAGAAATGTCGTCCGTAGTCACGCAAAAAGGGAATGTAGTGCAGGCCGTCCAGCCAATCGGCGTTGTTGACAATTATCGCGTCGGTCGGGCCATCTCCGAAGGTCAGGTACTTGGAGAAGACTTGTTTGATGCCCTCCATGTTGGAAGCGATAGTGGCTTCGTCGAGTAACTGACGAGATTCGTCTTTGCCAGAGGGGTCGCCGACCTTTGTGGTGCCGCCCCCTATCAGCACGATCGGTTTATGGCCCGCCTGCTGGAATAGCCGGAGCAACATAATTGAAACTAGGCTGCCGGCATGCAAGCTGGGCGCCGTGCAGTCAAAACCAATGTAAGCTGTGACGATGCCGCCATTGGCCAGGGCGTCCAAGGTATCAAGGTCGGTGCATTGGTGCATGTAGCCACGCTCAATGACGCGGTTAATGAATTCCGATTTGTATTGGCCCATTTCGATCTCCGGGCGGCATCATTCCGGCGGGTTGCGGTTCTAGGGTTTATGCTATAGGCGGAGTAACTACAATGCCGCAGCGGAGGCTGGAAAGGAACCGTTAAAATGAACGGCACTGGTGACAAGCGTCACCTTCGTATAATTGGATTGATGAGCGGCACCTCCATGGACGGTATCGATGCTGCCATGATCGAAACCGATGGCGATCAGATCTTCGGTTTTGGTCCGGTGGAGACAATTTCTTATGATGCCGATTTCCGGGAGCGTTTGCGTGCTCTTGCGGGTCATCCTCCCGACGGCAGTGATGCTACTGTCTGCATCATTCGGCATTTGACACTTTGTCATGCCAATATTATTCGCGTTCTAATGCAGCGGGCCGAGCTAAAAACACAAGATATAGATTTGATCGGCTTTCATGGGCAAACTGTGTTCCATGCGCCGAAGGATGGAATTACCTGCCAAATCGGAGATGCTTCATTACTGGCCCATGAGACGGGTATAGATGTCGTTTCCGATTTTCGCAGCGCCGACGTTGCTGCCGGCGGTGAGGGCGCGCCCTTTGCACCGGTCTATCATGTGGCGCTCAGTCGTACTTTGGAAAGGCCTTTGGCGGTTCTTAATCTGGGTGGCGTGGGCAATGTTACCTGGATCAGCCCTGATGGTGGCGCAATCGCCTTTGATACGGGGCCTGCCAATGCGTTGATAGACGATTGGGTCAACAGTCGAACCGGCCAAGCTTGCGATCAGGGCGGCCGTTTAGCACGAGCTGGTACCGTGCGCCCAGATGTTCTTAAGAATTGGCTCACCAATTCCTATTTCGACCGTCTTGTACCGAAGTCCCTTGACCGTGACGAGTTTGCGGATTTATTGGCAAGCCTCAAAGGAGGGTCGACAGAGGATGGTGCTGCGATGCTGAGCGCCTTCACAGCGGAAACGGTTGCGCGCTCGCAGGATCATTTTCCGGCAGCTCCATTACGTTGGCTGGTTACTGGCGGAGGACGTCACAATCCGGTAATCATGGCCGAGTTGCGCGCCAGGATCGGGGTGCCCGTGGAACCGGTGGAGGTCGTTGGTTGGGATGGGGATACGTTGGAAGCACAGGCCTTTGCTTTTCTGGCGGCACGTTCGCTGTTTGGTATGCCGCTGAGCTATCCGCAGACTACCGGTGTCAGCAAACCGATGCCGGGTGGACAGATATATAAAGCGGCCTAGTCTCAGGCGGGTTTCTTTTTCAGCGCCTTGTCGAGATGGTCGTCGATCATCGCCATCAGCTCGACACAGTGTTCCAGCATGAAATGATCGCCACCCTTGAGCACGCGGTAATCGATCTTGATATTCTTTTGGTTTTTCAGTTTTTTTGCCAGTTTCTCTACGCTGACGATGGGCACGATATCGTCCTTGTCACCATGCAGGATTAGGCCCGAAGCTGGGCAGGGCGCCAGAAAAGCGAAGTCGTGAATATTAGCCGGTGGTGATACGGAAATGAACCCGGATATTTCCGGGCGGCGCATCATCAATTGCATGGCGACCCAGGCGCCGAAAGAAAATCCGCCAATCCAGCAAATTTTTGCATTCGAGTTGTGGCTTTGCATCCAGTCGAGGGCTGATGCGGCATCGCTCAACTCGCCCTGGCCGTTGTCGAAAATGCCTTGTGAACGGCCAACGCCGCGAAAATTGAACCGGAGCGCGGAAAAGCCGCGTCTGACGAAGCTTTGATAAAGCGTATAGACCACCTTGTTGCTCATGGTGCCACCGTGCTGTGGATGCGGATGCAGCAACAGCGCAATCGGCGCATTGGTGATCTTGGAGTGATGATAGCGGCCTTCGAGCCGTCCTTCGGATCCGTTGAAAATTACTTCAGGCATGAGTATCATTAAACCCTAAAAAAAATGTGAATAATTTCAGTCACTTTGTCCCAAAACCAAATATCGTCGTGATTTTGCAAACAGTTATTAGTCAAATGTACGGCCATTATACTTGATTAAAATCGTCGGGCATCCTATATGATAGCCATAGCAGCGAGCTGAGGATTTCGGTTTTTCTTACATAAAGCGGTAGCCTGTTCAGTAGGCCCGGCGCCAAAATATCCTAGGAACCATGGTTTTCAAGAAACTTTGCGAAGATATTACCGCTTATATGGAACGCGATCCTGCTGCAAAGGGGCCTGCGGAGATTATATTGTGCTATCCAGGGTTTCATGCGCTCGTGTTTCACCGCGCTTCCAGCTGGCTATGGAAGCACCATTTGTTCCTTTTTGGGCGGTTCCTTTCGCATCTCGGAAAGATATTCACCGCTATCGAAATCCACCCCGCCGCCGAGATTGGCCGGCGACTTGTGATCGATCATGGGACCGGCGTGGTCATCGGGGAGACGGCTGTTATTGGCGATGACGTGACACTTTATCACGACGTCACCTTGGGCGGCGTGGCGCCGAGTGTCGATTCGCATACCCAGGTCGGGCTGAAGCGCCATCCGACCCTGGAGGACGGCGTAATCGTCGGCTCGGGCGCACAAATCCTTGGCCCGATCGTGGTCGGCGCACATGCGCGGATCGGTGCCAATTCGGTGGTGACTAAGGACGTGCTGTCTTCGGTTACGGCGGTCGGGGTTCCGGCACGGGCGGTGATGCCGCGCGATCGAGATAAAGCACATGAATTTCAAGCTTACGGCACACCGTCGGAAGGTTGTCCCGATCCGCTGTTGCAGACTATTGAAGCGTTGCGTCAGCAAATGACGGCGCTAAGCACCCGTGTGGAGGAACTGGAAGCCGAGGTGTCCGAGGCGGTTCCACAATCGAAACCTGATTCCCACCGAAAGAAAGTGGGTTAACAATTGCTTCCAATACCGTTTCGCGGGAGTAGTTCCCCGAGGCGTTGGAGCTAGGCTAGGAGGAGTAGTGCTTTGAAACTGAGTACAAAAGGGCGTTACGCGGTAATGGCCATGGTTGACCTGGCCAAGCAATCAACGGGTAGTCCGATCGCTTTGGCCGACGTCGCAGAGCGTCAGGAAATCTCTCTGTCTTATCTCGAGCAGTTGTTCGGCAAGTTGCGCCGTGGTGGCCTAGTGAATAGTGTGCGCGGGCCGGGTGGTGGTTACCTGCTGTCGCGTGCTCCGGACGATATACGGATTTCCGATATTATCGTGGCGGTCGACGAGCCGATCCAGACGACGCGCTGCAGTCCCGGGTCGCCAGCCGGCTGCAAGGCCAACAAGAGCCGTTGCTTGACCCATGATCTGTGGGAAGAATTGGGCCACCACATCTATCTCTACCTGAGCTCCACCTCGCTCGAAGACGTAGTCGAGAAACGCGTGCGCGGACGTAGCGGCCAGCTCTACCGGCCTGAACGCTCGAGCTTGGCAGAATTCGCGGCTGAGTAGACCTTTTGCTCGCCTGATCGGAAAATTCGACCCATGAATACGGACGTTAGCGTCTATCTCGATTACAACGCAACCGCGCCGGCCCAGCCCGAGGTAATCAAGGCCATGGCTGAGACGATGGCGCTTGGCGCGACCAATCCGTCGTCCGTGCATGCGCCTGGCCGCGAAGCGCGCCGCCGGATCGAGAAAGCTCGTGAAGAGGTTGCGGCTTTGGTTGGTGCTGACGCCGAACAAGTGATTTTCACCATGGGCGGCACCGAGGCCAATAACCTTGTGCTCGCCGGATGTGGGATGCCGCGAATCTTGGTTTCGGCGGTTGAACACGCGGCGGTTCTGCGGGTCGCACTGATGAAATCTCAGAATACCAACGTCATTCCGGTTTCTGTCGATGGCGTTGTCGATTTGGACGCCCTCGATCAGTTGCTTGGCGCTGATGAAACTCCGGCGCTTGTTTCGGTGATGGCCGCCAATAATGAGACCGGCGTTTTGCAACCAATCAAGGACGTCGTCGAAATCTCGCGGAGCCATGACGCCAAGGTTCATAGCGATGCCGCGCAGGCGGCAGGCAAGGTTGCCATCGATTTCTCTGGTTGGAATGTTGATTTCATGACGCTGTCGGCGCACAAGATCGGCGGACCGCAAGGGGTTGGTGCAGTAATTTGCCGCAAGCGCGACGATCTTAGGCCAATTATCTTGGGCGGAGGTCAAGAGCACGGTCTTCGCGGCGGCACGGAAAATGTTGCTGGGATTGTCGGATTTGGCGTGGCGGCGTGCCTAGCGGCGAGCGATCTTGAGAACTCAGCCCATCGTATGGTGGGCTTGCGCGATAGTATGGAGAAACAACTGCTTGACGAAGTGCCGCATATGAAGATTATTGGCGCTGGCGCAGCCCGGTTGCCGAATACCAGTTGCATGACAATGCCCGGCGTGCGCAACGATACGCAGGTGATGGCGCTTGACCTTGCCGGTGTGGCGGTCAGTGCCGGCTCTGCGTGCTCCGCCGGTAAGGTCGAACCGAGCCACGTTCTCGATGCCATGGGGATCGGCGAGGACAACGCCATTGCGACGATCCGCGTCAGCCTTGGAAACAGCAGCACGCAACCCCACGTGGAGAAATTCATCGACGCATGGCTCGATCTTTGGAAGCGCAAGGGCAATAGCCGGGCAGCGGCATGACAATGATGATTGAACGATAAGGGCAACAATAAGATGATCGCAGCACCAGACACAGTGGCGCAAGTTCGCGAGATGACGGAAGAGAAGTACAAGTACGGCTTCGTCACCGACATCGAAATGGAAACCGCGCCGAAGGGTCTTAACGAAGATATCATCCGCTTCATCTCGGCCAAGAAGGGCGAGCCCGATTGGCTTTTGGAATGGCGGCTTAAGGCCTATCGTCACTGGCTCAATATGCCGGAGCCCGAATGGCAGAAGCCCGACTTTCCGGCCATCGATTATCAGGATTCCTATTACTACTCGGCGCCCAAATCGGCCGCCGACAAGCCCAAAAGCCTGGATGAAGTCGATCCAGAACTACTCAAGACCTACGAGAAGCTCGGTATTCCGCTGCACGAGCAAGAAGTCTTGGCTGGGGTTGCCGTAGATGCCATCTTCGATTCCGTTTCTGTTGCCACTACGTTCAAGGCCAAACTTGAAGAGGTCGGTGTCATTTTCTGCCCAATCTCGGAGGCCTTGCAGCAATGGCCTGAGTTGGTTGAGAAGTATCTCGGAAGTGTCGTTCCATACACCGATAATAAACACGCCTGCCTGAATTCCGCCGTGTTCACCGATGGTTCCTTCGTCTATGTGCCGAAAGGTGTGCACTGCCCGATGGAGCTTTCCACCTATTTCCGCATCAATGCCGAGAACACCGGCCAGTTTGAACGGACTTTGATCATAGCCGACGAGGGGTCGTACGTGAGTTATCTTGAAGGCTGTACCGCACCGATGCGCGACGAGCACCAATTGCACGCCGCCGTCGTCGAGTTGGTTACCATGGACGATGCGGAGATCAAGTATTCGACTGTGCAAAACTGGTATCCGGGCGATGAAAACGGCAAGGGCGGTATTTATAATTTCGTCACCAAGCGCGGTGCCTGCCGTGGCCGCAACTCCAAGATTTCCTGGACACAGGTTGAAACAGGCTCGGCCATTACCTGGAAATACCCAAGCTGCATTCTGCTGGGCGACAATTCGGTTGGTGAGTTTTTCTCCATCGCCATTACCAACAACGCCCAGCAAGCCGATACTGGCACGAAGATGATTCACTTGGGCAAGAACACGACTTCGAAGATCATCTCCAAGGGTATTTCGGCCGGACGCTCGGATCAGACTTATCGAGGGCTCGTGCGGATGGGACCGAAAGCGACAGAGGCACGTAACTATACGCAATGTGACTCGCTGCTTATCGGAGATCAATGCGGCGCCCACACGGTTCCCTACATTGAAAGCAAGAACAAGAACGCCGTCGTCGAGCACGAAGCGACGACGTCGAAAATCAACGAGGATCAACTGTTTTACCTACGCCAGCGCGGCATCGACCAGGAAGCCGCCGTGGCGCTTGTGGTTAATGGGTTCTGTCGCGAAGTGTTGCAGCAGTTGCCCATGGAATTCGCCGTTGAAGCCCAGAAGCTCGTCGGCATTAGTTTGGAAGGTAGCGTCGGCTGAGGTTGGCGTTGCGGCATGAAGATCAAAGGTCATCATCAATGTTGGAAATCAAGAATCTACACGTCGCTGTAGATGGCGTGGAAATTCTCAAAGGTATCGATCTCAATATCGATGCTGGCGAAACCCATGCGCTCATGGGGCCGAACGGCTCGGGTAAGAGCACGCTGAGCTACACGTTGGCCGGGCGTGACGGTTACGAGGTCACCAAGGGCGAAATCCGTTACAAGGAAGAAGACCTGACGGAAATGAGCCCAGAAGACCGCGCCGGAGCGGGGGTGTTTCTGGCCTTCCAATATCCGGTTGAAATTCCGGGCGTGCCCACTACCACCTTTCTGAAAGAAGCACTTAACGCTGTGCGCCGCTATCGGGGCGAGGAAGAATTGGACGCCATGGCATTTATCAAGCTGGTGCGCGAAAAGACCAAAGAACTTGACATTTCTGACGACATGCTGAAACGCGCTGTAAATGTTGGTTTTTCGGGCGGAGAGAAAAAGCGAAACGAAGTTTTGCAGATGGCCGTGCTCAATCCGGCCCTTGCCGTGCTGGACGAGACCGACAGCGGCCTCGATATTGATGCTTTGAAAATTGTTTCCGACGGCGTCAACGCGCTGCGTTCGCCGCACCGTGCAACGCTGGTGATCACGCACTACCAGCGTCTGCTCGATCATATCGTGCCCGACTATGTGCACGTTTTGGCACATGGCCGTATCCAGCGTTCCGGCGGCAAGGACTTAGCCCACGAGCTTGAGAAAAAGGGCTACGCCGAATTTGCTGAGGCGGCTGAGTAGGACGGAGGATAATTACAGTGAACTCCTCCAACGAAAGATTTCTGGCCGATTTTGAGACGCAGCTTCCTGGGTTGCCGGGCTATGGCTTGACGTGGCTCGATTCAATGCGGCGCGGCGGTATCGAGCAGTTTCGTGATCTCGGCCTACCGCATACTAAAATGGAAGATTGGAAATATACCCCGTTGAGGTCTTTGGAAGACACTGAGTTCCGCCCCGTTACGGAAGCTGATGGTGCGGCCAACGTGGACCAGTTGCCAACATTGTTTCCAGGTGACGCGAACACGCCGCGCATTGTTTTCGTCAATGGCTGTCTTCGGGCTGATTTTTCCAGGCTCGACGATCTCCCGGACGGTATGCTCGTGCAATCTCTTGCAGATGCCATGGCGGAGGATCCCGAGTGGGTCGGCGCCTATCTCGGCCGGATCGGGTGGCTGGTGGCGAAGCCATTATTGGCCTTGAACACAGCCATGATGAATAGCGGGGTCGTTGTCCGGGTGCGCAAGGGCGTGGTTGTCAAGACACCGGTCGAGATGGTGTTTGTTGCCGGCCTGACGGATGGGCCGGTGGCCTATTATCCGCGCAACTTGATCGTCATGGAGGAGAATAGTCAGGCGACGCTGATCAAGCATCATGATGGTCTTGGCGTCGGTCCGTACTTTGCGAACTCGGTCACTGAGATCGATGTCGGCGATAATGCTAAGCTGCGCCATTACCGTGTGCAGACGGAAAATATGGAGGCCACGCACTTGGGCTCTATGCACGTGCGTGTTGGCCGTGATGCTACCTACGAGACATTTTGCATGTCGGCGGGCGGCCGGCTTTCTCGGACGGAAGCATTTGTCCGCTTGGAAGGGCAAGGTGCGCATTGCGGGCTCAACGGCGCTTATCTGATGAAGGGCCGCGAGCATTGTGACAACACCACCGTAATCGAACACACGGTGCCGCGCACCACCTGTCGCGAGGTGTTTAAGGGCGTACTAGACGACGAATCAAAAGGCGTATTCCAAGGCAAGATCGTTGTTCACAAGGATGCCCAGAAAACCGATGGTCATCAGTTATCGAAAGCCTTGCTACTGTCCGACAACGCGGGTATGGACGCCAAACCGGAACTGGAAATTTACGCTGACGACGTCAAGTGCTCGCACGGAGCCACATGTGGGCAGTTGGATACCACAGCCTTGTTCTATCTTCGCTCACGCGGTATTCCCGACGCCCTTGCCCGCAACCTCCTTATCCAGTCTTTTGTTGCCGAAGCGCTTGAAGAGATTTCAGATGAGGCGGTGCGTCAATCGATGGCTGATCTGGTCGTTCACCGTTTGCCGGCCCAATGCTTTCTCGCTGAGGAATGGACCAAGGAGCACGCCGCAGAATGAGCAGCATGAAACCTATGGTCAACCCGTCATTGGGCGATGACACAACACTTGCCTACGATGTCGAGCGCGTGCGCCAGGATTTTCCGATTCTTTCTCGTGAAGTTTATGGAAAGCCGCTGGTCTATTTGGACAGTGGCGCTAGCGCGCAAAAGCCTCACGTCGTCATAGACGCGGTGCGCGAAGTCTACGAGAGCTATTACTCGAATGTGCATCGGGGTGCTCACTACCTAAGCCAGCGCTCAACAGATACCTACGAAGAAGCACGTGAGACCGTCGCGCGTTTCATCAACGCGCCGAGCGATAAGAACATCGTGTTTACCTCAAGCGTGACGGAATCCATTAACCTTGTCGCCAATACTTGGGGCGAGAAGTACCTTAATGCCGGCGACGAGATTATCATTTCCGAGATGGAACACCACGCTAATATCGTGCCTTGGCACATGGTGTGCAAAAAAAAGGGTACCAAGCTTCGGGTGGTGCCGATTACTGATACAGGTGAGTTTCGGCTGGAAGACTTCGAAGCGCTATTGAATGCCAAGACCAAACTGGTTGCCATTACCCAATGCTCCAACGTTTTGGGTACGCGTGTGCCGATCAAGCGTTTGGTCGAAATGGCGCATGCGCAAAGTGTACCGGTCTTGGTCGATGGCGCGCAGGGTATCGTCCATCAGCCCGTTGATGTACAGGGCTTGGATTGCGACTTTTACGGTTTTACAGGGCACAAGCTCTACGGGCCGACCGGCATCGGTGTGCTGTATGGGAAGTCCGAAATCTTGGAAAGCATGCCGCCTTACCAAGGCGGTGGCGACATGATCGCGCGTGTGAGTTTCGATGGTATCACCTATGCCGAGCCACCTCACCGGTTCGAGGCGGGTACGCCGCCCATTGTTCAAGCCATTGGCATGAGCGCCGCAATCAAGTACGTCGAAAATCTCGGCATGGAAAACATTCACGCGCACGAGAAAGGCCTCTTGGATTATGCCAACCAGCGCCTAGCCGAAATCGAGGGGTTCCGGTTTTTTGGAACGGCGGTTGACAAGGCGGCGATCATCTCGTTTCTGGTGGAAGGTCTACACCCCTTTGACGTGGCGGCGATATTGGACAGGCAAGGTATCGCGACGCGTGTCGGCCAGCATTGCGCGGAGCCTCTGATGGACCGTCTGGGTATCGAAGGTACGGTGCGTGCGTCGTTCGCGCTTTATAACCGCCGCGAAGATGTTGATGCATTGGTAGCGGCGATCGAGAAAGCCATGGAGATGCTGGCATGAGCGCGGATCTTGGCATGGAACGATTTGATGAATTCGTTGAAGCGCTTGAGATCATCGACGACGAGGATCTACGTTTCGAATATATCATCGATATCGGCAAGAAGGCCGATGAAGGCAAATTTTCCGAAGACTGGAAATCCAATTTCAATCTGATGCACGGTTGCATGTCAAAGGTTTGGATCGTCGATCGAATGGAGGAGGGGCGTCATTTCTTCAGGGGGTTTTCGGATGCAATTATCGTCAAGGGATTGGTCTCGATGATGGTGCAGGCGTTCAGCGGCTTGACGACAGACGAATTGAATGCATTAACGGAAGAGCATGTGCGCCAGCTCAATCTAGGTGCGCTGACCACCCAACGCCAAGTTGGCATGATGGCGATGCTTGAACATATGAAAAAACTCGGCCGAGCCGGTGGCAATTTGCCGGCCAATGCCGTTTGAGAACGGAGGAAAAAACAAGTGGAATCTCATGGATACGATGCGCCGTTGCCGGATCATGAACAGACGGAATTTTCTGCCAAGTCGGGAGCGCCCTTAGAGCCGGGTGCCAAGGTTGCGGACGAACCGGCCGTTATTGAAGCCATTCGAACCGTTTATGATCCAGAAATTCCAGTGAATATCTATGATCTTGGTCTGATCTATTCCATAGATATCAATGAGGACGGCAACGTGTCCGTTGAGATGTCGCTGACGGCGCCTGGCTGTCCCGTGGCAGGTGAGATGCCGGGTATGGTGTCGGATGCTGTTGCGACTGTCAAAGGCACGGGTGAGATCGAGACCAAGATCGTATGGGAGCCGGCTTGGACGCCGGATCGTATGTCTGAGGACGCCAAACTTGCCCTCGGCATGTTTTGAGACTATGTAGGGTCTATGAAGGTGTACGACATGAAAGCTGATACCGAACGCCCGGAACTCCTCACGCTAACCGACGCGGCTGCTGATCGGGTCAAAGCGCTGATCAAGAGAAGCGATAAGCCGATAACCGGTTTGCGCGTCTCTGTGTCAACCAAGGGCTGCTCTGGTCTTTCCTATGTCTTTGAATATGCGGAAGAAAAGGTTGGTCTCGAAGAAGTGGTTGAAAGCAAGGACGTGAGGATATTCATCGATCCGATGGCCGTAATGTTCATCATGGGCAGTGAAATGGATTACAAGGAAGACAAGCTGCAGTCGGGTTTTATTTTCAGTAATCCGAACGCCAAGAACGTCTGCGGTTGCGGCGAGAGCTTTTCTGTATAAATCGCGATTGAAGCGTTAGAGGCCGGTGCCTATCCACTGGACGAACACTCGTGCTTAAAATGACGTTTATTGACCTTCAACTAGAAGCCCACGAAGTGGAAGCGCCCGAGGGTTGGTCAGTGCTCGAGATCGCGCGAAAAAACGGTATAGATCTTGAGGGGGCATGCGAGGGTTCGATGGCTTGCTCGACCTGTCATGTGATTGCGGATCAAGTCTGGTTCGACAAACTGCCGCAACTCAGCGAGGAAGAAGAAGACATGCTCGACCTCGCTTTCGACGTCTGCAAGACCTCGCGGCTTGGGTGCCAGATCACCATGGTCAAGGAACTGGACGGATTAGTGGTCACGCTGCCGGCACAGCACTACAATTTGATTGGTATCTGAATTTCTTAAGAGCTTATTGTGTAGGATTACCTGCTACGATTGGCAACTCCAACATTGCTGTTACGACCTGGCTGGAAACACTTTTAACAATGACGTTGCCATCATGAGCCACGGCGATTGCACTGGCGACTACCAGACATAACTCGTTGGTTGCCAGTGCTCCTTTCAATAACCTAATATTTTTCAAATGACTAATAGAGATTGTTGCGCTGCCCTTTGGTAGGTCTGTAGCCAGGTAGACTTCCGTCGCTGTAAGTTCTTTTCTTCCAGCCAACTACAGTAGATGAAGAACAAGAGTTCCCAAAGTCTGACGTTTTGTTCAGGTTCTTTAAGGCTGTTGTCATGTGTTGCACTCGGAATCTTGCGAACACAGCGCTGGTGCCGGTAGAGTTCAT